>PBPL01000107.1 GCA_002724675.1 Deltaproteobacteria bacterium | reverse complement strand
TGAGGATGTTGTGGTCACGAGTCCAAGAGGTCACCTCGCCAGCCAAAGCGCAGCCGTAGAGGCGACTGTCTCCAATGTGAAATCGCCAACCACACAGGCTGGCTCGCTCAACGAGAAGCCCCACGATCGTCGATGCAGGCGGTCGAATCCCACCAGTGGCCAAGCCCTTGACCCGCTCATGGGCCAACAACATGACCTCTCGGAGCCAGGTCAATGGGTCACCGCCAGGCACCTCCTCCGCAGTGGAGAAGAATCCATCGAAGGTTGCAATCGCCTCCTCCGCAGCCCGATCTCCGCTCTCGTGCCCCCCCGCGCCATCTGCAACGAGCAGGAGGAGGAACTCACCGCCCCACAGACTCTTCACCAAAAGCCGGTCTTCATTCCTCTGTCGAAAGTGCCCCACATCAGTGATCCACACGACCTGCCCCAAGCCTGGAGCATCCAGCTGGCCGTCAGTAATCATCGCGGGCGGCACAATGGCCTGTTCGTTGTCGGTCACGGAGCGATTATAGCGACGTCTCTGCCGCGTCTTGGGTGGCAGCGGAACCTGCGGTCACCGAGGGCTCGACAGGATCCTCCACAACCCTGACTTTCCCTCCGTCACGAAGCAGCCCCTGACCGACCACCACGAGGACATCACCCTCCTTGAGTCCGCTCTTCGCCTCAACCTGGTCCCGACTGGAGTAACCCAGATCCAGCTTGCGGCGCACAGCCTGGCCATCCTCCACAACGAAGGCGAGGGGTTCTCCCTGTTCGTACAACACCGCGCTCTTGGGCAAGAGCAGGGCAGCTTCCCTGGTATCGACCACGACATCCACATGGACGAACATGCCCGGCCGGAGGAGCGTAGCCTCTCGATCAATGGCGATAGTCACCTTGACCGTTCCCGATTGAGGTGACACCACAGGACTGATTCGAAGAACTCTCCCCGTCGCCTCGACGTCCTCTAAGACCTCACTGTGAATTCGCGCCAATTGCCCCACCTTGACCAGCGATAGATCTTTCTCCGGAAGATTGAGGTCGAGCTTGAGGCGGGACAGATCTACCACCTGGAACGCCAGCCGCCCCGGAGCCGCCACCTCTCCAAAGCGAAGATCGCGCAGGCTGACGGTGCCATCGATAGGGCTCGAGATCCGAAGCGACGCGAATCGGTCACGCACCTGCTGAACAGTGAGACGAGTCGTGTCGAAGGAGAGCGCGGTCTCTTCGTACTCATTGCGGGAGACGAACCCTTGCTTGAATAGCGCCTGGACCGCGTCGAACCCTTCCTTGCTGCGGCGATACGAGGCCTCCGCCTTGTCGAGCTCACCTCGCATCTCGGGGTTGTGCAGGACTGCAAGCACCGCACCCGTGGAGACGGTGGCCCCCTCCTCAACCAAGAGTTGTTCCACGATTCCCTGGGTCTCCACAACGACGTCAGCGCGGGCCTCGCTCTCCACTGCACCCGACGAGGGAATCGTGCGCTCCACCGCCCCTTTCTCGACTGTAGCCACTCGAACCGGTACCGAACGATCGGCCTCCGCGTCCGCGCTATCGTCATCATCGCCGCTGTCATCGTCATCGCCCTTTTCCCGACATCCCGCAAACGAGCCGACGAGCCCAAACAAGAGGGCCGAGGCAAGAACGACAGAGAATATGCGAAGCAAGCTGGTGATCATGATCCGATAAGAGCGTAGGGCGACATGGTTCAAAGGACAATCTGTCGGACAGCCCGTATGGCATCCTCCCGACCTGTGATCTGCTGGGCATCCTGGATCAACGAACGCACCTCATCAGCCCCAAGAGGCCTGTCCAATACCGACAAGTCGTAGGCGATGCCGTAGCGGGGAAAATCCCGGTGCGCAGACTGGAGGTTGCTTGCCCCTGCGGCGTAGATGGCGTCATCCACCGCCTTCTTCGTTCCCCGATCGTCCGAGTGAACCACTGCCAGAACGTGGGACGATTGCGCCGATCGGGCCACATCGATGCGCTGCCTCGGAGCGAAAACGCAATCCTCCACCGTCCCCTTGTCGCTGAACAAGCGGGCCGTGCGAGCCATTTTGCGACCGATGCGCGGCTGGGCATCCTGGGTGGCGGCGCCGATGTGGGGCGTGCAATGGATCCGGGGCTCATCCACAAACGGGTTGCTCCAACTTCCTCGGCCAGCAGGCTCATCCAGGAACACGTCGATGAAGGCCTGACGCACGGAGCCGACCTTCACAGCGTCGAGAAGCGTGGCCGGATCCAACAAGAACCCCCGAGAGAGGTTGATGAACACGCGAGGCGAGTCCTCAGGGCGTTCTCGTCCCAGTGACGCCAGCAGATCGCGAACGACAAGCCCCCTGTTCGTGCGGCCCCGACGATCCTCTGCGCTCACGTGAACCGTGACCACATCCGAGTTGGCAAACAGCTCCTCAGGCGTGTCGGCCATCTGCCAGTCCATCGTCTCCCCAACAGCAAGCGCAACCTCATCGTTGTCGTAAAACAGGATCTCCATGCCCAGGGACTCGGCCAAACGCGCCACCTGCTTGCCAATGTTCCCCAGCCCGAAGATCCCCAACCGCCGTCCTTTCACCTCGAATCGACCCGAGGAGCTCTTGTCCCAGTGGCCACCTCGGGTCTCCGCCCATGCGTCAGGAATCCGGCGAGCTCCCATGAGGATGTGCCCCAACACCAACTCAGCCACGGAGCGGCCGTTGGAGCGAGGATCGTTGAGCACCAGCACTCCCGCGGCAGCAGCTGCCTGCTTGTCCACTGAGTCGTCACCAATGCAACACAGCATCACAGCAAATAAGTCCGGCGCGTGCTCCAGAACCGACGCATCAATCTCCACACGGGATCTCTTGAAGAGGGCGTGCGGCCGATGCTGCTGCAGGAGAGCCGTCAGGGCCTGACGATCCGGTGTCGTGGGCACGCGGACTACGTCCCATCCACAGGCTCGCAGTTCCTCATCGAGGATCGGGTCTGGGTTCTCTAAGACGAGCGCCCTGTTCAGCGGGCCAGAAGCAATGCGCGTGTGGAACATCGGCGGAAGATAGATGAACCGAGGGCATGGTATCTACCCATGCATGAGCGAGATCCACACTTCTTCGAATATCCCGCAGCAATCCGCCACGAAGCACAGCCCCGGCAAGGTGATTGTCATCACGGGTGCTAGCTCGGGAATCGGCGCCCAGCTAGCCGTCACTCTTGCACGCCACTGGAACGCCCGCATTGGGCTCATGGCCCGACGCGCTGAGCAACTGGAGGAGGTGGCGAACCAGGTACGGAACGCCGGCGGAGAGGCCGAGGTCTTGCCCTGCGACGTCGTCGACGACGAGTCGGTCCGCCGCTCTATTGGCCAAGTGGAAAGACAATTTGGTCCCATCGACCTGGCCATTGCAAACGCTGGTATCGCCGACCCACTACCCGTTCATCGAATGGGAGACAGCAGCTTGGTGCAGCGAGTTTTTCGCATCAACCTCGAGGGCGCCGCCAACCTGTTCGCCGCTGTCCTGCCCCAGATGCTCGAGCGAGGGGAGGGGCACATCGCTGCCGTGTCCTCCATTGCCGGATTCCGAGGACTCCCCGGATCCGCCCCCTATTGCGCAAGCAAGGCGGGGCTCAGCTGCTATCTCGAATCCCTGAGGCTCGACCTCAAGGGACGAGGGATCGCCGTCACGACGATTCACCCAGGCTTCGTAGCCACGCCGATGACGGACAGGAATCGATTCCCCATGCCGTTCATGATGAGTTCTGAGCGGGCCGCAACGATCCTGGAGCGAGGGCTACGGCGACGCAAGCGGGAGATTAACTTCCCATGGCAGATGGTCGGAGCGATGCGCCTGCTACGCGCCATGCCCGATTGGATGTTCGACCTAGCCCTGGGGGGGCGACGCTTGCCCAAATAGAGTCTCCAGGACGCCGGAGACCGCTAGCCCCATGGGTGAGTTCTCAGGCGTCGCCCTCAGCGCCTTGGGCCTCGTTCACTTCGCCGGCGGCCAATTCATCCAGACGATCCAGACACTGACGAAGATTCCGGGTCCAGCGTCGGATTTCACCAGGGTTCTCGGACGGCGGCTCGGCGAAGTGGAGCGACAAGGTCGCCATAGTCGTGCCAGCGCCGACCTCCAAGTTCAACTCGTATCGAAGCTCACGACCGGGCACATCCGTGTTGCGGGGCTGATACACAGCCTCAATGACTACCCTGCGTTCTTCCTGCTCCGCTACCCGCGTGCGCAGCTTGTCACCGTCCCGGACAATCAGCTGTCTCGTGCCGTTGGGAAGATCTCGGCTGGCAGCCGGATCCGCGACCTGCGCCGGCGCCCAGATCCAACTCATGACGGTCTCTAGGCGAATCGCCAGGCTGCGGACATGGGGAAGAGGGGCCCGGATCTCCCGGGTACTGCTCACAAAGGCGTCATTGCTCAACAGAGATTTCCTCGCGTCAGCCGCCCGCGAACAGGTCGCAGGCGGCAACAGTTGCGGAGAGTCTTCCGAGCGGACCGGGCGCGGTCAAGGGGGGGGCGGACAACCGGAGGACCCTCAGCTGAACCCACGGCGCCAACCCGATGCATCCAGGAGGCAGGCAAGACCCTGAAAATCGCCAAAATAACCGTACCGGACTTCCGCATCTTCTCGGGTCGGCGCGACAAGCCCATCGCGCTCCCGCAAGCACGCCCGAATCGAGCTATCGAATGACAAGACTGTCCAGTCACCCCACATGCCAGCCAAATACGCTGCTGTGGCGGGGCCAATGCCAGGCATCGCCCGAAAGTCCGAGCGGGCGACCTGCTCCCTCCGATGCACTCCATCTCGAAACTGCTCGGCCAGCGCATGAAGAAAGCGAGCCCGATAGCCAATTCGTCCATGAGCGCGCAGCCACCTCTCGCCACGCTCCACAAACTCGTCGGGCGTGGGCCAGCAGTGCAGGCCTTGATGCTTTGGCCCAGCTTCACTCAGCGCGTTCAGACACCGCACAGCCTGGGCCCACTTCAGGTTGGTGAAACAAACCGCCTTCGACGCATCCTCCCACGCATCGACACCCCTCAGAAAGCGACCAGCGCCGGTCTCGTGTACCCAAGCCAGAGTCGGGTGCCCGTCACAGCTTCGTTGGAACTCATCGACTCCCAGGACGTCCAAAGACAGCACGGTACGCATACGATCCACGGCCGATAGGTCGTCCGAGTCATGCTCCACCACGAGCTCCTCGGGTTTTGCCTGAACCACCGAAGCCACACGCAGCTGCCCCGAGATCTGGTCCAATCGCATCAAGCGGCCCTCGTCAGCAAGCCACTGAAAAGGACAAACTTCCCACCATCCGTGGGCAAAGACGACCTGCTCCAGAGAGAACGGAGGTGGAACCGGAACAGGGGTCTGTATTCTCGCCATGTCTCCAGGTCTCCGTTGCACTTCCGAAGCAGGAAGCCAGGCCTTATAGTGACGCAGCATGCCGTCTGCGCTTCCCATCGTCGTGTCCCCCTCCCGCCCCGCCGTGGCCGGAGCTGATCCCAGCTTGGTGATCTCCACCGAGCAAAGGTGGCGTCCGCGACTCCAGCGACTCCGACAAGTGTTCCACGACAGTGACCGCTGGGTGGTCGCTTTTTCCGGTGGCGTGGACTCAGCGGTAGTGCTCCAAGTGGCCGTACAGGAGCGGGGTGAAGATGTACTCGCACTCACCGCTGTCTCAGACACGCTGCCCGACAGCGAACGGCTGGAATGCGAACGTCTCGCTGCCAGGATCGGGGCAGAGCACCTCTTCGTGACAACGGATGAGATGAGCGTCCCTGGCTTCTTCACCAATCCAACCAATCGTTGCTACTTCTGCAAGACAGAGCTCTACTCAGTCGCCCGGGAGCACGCGCTCCGTCTCGGCTATGGGAGAGTTGCCGACGGAGTAAACACGGACGATCTCGGCGACCACAGACCAGGGCTCATTGCCGCTAAAGAGCACACGGTGGTCCATCCCCTCGTGGAAGCCGACATGAACAAGGCGGACACCCGAGCCGTCGCCCACGCCCTTGGGCTCGACGTCTGGGACAAGCCGGCCTTTGCCTGTCTGTCCTCTCGCTTCCCCTACGGCACGCAAATCACCAAGGAGCGCCTCACAATGGTCGGCAGCGTCGAACACCTGCTCAAAGAACTCGGCTTCCGCCAGTACCGGGTGCGCTATCACGATGACCTCTGCCGCATCGAGGTGATGCCCGCGGACCTGCCCCGGCTGGTCGAAGAGGCGATTCGAAACCAAGTCGTCGATACCTGCCGGTCCGTCGGGTTCCAACACGTCACCGTCGACCTCCGTGGGTTCCGATCCGGCTCGCTCAACGAGGCCCTAGCGCCGCCCTCTGACAGCTAACAGCGCCCTGAGAACCTGGTCTTGAGCGCCGAGGGCAGCCCTCCCCAGCAAGCACCCGAGCCCCTGGGCGCTCCCACGGCGACCCTCACCGGCCGATCCGTTGCCGTGGAGGTGCTCGTCCTCTACCTGGGCTCGTGCTTCGTCATTCGGCTCATCAAAGAAGCCGTCAACGGTTGGAACCTCGCCGCAGACTGGCTGGTGCTAGTGGCGCTGGTGTTCTTCTACACACCGGTCGTTGCGGAGCGCTTTAGAAACTATCGCGTTCCAGGGGACGTGCTGTATCCGGAAGGACCCATCATTCGGCTGCGGCGCATACCCCTTCTGGGTGGTCGAGAGTTCAGCTTCCAAGCTCCCCAGCTACGCACCCCGCTTCTTTGGTGGGGCATTGTCGTCCTGCTCATCTACCCCGTATTCATTCCCGGCTATCACCTCTGGCAAAGCTGGGGCTTCAACCGGTTCACAATCGAACTTCTGAGCCTGGCCCAAGAGTCGGAGACTCTCCATTGGCTCCTCGTCGATGTCCTTGGAATGTGGGGCCCCTATCCGCGATTCCACCCCGACTTTGCGGTGCGCGGCTTTCCTCCCGACCTCGCTCTGATCATCCTCTACCAGTTGATTTGCGTCGGCTACGCGGAAGAGTACTTCTACCGGGGCTACATGCAGACACGACTCGATTCCGTGTTCCGCCCCGACCGCTTTCAGTTGTTCGGAGCCAAGTTTGGCTGGAGCCTCCCAGTGGTCGCCGTGCTCTTCACTCTGGGACACGCGCTGGTCGAGCCGCGCCTCTGGCAGCCATTTATTCTGTTTCCAGCGCTACTCTTTGGCTGGCTAAGAGCTCGCACAGGCAATGTCCTCGCGGCAACACTCTTTCATGCCTGGGCAAACACGGTGATGATTGTGCTCGATCACATCTACGGCATCACATCCGCGGGAAGCTGACCCGAGAGATGAAACCCATGAGATCCACCGCCCTCGTAGCGCTACTAGTGCTCGTACCAGCCACAGTGGTCGGTGCGCCAAAGCAAGCGGTAGAAGAGGCTGGGGTTCTCGTCGACCAGGTGGTAGCCACGGTCAACCAGACCCCCATCTCAGCATCCCAAGTCGCACTCGAGGGGGCCATTCGCAATCAGGTCGCCCAGAGTGCAGAGCCTAGCCTCTTCGGGCGCCTCCTCACCGAGTCCAGTGAACCTCTAGAGGCTCTCATCTTCCGGGAAATTTTGAGGCAGCAACCCGTCACACGCACAGTCATGCTGGACAATGAGGTCGAAGCCAGCAAGCGGCTGGACGCATTCGAGGCCTCGTTCGAGAGCGCAGCAGATGCACGCGCATTTCGGCAAGCCTGGGGTCTCACCGACGCCACCCTGCTGGACTACTTTCAGGAGGGCGTGCTCCTAGAGGCCGCCATCGACCTGGCAGTGGACCCCAAGATCACTGAAGAAGAAGAGCGCAATTACTACGAAAAAAACAAGAACCAGGTGTTCGGCGGTCGTGACCTTGCCGAGGTCTCGCACTTCGTCACTCAGCAGGTCTACCTGCTAAAGTTCGAGGCAGAGTACAACGCGTGGCGGTCTCGACTGCGAGCCGGCGCTACCAAGCGATACCTGGTGCGCTGAGGCAAGCTCTGAGCTAAACGGTGTGCTGTAGCCCGATCTTTCCATCTTTCCTTGATTCTTCCTTTACATCCATTTGACATTCAGGCTCTTTTTGCCTTGACGAATGCCCAATCCAGTGGCAGGTAACGGTCCCCTCACTAACGGTAGGGAACTAGGAGATTTCATGCGCCGCATACAGAGCTTTCTGATCACATCGTTCCTCGTGGCCGCTCTGGCCTCGATGGGGGCATGCACAGACCAGACAATCGGCACGTACAACTCGCCCCCGCAGGCGACGATCACCTTGCCTGGCCCCAACGCCGAGATTGACGCAACGACCGTGAGCTTCGCGGGCTCGGTGCAGGACTCTGAAGATCCCTCTGAGGACCTTCAGGTGCGATGGTTCGACTCATTGGCGGCTGACCCCACCGTACCCATGTGCGAAGGCGCACCCGATGCGTCCGGCTACACCACTTGCAGTGCCGTGGACATGGCGACGGGAACCCACCTCATCACTCTTCAGGTAGTCGACACCAAGGGCTCCAGCGACGAAGACAACATCGAGATCGAGATTGTTATTATCAGCAATCCCCCGCTGGTAGACATCACGGCCCCAGCTTCGGGTTCCACCTATTACCCAGACGACATCATCAACTTCAGTGGCCAGGTGCAAAACGCCGACGGCACGGAGTTGAGCCTCCCCGTCGTGTGGCGCACGGACTATACGGATCCCGAGGGCCTGCAGCTGCAGATTGATTTGCTGGACAACATGCTCGCCGATGGCACGGGCACCACGGCCTTCGCCCGAGACCTGCCCGCTGGAGTCCACATCATCACCCTGACCGCCACGGACTCTCTAGGCATCGTGGGTCAAGACAGCACTACGGTGACTGTCAGCGACTACCCCCCGGGTCAGCTCGATCTGGACAATGATGGCTTCTGCCCGGATGGTATCGACGCCAACAATGACGGTCACTGCGACGACACCGAGCTCGACCCCAACGGCGACTGCAATGACAATGATTCGGCCATTCACCCCAACGCGCAGGAAATCTGTGATGGCATCGACAACAACTGCGATGATCTGCTGGGGGATGGCGAAGCAACGCCCGACGAGACGGATGCCGACAACGACGGCGCCATGGTCTGTGACGGCGACTGTGACGACACGGACAACACCAACTATCCAGAGAACGAAGAGATCTGCGACGGTCAGGACAACGACTGCAATGTGGCCACCTGGGCCGATGCTGCGCAAGAAGTGGATGTGGATCTAGACGGCTACCTGTCCTGCGTCGACTGCGATGACAACAACGCCGAGGTCAACCCAGCCGCTGAGGAGATCTGCGGTGACGACCTGGACAATGACTGCGATGGCAACGTTGACAGCGGCTTCGACCTGGATGGTGACGGAGTTCCCGGCGACCCCTGCGGCGAAGACTGCAACGATGCCAACAGCAGCATCTACCCCGATGCCTGGGATGACTGCTCCGACGACGTGGACTCGGACTGCGACGGGGTGGTCAACGATGACGGCGCCGGCCCCTATGAGATGTATGAGACGGACCTCACCTCCGAGGGCTATGACATGAGTAGCCTTGGGCCACAGCTTTCTGTCGGGACGGGCACCTGTGGCTTTACTGCTATCGGTGCAGACTTCCACCTCGCGCCGGGTAGCGGGGCGGTGACTGGCGTCTTCTCGTCCACAGAAGATGTAATGGACATCTACACCATCGACACCAGCTTCTCAGGCAACACCCTGGTACTTGCGGGGTTCCTGCTGCTGGACAGCCTCCCGGTGGGCTGTGGCGAGGGCGAGATCTCCTGGACCGCCAATCAACCCATCACGGTGACCGCTGATATCGACGGACAGACCTACACGTCAACAGGCAATACCGGCTCGCTTCCGTTCAGCCTGGCTCTGACTGAGATCTTCGACATCGAGTACTTGATTGTCGTCGAGCCCGCCTCGTCCTTCGTGCCGACCGCTGA
>PBPL01000106.1 GCA_002724675.1 Deltaproteobacteria bacterium | reverse complement strand
GTTGGGGTTGAGCCAGGCGCGCCGCCACAGCCAAGCCGATGACACCGGCACCCACGACGACGACGTCGAAGTCTAGGTCGAGGGTCCCCAGGGCCCGTCCTCCCACCACCGGAACATCAAGAGCGTCCAGAGGGGCTTGCGTCGATCGCGACGGCCGCTCAGGTGGTCTTCAATGAGTGCGTCGACAGCAGGTTGATTGAACCAGCCTGTGCGGGCCGCGGCTCCCGAGCCCAGCGTGTCGAGCAGCAGATCACGCCACGGTCCACGCAACCAATGGGCCACAGGCATGCCAAAGCCCTTCTTCTTGCGCGTCGTGATGCCGCGAGGAAGCCTGGGCGCCATAGCCTTCTTGAGAATGTACTTTCCGGTGCGGCCCCGGAGCTTCAAGGACGGCGGGATCCGCGCTGCCATCTCGACGACTCTGTGGTCGAGGAAAGGAGTCCGCACCTCGAGGGAGCAGGCCATGGACGCGCGATCGACCTTCACCAGGATGTCGTCGCCCATATAGCTCCTTAGGTCTTGGTGAAGGAGGCGCTCCAGTGGGCTCGCACCCATAGCGCTGGCGTGGTGTTCCTCGAGCTCCTGCCAGGGATTGTCGTCTCCGAGACTTGCGAGCACGTCGGGGTTTAGGACCTCGCGCATCTCTTCTTCGAGGAAGGCGCCCAACCAGGTGCCTTGTCGCTGCGCGGGTGGAAGGCTGGCGCCCTCCAGAAAGCGCCGCGCCATGTAGTCGGCAGAGATGTTGTCGTAGGAGGAAGGCAGGAAGTCTGTAGCTCGTGCTAGTGCCCCCATTAACGTTGAGGAGCCGGGAACGGCACCGCTGGCTCGGGCGGCGGCTTGGGCGAGGTAGGTGGGGTAGCCGGCAAACAGTTCATCGGCACCATCTCCCGACAAGACCACAGTGACTCCCTCGTCTTTGACGGAGCGACTCAGGAAGTGGGTCGGAAGGATGGAGGCGTCTGCAAAGGGTTCATCCACAAACGCGCGCACTGCTTCCAGCATCTCGGGAAAGAGCTCCGCTCGGAAGGTTCGTGCGCTGTGTCGACTCCCGATGTGCTCGGCCACCTTTCTCGACCAGGGGCCTTCGTCGAACGAGTCTTCCTCGAAGTCGATAGAGAAGGTGCGCAGGTCGGGTACGAGACCAGCCATCAGAGCGGAGATCGAGGACGAGTCCACACCTCCTGAGAGCAAAGAGCCGATGGGCACCTCAGAGACGAGTCGCGCTCGGACAGCCTCCCGCAGCACGTGTAGAAGGGCGGGGACCCAAGCTGTTTCACTGTCGTCGTTTTCGTCGGGCAGCGGACACTCTGGGTGGTCCCAGTCGGCCCGGTCTCTTCGCCACTGAAGCTGCCAGTATTGACGTTCCTCAGCCTGCCCGTCGCGGCCGAGACGGATGTAGTGACCCGGTCGTAGTTTTTGCACGTTGCGGTAGATGGACCGCGGCGAAGGCACGTATTCGAGCAAGAGATACCTGGCGAGTGCGCTCGCATCCACTTGTCGCTCGAATGCCGGGTGCTGAACGAGCGCCTTGAGCTCGGAGCCGAACAGCCAAGTGTCGCCGAACTGGCCAGCGTAGAGAGGCTTGATGCCAACGCGATCCCGAGCGAGGAACAGCTCTCGGCTTCGTTCGTCGAACAGCGCAAAGGCGAACATGCCGTTGAGCCTTCGGAGGAGTCCCTCCATGCCCCAGGCCTCGTAGCCGTGCGGGATGATCTCCGTGTCTCCTTGGGTCTCAAGCTGGTGTCCTTGTGCGAGGAGTTCCTCGCGAAGGGCCCGGTAGTTGTAGATCTCGCCGTTGTAGACACAGATTGTCTGGCCGCTGGGGCCTCGCTGGGGCTGATGCGAGCCCGCGATGTCGAGGATCGACAGACGGCGCGCAGCGAGACCGATTCCCGGCCCAGCCCAGGTCCCCGCTTCATCGGGCCCTCGGGGCTCCAGCGTGGCGTTCATGGCCTCTAGGGCCTGCACCTCAGCCGGGCTGATGGGCTCCTTGTCGTCGGGTCGAAAGAAGCCGGTTAGGCCACACATGGGTCGTTGTCAGCCACGTCCTCACCCGCTGAGCGGAGGGTGTCTTCCTCTGCTGGGGGGGCGCGCTGCCCACTCTCGTCTTGGCTCTCTGTTGGGCGCTCAGTCTCTTGCGCCGGCACGGGTACGGGTGCAGAGGAGAGTGGGGTCTGGGAGCGGCCGATGAGGGGCACCTTGGGGGGCACACCGAGAATTTGTCGAACCCGATAGGGAGCCTTTTTCTGGATCCCGAAGTTCATGCGGATCATCACCTCGGCCAGCAGACCAAAGAAGAACGAGTTGAAGCCTAAGAGGACGAACATGGCCGCCAGGTGGACTAGGGGATTCTTGTGCATCCAGGTGCCCAGCTCGTACTTCATCTCGACCGCTACTGCGGCGCACAGCACGCCTAGGGCGATGGATGCAAAGCCGTAGTAGCCAAAGAAGTACAGGGGGTTGGAGTAGAAGTCCCTCAGGAACACCGTCGTGAGTAGGTCCAGCAGGACGCGGAAGGTCCGGCTGAGGCCGTACTTGCTGTAGCCCTTCAGTCGTGCCCGGTGATTGACGGGCACCTCGATCATCCGGGCGCCTGCCCAGGTGACGTAGATGGGGATGAAGCGGTGCATCTCGCCGTACAGCTGGATGTCTTCCACATACTCTCGGCGGTACGCTTTGAGCGTACAGCCGTAGTCGTGGAGCACGACGCTGGTCGTCTTCGAGATCAGCCAATTGGCAATCTTCGAGGGCACCTTCCGGATCAAGAAATTGTCTTCACGCTCCTTCCGCCAGCCACAGACGAGGTCATAGCCCTCGTCCAGACAATCCAGCAGCTTGGGAATGTCGCGGGGATCGTTTTGTAGGTCGGCATCCATGCTGATCAGCACGGGGTGCTGTGCGTGCCGGATGCCCGCCGCCATGGCCGCTGTCTGGCCGTAGTTGCGAATAAAGTGGATCACCTTGAAGCGAGCGTCGTCCTCGTGAATGGCGTCCAGAAGTTGGGTGCTTCCGTCGGTGCTCCCGTCGTTGACCAGGATGGCTTCGAAAGCAATCCCCGCACCGTCCAGGGCGTCGGTGACTTCCCGTTGCAGATCGCGCAGGTTGTCCACCTCGTTGTACACGGGGATGACCAGGGAGATGGGTTCTGCCCGAGCCGAGCTAGGTGATGGGCTCTTCATCGCAGGAGGCATTGTAGCCGGCCCCCGAGCCAAAGGCCCGAACAGACCCCCACCGGGGTGCGTCGCAGGGAAGGCAGAGCCTCCCAGGCTCTCATGATCGTGGTTGCTAGACTGCCGATTAGATGTTGGTTTACCGATGGTTGCGTGCGTTTTTCTTGCTGGGCTTAGCTCTTCTCGGCTTTGGCTGTGCTCAGGACGAGATCGGTAGCTATCGCCTCGACCAGGCCCTCCTTCTTCAAGCGGTGTGCTCTGGGGTTGATGCGGATCTTGCGTCTACGTGGTCCTCTGCGTTGGCAGAGTCCCCGCTGGACACGATGCGAGTGGGGCGCGAGACGGCTACGAGCGGGGACCGCAGCCAGGCTTGGTTCACTCGGTCGGATGCCACTACGTTGTTTTCGGACGTCGGTCCGACTGAGGAAGGACGCTTTGAGGGACTGCGTGAGCTGAGTGCGACGACGGTCAGCGACTCGTCCTTGGGTGCGGACTTCTCTGGACTCCTGGAATCAGATCAGCTGGGGTGCACGTTTGATCTTCGCCTCGGCATCTCATTCAGCTTCGAAGAGGACGACTGGCAGAAGGCGGAAGGAACAATCCACCTGGAGTTGAGGGAGACTCCACTGGGCGACCATCGCTGCGATCTCCTCGAGTGTCGAGCGGACTTCTCTTATACGGCGACCCACGTGAGCGTCGTCAACCCAGGGGTCTTCGTTCCAGAGCCTTCATGAGGGCTGGGGTGCGGGCTGAGAGCCCGCAGGCTCGGCTCAGAGGTCTTGGTTTAGCTGCTCCAGGACGGCAGCGGCAGCGGCAGCCCCCGAGGCGATCTCCGATTCGCTGCCGGCCATGATCAGCCGACCACTGGCGCCAAAGACCCGGATGTCGATGAGCTTGATGTCTGCGGCCTTCAGGGCTTCGTTGCAGGCGATGCTGAGATAGGCGGCAGGCTTTGCCTCCATGATGAAGACGGAGTCGCCGGCGAGCACCATCTGACCCCAGGCGAGCCCAGTGAAGGCGATCGCATGGTCCTGCTCGACCGAGCGAATGATCTTGTTCTGGAGAATCTCGCAGGCTGCTCGGTCCGACTCCTTGAGGTTGGATGCCTCAAGAACTGCCTGGCCGGCTGCGCGGACCTCTCCTTGATCGCTGTCGTGAATCTGCATCATGCCAAAGACCCGCTCGGTCACCATGGAGCCGAGGCGAACATTCGTCGCTTTCAGAGCCTGGTCGATCTTGCTGTGGATCTCCATGGCAGGCGCGATCTCAAGAAACAGGGCCGCGTCGTATTCACGTGGGTCGTAGACTTTGTTGGTCTTGGCCATGTACTGGGCAAGCTGCGGCTGCAGAGAATCCAGAAACACGTACGCACGGAGCTGAAAGCCGCTGTTGTCAGATGCCATGTCCTTTGCTCCTTCCGGCGAAGCCCAGAGGCTCCTCGGGGGTGATGCTGGAAACTACCCGAGCGCGGCCTCAAGTTGAAGCCCCGACAAGAATCGAAGTGCGCAGATCGTTCCACCAGACCTCTTGTCGACCTTGTTGATGGCTGCCTGGGTTGACACAGAGCCGTCCAGCCTAGTGAAATGCGCCTCTACATCGGCTTACCAGCCGTAAACCCGATTGCAGGAGCCCAACAGCGATGTCCGAAGCCCTTGGAATGATCGAGACGCGCGGCTTTGCCGCCATGGTGGAGGCATCCGACGCGATGGTGAAGGCCGCTCGCGTGGAGCTTGTGGGTTACGAAAAGATAGGTGGTGGCTACGTCACCGCCATCGTCCGGGGTGACGTGGCTGCAGTGAAGGCTGCCACCGAAGCTGGGGCCCGCGGGGCTCAGCGTGTCGGTGAGCTGGTCTCGGTGCACGTGATTCCTCGCCCCCACGCCAACGTCGATCTTTCGCTACCTCTGGGGCGCGCCCCCAAAGGCGGCGCTAAGAAGTAGAGGGCGTCGGAACGCGCCGTGAAGCTGGCTCGCGTGGTGGGGACCGTTGTCGCCACTCGGAAAGATCCCAAGCTGGAGGGGCTCAAGTTCTACCTCCTGGACGACCTCGATCGCGACCTGAAGCCCAAGGGGTCCATCGTGGTTGCAGCGGACTCTGTGGGATGCGGTGTGGGTGAGCTGGTTCTGTACGCATCGGGCTCATCGGCACGACAGACCACTCAGACAGACAAGAAACCCTGTGACGCAACGGTGATGGCGATCATCGACTCCATCGACACCACAGATGGCGTGGGTGCGTACAGCAAGGTCAATGACGGGTAGTGAACGATGGCTGAGATGAGTTCCAACGAGATTCAAGCCATCGTCGAGCGAGTTGTTCAGCGTCTAGGTGGCCCGAGTGCAGGTGCCGGATTGGGGGCGGGACCAAGCGCATCGGCGAGTGTGGGCTCCGCGGTCTCTGAAGCCTCTGGCTTGAAGATGAGCGGACGCGGTCTCTTTGCAGACATCGACGCTGCGGTGGCAGCGGCGAGGCGAGCCTTCCAGGTGTATTCGACCGTACCCCTGGAGACCCGAAAGCGGATGATCGCCAACGTCCGACGGCGTACGACGGAGTATGTGGATCTCATGAGCCGGTTGGCGGTCGAGGAGACTGGCCTTGGGCGAGTGGCTGACAAGGTCACAAAGAATCTGTTGGTCATCAACAAGACTCCGGGCCCTGAGATTCTGGAGCCGAAGGTCTTCACTGGAGACGACGGTCTAGCGCTGATTGAGCATGCGCCCTACGGAACCTTCGGTGTGATTACCCCGTGCACGAACCCCACCGAGACCGTCATCAACAACGGTATTGGCATGCTGTCGGCTGGGAACACGGCAGTGTTCAATTTCCACCCGTCGGCGAAGAATGTTTCTGCGTTGTGCGTGTCCATTGTCAACGATGCCATCGTCGAGGCCGGAGGCCCCGAGAACACGCTGACAGCAGTGGCCAGCCCGACGATCGCCTCAGCTCAAGCCCTCATGAAGCACCCTGAGGTGCGTCTGTTGTGTGTGACGGGCGGCCCCGCGGTGGTTCGAGTTGCCATGGGCAGTGGCAAGAAGACCATCGCCGCGGGCCCCGGCAACCCCCCTGTTGTGGTGGACGAGACTGCCGACATCCCGGCGGCGGGCCGCGGGATTGTGGCCGGAGCAAGCCTGGACAACAACATCGTCTGCATCGTCGAGAAAGAGGTGTTTGTTGTTGAGTCGGTAGCCGATGCGCTGCTGAATGCCATGCAGAGTGCAGGCGCGGTGCTGATTGGTGGCCATCATGTGCGGAGGCTCGAGCAGTTGGTGCTCGAAGACGACCGCGAGCACATCAAGAAGGAGTTCGTCGGCAAGAACGCTAGCGTCTTTTTGGATGCGCTCGGGGTCCCGTTCGATGGGGACCCGCGCCTCGTTATCTGCGAGGTGCCTTGGGATCACCCCTTCGTTCAGGTGGAGATGCTGACCTCGATCCTTCCGGTGGTTCGCGTCAAGGATGTGGACGAGGGCATTGCCCGCGCCATTCAGGCTGAGCATGGCTTTGGCCATACCGCCTGCATGTGGAGTAGGAACATTGAGAACCTGCATCGCATGGCTCGAGTGGTGAACACGTCCATCTTTGTGAAGAACGCTCCTTCTTATGCGGGCCTGGCTCATGGTGGCGAGGGCTATACGTCGTTCACCATCGCCTCGCCTACGGGTGAGGGGCTGACCACGGCTCTGTCCTTTAGCCGTCAGCGTCGGTGCACACTGAAGGACTTCTTCCGCATCGTGTAGCAGCCCGTGGGGGCTCTGCGCAGCGTTCGCCATGCAAAGGCCCGACCTTCCCGCTGTAGCGTTGATCGAGTTTCGGTCGATCGCCCGTGCGCTTCGTTCTGGCGACGCCATGGTGAAACAGGCCCCCGTTCAAGTGGCCCTGAGTGGGCCTGTGTCTCCCGGCAAGTACCTTGTGCTCGTGTCGGGCTCGGAAGCCGAGGTTGAAGAGAGCCTGAAGGCTGGCCTGGAAGATGGCGGAGACGAAGTCGTGGACTCGCTGCTGCTCTCTGGAGTGCACCTGGCCGCAGTGCACGCGATCCACGGACTTCGGCAGGTCCGTGAGGCCAGGGACAGTCTCGGCGTGGTGGAGACCAGCACAGTGTCTGCGGCCATTGTGGCCTGCGATGCAGCCTGCAAGGAGGCCCCGGTGAGGATCCTAGAGATGCGTCTCGGCAAGGGAATTGGCGGCAAGGGGGTGTTCGTCTTGGCCGGGGAGCTTTGGGATGTTCAGGCTGCGGTGGCTGCTGCTGAACGATCGATTGAGGCAAGGCGCTCCTTGGTTGGCCTTGAGGTCATTCCCCGCCCGGACCCGGAGTTCGAAGGTGGGTTGGACTAGTTACCGCCACGATCGGGGAGTGGGGTGCGCTAGTTTCTTGGGGACGTCCCTGGCGCTGTGCGTGCTGGGTGCGGGTTGCTCGAGTGTACCTACTGAGCCCGTCTCTCTCGTCGACCACTCGCTCTGGTCCACGAACCTAGAGGCGTCGGAAGACCCCTTCGATGACCGACCGCAGGAGGTGACCTGCTCGGAACTTTCCTATGGTCAGGAGACGACGGGCGGTGAGGAGAACTTCGAAGTCGATACCACTCGCTGCGATTACCTGACGGTCGCACAGCCCTCCCTTGCCCCCGTTGCCGTTGGTGACACCCTTCACTTGCGTCTGTGGCACTTCGACTTGACCGCCGAGGAACCTGCCGAGGCGCACGCAGCTCTCCGGCTCGGTGATGAGGTGCTGTGGGAGGAGCGGATTGCGATCCCCAACGACGCCACCTTGCTCAATCCCACCTGGGAAGCTGAGCATGACTTTGAAGAGGGCGAGCCCCTTTACTTTCATCTGCACAACCACGGACAGAACAGTTGGAATCTGATCGAGCTCACCGTGGGGGGCAGCTGAGACGAGCCGTTGAGGACGCGCGTTGCGTCCCCGCTGCTACACTGCGGTGCTCATGGAACTCGCACGCGTCATCGGTACAGTTGTTGCCACCCGCAAGGTCCCTGGTCTAGCAGGGGTGAAGCTGTTGTTGGTGGAACCCCTGGACGAGAGGCTGGTCGTTGCGGGTGATCCCTTTGTCGCTTGCGACTCCACTCAGGCGGGTCCTGGTGATGTAGTGCACTGGATCGGGGGTCGAGAGGCAGCACTCGCATTGCCAGTGCACTTTGTGCCGGTGGATGCCAGCATTGTTGGCATTGTCGACGACGTGAACGCTCACGAAGGAGAGAGCCGGTGATTCTCTGCCGTGTTGTGGGGAACGTCGTCAGTTCGGTGCAGCACCCGGTCTATGACGGGAAGATCCTGCTCCTTTGCCAGCCTGTGCAGGCAGATGGCAGCACCAAGCTAGGCCGTGCGTTTCTAGCGGTGGATAGCGTCCAAGCAGGTGAAGGCGATCTGGTGGTCTGTGCCCGGGAGGGCAACGCAGCTCGGCAGGTGCTGGGGAACGACGATGATCCGCTCCATAGTGTTGTACTGGGCATCGTGGACGAGGTGCGCATCGGCCCTGGGGCCTGATCGCCCAGCTCTGACCGTGCTGTTGCGACGGACCTTGGCGATCTCATGAATGGTATGCGGATCCTCCTGACCGGAGGGGCTGGCTTCATTGGTAGCCACCTCCTCGACACCTTGCGTGACCAGGGTGTCGAGGTGACGGTCGTGGACGACTTCAATGACTTCTACGCTCCGAAGGCCAAGCGGGCCAATATCGAGCCCCACATGGGGACGCCCGGTTTTGATCTGGTGGAGGGCGATATTCGGGAAGAGTCGACCTGGGCACGTCTGGATCCGTCAGCCGGCTGGACTGCAGTCATCCACATCGCCGCTCGAGCAGGAGTCCGCCCATCCCTTCTCGAACCTCAACTCTATGTGAGCACCAACGTGGACGGCACAGCGGCTGCTCTGCAATGGGCGAGCTCGGCACCAGAGCCCCTCCCCTTTGTATTGGCATCTTCTTCGTCTGTGTACGGGGACGCCAACAGCGTGCCCTTCTGTGAAGAGACCGCCGTGCTGCAGCCGGTCTCTCCCTATGGAGCATCCAAGGTGGCCGCTGAAGAGCTCGTCGAGACCTGGGTTCGGGCGCATGGCATGAGGGCAGCAGCCCTGCGGTTCTTTACAGTCTACGGGCCCCGGCAGCGCCCCGATCTGGCAATCCATAAGTTCGCCCGGAAGATTTCACGTGGCGAGCCCATTCCCGTCTTTGGAGATGGCAGCTCTGCTCGGGACTACACCCATGTGCAGGATGTCGTGCAGGGTGCTCTGGCCGCGCTGAAGAATCTCCTCGATGGAACACTGAATGAGCGGGTCTACAACCTAGGCTCTGATCGGTCGATCTCGCTGGACACCATGATCTCGGTCGTGGAGGAGGCTGTGGGCCGTCGGGCCGTCATTGATCGCCAGCCCAACCAGCCTGGTGATGTGCGACGTACCTGGGCTGATCTGGGCCGAAGTCAGCGAGACTTGGGCTATGCCCCGACCGTCCGCTTCGAAGACGGGGTCGCAGACTTTGTCAGGTGGCTTCGTAGCCAGTAAGTGGCGGCGCCTGCGAAGAGTCCTTCGCTACGCAGCTGTCTAGCCAGGCTGGGCCTCGACCTCGCCTGTCACACGCCAGACCTCTTGAGCCTGGTCGATTTCGTCCAAGAACTTATTGCGGCTGGGATCCGAGCAGCACGTTTGGAAACCGGAGGCCCACATGGGCTTCTTGACGTCGAAGCTGGCCGGGAAGCTGTCTAGCGGAATGCGGAAGTCCAGGGCATTGCCAAGCCAGAAGCAGCCCTTGATCACCTTTTGTGCGTCTGGGCTCTTCACGTGGGCCACCTCACAGGGTCTCCCTCGCGTTCCAACTTTGATCTCGACCGTGGTCATTTCCGGCGGCTGCTCCACCCAGAAGCGAACCTCTCGGGTGTAGAAGCCCCTCATGGGGACGCGGGACACGATCCGCCCGTAGAGGTACTTTTCGTCGGCAACGACGAGTGCGGAGAGCAGGTCGTCGTATCCGTTGTCTCCGTCCTGGTCTTTTGGCGCGTCGACGACTGAAGGCTCGAACTCCCGAAGAAGGCTCACGACGTCGTAGGGCTCCACAGCATC
This sequence comes from Deltaproteobacteria bacterium, assembly GCA_002724675.1. Taxonomy (GTDB): domain Bacteria; phylum Myxococcota_A; class UBA796; order UBA9615; family UBA9615. Next base: position 11,868 of record PBPL01000106.1, on the reverse strand, counting down.
ACCGACGCCCCCTTCGGCTGCGTCACCCTGGGCGCTTGCCTCCCAGGCTAGCCCGGCATAGCTGGGAGTTTCGGTTGCAGCTGTGGCCTTGTCCGTGGGGGCCTGGACGACCACCACTGGAGGCTGCGCCTGCTTCATCGCCTGCCCCTCTTCCTCAGAAGAGCAGCCAATGAGCAATGAAAACAACAAGATACAAAGTAGGGGGCGGCTCAGGCGGCTAGAATTCATAGGCAAAGAGTCAAACATCGGGCCCGTAGTGTCAAACTGTAGGTCGCCAATGACTGATCGCAAGCTAGAGACCCCGATTGGGGCCGTCGTTGATTTGGAGTCGGTCCGCGCTCAGCGCGAGTCCCTGGCTGAACGCCTGCCCGATGGGCTCGGTGACGGCGCCGATCTGCGGGATCAGGACTTGAGAGGTCGAGAACTGGCCGGAGCGGATCTTCGAGGAGTTCAGCTCGATGGGGCCGACCTCCGAGATTCCGGTCTCGTGGGGGCGCAGTTGCAAGAGGCCAGTTTGGTTGGTGCTCGTCTTTCTGGGGCCGATCTGAGCGACGCGGACCTCAGTGGAGCCAACCTGGAAGATGCGATTCTCGATGGAGCAACGCTGGACCGAGCGGTGTTGCACGACACCAAGCTGACCCGAGCACGGGTGCGAGACTCTCTCTGGAGCGGCACCAACATCTCGGGTGGCTCCTGGCGAGACGTCAACCTGACGGGGGCACGTTTCCATCAGGTCCGGCTCGCCGACCTCGAGATCTACGACCCAGAGCTCAGTGATCTTCGTGTCGATGACTCCGATTGGTCCGGGCTGGTCTTGGTCCGGCCTAAGGCCGATGGGTTGCACATTGCCGATTCGACGCTCTCTGATGTTGCGGTTCGAGGTGGTTCTCTGGAGGGGGCCCAGTTTCGCTTTGTGAACCTGGACCGGGTGGCATTTGAGGAGGCGAGCCTCGCACGGTCCCGTTTCGAGTCCGTGCTGTTCCGCAATTGCTCGTTCCGCGCCTGTGAGGCGGACAGTTCACGTTTTGTCCGGTGTGCTGGCCTCTCGGCCCCTACCGTCAACGAACTCCGCGAGATGGGGGCGCACGTCCCTCTCTCCATCGTCCGACGCCTCTGGCGTGGCTTGGGTCGAGTGCCAGCTGGTCGGGTGTCTGTGGCCGTAGCGGCGTTGATCGCCGTGATCGCCTTCGGCTTTTTCAGGCAACAAGGGGCTGTCGACAGCTCGCCTCCCGCGGCCGACGAGTCCAACCCGGGTCATCTGTTTGGAAAGGATCCAGCGGCAGCTCAAGCCTGGCAGAAATTGGAGGCGCATTACCTCTCCCACCCCAAAGGGCGCGTCCGAACGACGGGGGATATGGCCGCCCTTCTTGAGCGTCATGGGTACCTAGAAGAGGCTGAGGATCGACTGCGAGAGATGGTCGGGCTGAGTCGATTGCTGAACGATGGGCCGCCCACAGAGGCACACATCGTGCTGGCTGAGTTCTTGATGCGTGGGGGACGCTTCGACGACGCGTTTGACGTAGTGCGCCTTCTCGTCAACGAGTCTCCCAGCGCTCGCGCGCAGCTGCCTGGCTACTTGCTTCTCACCCGGATTCGATTGGGACAAGGTGATCCTGAGGGTGCTCAAGCCGAGCTGACGACTGCCGTTGGGCTCTTAAAGAGCTACCCCATGACCCCTGCGGTACTGCGCCTCGAAGTGGCAGGGCTCTTGGATGAGTTGGGGCGGACTTCGGAGGCGCTCAGTGTTCTGACTGCTCTGCCCGCCACGGCGCCCGACGAGATGCGCGCCCGGGTGGGGTTGGTTCGGGCTGAGATGTTCGGGCGGATCGGTCATGCAGCCCAGGCTCTCAGGGCCTATGACGAATTGCTGGCTGAACACCAGGACCTCCCGTTGATGGTCGCTGAGGCGCGGGAGGGCCGGACCCGGATCCTGGCGATGGAGCACGATCCGGAAACAGAAGCTCGTCAGCTGGAGATCTTGGCCCAGGCGACCGAACCGAGCCTGGCAGTTCAAGGCGAGATCGGCCTTGCTCGTCTAGCGGTTCGGTCTGAGAACACTGCGGAGGCAATTCGCCGTTACGAGAGCATCCGCAATCGGTTCGAGTCTCGAACTGATCTGAGATTGGAGGCCACCATTGAGCTCGCAGAGCTACACCGAAGCTCAGGAGCCATCGGTGAAGCTATTCGACTGCTCCAGGCGGATGTGGCTGTTGCCGAGGAGCCGGAGCAGGTTGTGCGGCTGCGCGAGGAGCTGGCCGAGATCTGGCAAGCGCAGGGTGAGTACCTCAAGGCCGAGAAGCAACTGTTGCGAACACTTCGTGACTACCCGAAGGAGTCCGATTACATCGCTCGCGCACGTCTGCGTCTTGCCGGTATCGCCGATCAGGCGGGTCGGGTGGGCCCTGCAATTGCCCGCTATCGGGAGGTCGCCGAGGCTGATGTAGATGCCCAGATGAAGGCCTCGGCTCTGTTTGGTGAGGCGGCTCTGTTGCGTCGCATCGGCCAGGGAACCAAAGCGCTCCCTCTCATGGACCTGGCGATGGAGAAGCTGCCGACAGAACATCCGACCCGAGGAGCGATTGCCGTTGAGAGGGCCGAGCTCCTCGTGGAGCTGGGACAGTCGTCCGCAGAGGCCCTGGAGAGCATGTTGGAGGAGGCTCGACGCTCGGGGCTCGAAGAAGCGCAACCCGTTGCGTACAACGAGTTGCTGGTCCTGTTGGCTGGTGAGCTTCAAAAGGCTGAGAGGCACGAAGATGCTCTGTCCATCCTCGAGCGGGTGGCTCAATCGCCAGCAGCAGCGGAAGATCCGAGCCTCCGCCATGTGGCTTTGGAGCGTCAGGTGGCGTCCTTGATGGGAATGGGTCGGCGTGCAGAGGCCGACGATCTCCTCGACCGAGCGCCGGTTGCGGAGATGAGCTCGGGAGTGGCTGAGGACAATTGTTCGGCTCGGATGAGCCGCGCAAAGAGCCGAGCGGAAACCGGCGAGGTCCGTCAAGCTGCTACTGAGTTCAAGGACTTGTTCGCTCGATGCCTGGAGCCTCGGTTTCTACTGCACCAACTTCCTGAGGTGGCGGACGCGCTCGTGACGGGTGGGGCGCGGCAAGAGGCGGTGCAGGTTCTGACCGCAGTCCGTGATGGAAAAGCGGGGGTTGTAGGTCGCCAGGCGGCGCAGCTTGAGCTCGGGCGGTTGGGTAGCGTCCAGGACCTGGATGCCGCGATGGAAGGCCCTGACCGGGGTCTCGCCGCTCTGGCGCGAGTGGAGCGAGCCGAACATTATGCGGCCGAGGGGATGTTGGCCCATGCTGAACCGCTCTGGAAGGCTGTCTTGGACGAGCCGGCGACCGAGCCGGTTCCTCGCGGCCTCGCGTTGATTGGCATGGGTCGGCTCGCTGCCGCTCGAAACGATCCGGACAAGGCGGCAGAGTACCTGGAGGCTGCCCGGGATGTGGCGCCCGAGCCTTGGTTGAAGGAGCGTGCGGAAGGGTTGCTGCGGCGATTGGCCGCGCTACGGTCGGGGTCGGCTGTGCCGGTCGTTGCTCCGGCGGGCAGTGGAGTTTCTGGTCGCTCCCCCGATCAGGGGGGGCCGCGCGCTGGTTCAGGGGCCGCAGGGGCCCTCTAGCGTGCCTCCGAGCGAGGCTGCTGCGGCCTCGTGGTAGGCTCGGCGCCCCGTGTCTGAAGATAGAGCCAGTCTTGCATCGCAGGTAGCCCAGGCGTCCCTTGAGCTTCATCGTCGAGGTTGGGTTGCCAATCACGACGGAAACATCTCCGTGCGACTGGCGGACGACCGCTTCATGGTGACCCCCACAGCCATGTCCAAGGCGGACGTGGTTGCTGAAGGCCTTGCTGTTGCCGATGGAGCGGGTCAGGTCGCAGAAGGAGCCTTGAGGCCCCCATCAGAGTTTGCCCTGCACTTGGGGGCTTATTCGGTGCGACCCGACATCCGGGCTGTGGTTCATGCGCATCCACCCTATGCGACGGCGCTGGCTTGTACTGGGCGGGGAATCAAGACCTTTCTGGCGGAGGCTGTAGTTTCCCTGGGTCCTGAAGTTCCGGTGACAGCATTTGCCCTGCCCTATGGCGACGAAGGGGCGGCGCCCATTCGAGACTTGATGCCACGCTTTGACGCTCTGCTGCTCTGTCAGCATGGCGTGATCACGGTGGGTCCTAGCGTCGAACTGGCCCTGCTTCGGATGGAGCTGGTGGAGCACATGGCTCGGATTCAGACACTCGCAGTACCCCACGGTGGGGTGAAGCCGTTGCCAGACGAGATTCTCCCCGGGCTGATTGCGAAGCGCCGTAAGGCGGGTCTGGGCCTCGCTGCGGAGCGCACTCCCGATCCGACAAGCTCCGAGGCTGAGCGCCATGAGTCGCCCCAACTGTCCGAGTCGCCTGTTCCTGCGTCAGGCGGGGCCTCGGAGCCTCAGTGGACGCCTGCTGGGCCGGCGCCTGCCCGCGACGCCTGGTCTGGCGGGGCTAGCGAAGCAACCTGTGGCGTTGTGTATGGGTCCTCTGGGGCCGGCTCCCAGAGAAGCGCGACGGAGGGCACCTCCAATGCCGAGCTCACTGCTGAGGTGGAACACGCGATCAAGCGCCATCTGAGTTGACGCGTTCCCTGAAGATGTCGGGTCTACGGGCTCTCAGGGTCTGCTGGTGCAGCTTGGTCTTTGGGAACCGCCGGTTCTTGATCGCCCGGGCATGAGTAGCGGTCGCCCAGTTCTCGTCGCACCTGTCGAACGATGGGCTTGAAGTCCGCGTTGGGTTCCCAGCTGCACAACCACTCTTTCGCCTGGCCGCTGTCGCCGGCCGCACGCACCAGTGTGGCCCTGGCAGCTGCCTCTACCAGCACTTTTCGTTGCTCGCTATCTCCTCCGAGCGGGTCCTCTTGCCCGAAAAGAGAGCCGGGGTAGGGACGCTCCTCGGGGTTCTGTCGGAACAGCAGGTAGTAGTCCGCCATCGCTGGATAGATCAGTCCTATACCGCGGCCCCATTCCTGCTCGTACTGCTGGGGAGCGGCTTGGAGCAACTCTGAGAGGGCTGCACCATCTGACAGCCGGACTTGTCCCAGGTTTGCCTGGCGGTATAGGTCGGCCCGGTAGCCACTAGAGGCCTCTGGATCGGGTGGGCTAATCCAACTCAAGTGGAGGATGAGTCCGTGTAGTGCCACGAGGGCGAGCAGCCAAGCCAAGCCGTGCCCCAGCCTTCGCCCCAGACCTTTCAGTCGAGCCGTCGTGCCAAGGGAGGCGCCCGCGACGGTGGCGGGAAAGGCCAGCACGAAGTACCGGTGTGGGATCAGCGGGTACCCAGGCTGATTTGCAGTACGCAGGACAAAGAGGTGATGGAGGATCGGCAGCATCACGAAGGCGAAGAGCAGGGGGGACTTGGCGGTCCAGGCTGCCCACAAACCCAGGGCTACTGCGACGGCGATCGTAGCACGCACTGCCCACTCGAGCATGGTGGGTCGGTAGTCCAAGATGTCGGGTTCTGCGGCTGCGTATGCTGCAGCTTCGGCATCCAGGATGGTCCACGGCCACAGATTGTTGGGTAGGGCGGCGGCTCCGGCTTGCAAGGTGCCCCACGTGGTTCGGCTGTGCACCTCCACGGCCTCGGTTGGGTTCGCGCTGGCGTGGATCGTGGCGTCGAAGTAGGGAAGATCGAGTACGACGAGCCCGAACAGCCAGGGGCTGAAGCCCACGATCCCACCGAGCGCCAAGGCTCCGATTCGTTTCGGAAGGTCCCGGCCACGCCCCGACTCGAGGAGGGCCGCCAGGCCTAGGATGCCCACCGTCGGAACCGAGAGATATGTGAAATAGACAGCAAAGCCCGAGGCGATGCCGGCGAGTGCCCAGGCTTGTGCTCCCTCTCTGCGGAGCGCTCGATCGAGCAGTAGAGCGATCAGTGGAGGAAAGAGGATGGCCTCCAAGTGCCCCCCACGAGCCGTGCAGGTCCACTTGAGAAGCAAGGGCGGGGCCCCTGCGAACAGAGCGAGAGACATGAGGGCCGCCAGAGTTCCAGCCCGACGATGAAGCCATGCTGCGGTCATTGCTGCGGCAGCCACGGCGGCGAAGATGGGAATCAGTCGCAGCTGAGCCAGTGAACCGCCCAGGAACGAAGAGATGGCCACGTATAGACCCGAGAGCACGGGGAAGCCGCCATGGTGAATGGTCTCGGGTCCAGCCAGCCAGGTGTGGAGTCTGCTGATCAGAGAGCCATCGCCTGGCAGTCCGGAGAGGGCTAGGTCCAGGTGGCGTAGCTCCCCTGGATCGAGATCGTGAACGAGATCGGGTCGACCGAAGACAAGAGCGAGTCGCTCTAGGAGAAGGTAAGCCAGCAGCGCCCCGGCCAGGAGGCTAAGGCTCCGCCTCTGCGGCGGCCAGGTCATGAGAAGTAGCGAGCCTCGGGGTGATGCAGGACGATGGCTGAGACGCTCGCCTCCGGATCCATCATGTGTCCGTCCGTGAGCTCGATGCCGATATCCACGGGCTTCAAGAGGTCGAAGAGTCCCTCCTGCATGGCCAGATCAGGGCAGGACGGGTAGCCCGGAGAGTACCGTCGCGCCCGGTAACGGGCCTTGAACCGGTCCTCGATGCTCAACTCCGGTGCATCAGGGAAGCCCCAGAGTCCTCGGATCCTGGAGTGCAACCACTCGGCTAGAGCCTCGGCCGTCTCGAGCGCCAGCGCCTGGATACAGTGCGAACGTAGGTACTCGCCCTGCTCTTTTAGAAGAGACGACCACTCGCGGATGCCGCTGCCGGCAGTTACCGAGAGCAAGGCGACCGTGTCACGCCCACCGTCGTAATCTCTGCTCCGCACCCAACCTGGAAGCCCCGAGCGACCATCTTTGCGTCGCGGAAGTGACCAGGTCACGGCAGGGTCTTTGTCGTTTGGACGCCGGTATAGGGACAGTTGATCGCCATCACTGTCGGCCTCGAACCACTGCCAGACAGCCCCGACCTTCATCCGCCCTTGGCGACACTCGGCCTTGAGGCCCGAGAACGCCTCATCCAGGTCTCTCGCCGTCTCGTCCCCAGCGCTCAAGCGGTCCTGAAAGTTGCCCCGGAAGCCCAAGTGTCTGCCATAGAGCATCTTGGGGTTGATCCATCCCCAGACCTCGTCCAGTGAGATCTGACGAAGCACGTGGCGATCGAAGTCGGGAGGGCTTGGAACCTCGGCAAGCGCAGTCACCGCCTCTGCTGTGGGAGCGACCTCTGGGGATTTGACTGCTGCAGCCTTGGCCTTGGCCGCTTCGGCGAACTTCTGGGTTTCCGCCTCGACTTGCTCCATCAGTGCGGGGCGTTGGTCGTCATCGAGCAACCGCTGCACGAGAGAGAGCCCATCCATTGCGTCTGACGCATAGAGCACATCCCCACCGTAAGCCGGTGCAATGCGTCGCCTCGTGAACGATCGCGTCAGGGCGGCGCCTCCGACCAAGAGGTCGGGGCCGATCCCTCGCTCGCTCATTTCCTGGGCGGTGACGACCATCATCTGAGCGGACTTCACGAGGAGGCCACTGAGGCCCAGGATGTCCGGGGAGTGCTCGCGTACAGCGTCGATGATTTGTTGTGGTGGCACCTTGATGCCCAGGTTGACGACCTCGTAGCCGTTGTTGGCTAAGACGATCTCTACGAGGTTCTTGCCGATGTCGTGCACATCCCCCTTGACGGTCGCGAGCAGAACCTTGCCCCGGGTGTGTGCCGTGTCCTGGTCCATGTGGGGCTCTAGGTGGGCGACGGCAGCCTTCATCGCCTCGGCGGACTGGAGCACTTCTGCCACGATCAACTCGTTGTTGTTGAACAGGCGGCCGACTTCGTCCATACCGGCCATGAGCGGGCCGTTGATGATGTCCAGGGGGGCGGTGCTCTGCAGCTTCTCGTCGAGGTCCTTGAAGAGACCTTCCTTGGTGCCCTCGACGACACAGTTGCTTAGCCGTTCGTCCAAGGTCAGTGTTCCCGGATCCTTTCGAATGCGTGAGTCGGCGCCTCGAAAGTGCTCCGTGAAGGCGGCGACAGCCTCGTCGCTGGTGCGAAGCAGCAACTCCTCCGCTAGTGCCCTCTCGTCTTCAGGAATTGATGCGTAGCGTTCGAGCTTCTCGGTGTTGACGATGGCCAGATCGAGACCTGCTCGAGTGCACTCGTAGAGAAATACCGAGTTGAGGACTTCCCGGCCTGCTGGAGGCAGGCCAAACGAGACGTTGGAGATGCCGAGGATTGTGCGGGCCCTGGGGAAGTGCTCTTTGATCAGCCGAAGCCCCTCGATGGTCTCAAGAGCTGAGCCGAGGTAGGCCACGTCCCCTGTGGCGCACGGGAAGACCAAGGGATCGAAGATGAGGTCTTCTTCAGCCATGCCGTACTTCTCGGTCAGCAATGCCGCAGAGCGCTGGGCGACCTCGAGCTTTCTCTGGCGAGTGACTGCCATCCCCTGCTCGGGATCTTCATCGATGCAGCCCACGACGAGGGACGCTCCATAGCTCCGCGCCATGGGTACGACCTCTTGGAAGCGTTCCTCACCGTCCTCGAGGTTTACCGAGTTGATGATGCTTCGGCCCTGACACCACTTCAGGGCACCTTCAATGACCGAGGCGTCGGTAGAGTCCACCATTAGGGGCGCTTTGACCTTCTTGATCAGCTCCTGGAGGAAGCGCTCTGTGTCTGCTCTTTCGTCTCGGTCTGGATCGGCCAGACAGACATCGACGATCTGGCCCCCCTTCTTGACCTGTGCACGCCCGATTTCAGACGCCTCCTCCCAGGATTCGGAGCTAATCAGGCGCTTGAACTTGCGAGAGCCGATGACGTTGGTGCGCTCCCCCACGAGAAGAGGGCGGTTGGCCTCGGTGGATTCGACCCAGTCAATGCCCGAATACAGAGCTCTGTGATGCTCTGGGACCTGTCTTGGCGTCCCCTGGCTCGCGACTCGGGCGAGCGCCCGGATGTGGTCGGTGGTTGTACCGCAGCAACCTCCCACCAGGTTGATCCAACCCTCGCGGACAAAGCGCTCCAGGATCGACGCCATCATCTCGGGTGTCTCGAGGTAGTTTCCGTCTTCGTCCGGTAGGCCTGCATTGGGTACACAGGCGATGCGGGTGCAGGCGAGGGACGCGAGGGCGCGGACGTGGTCGGTCATGAACTCGGGCCCCGTGGCGCAGTTCAGGCCGATGTAGAGAAGCTCGGCGTGCCGCAGTGAGACCGCTAGAGCTTCAGCGCTCTGACCGGCGAGCATGGTTCCGGTGGCTTCGATGGTTCCCGAGACGGCGACACCGATGCGCTCTCTTCTGGATTGGCTCAGACCTTCAATGGCGAGCAGCGCTGCTTTGATGTTGAGGGTGTCCTGGCAGGTCTCAAGCAGAAGGTAGTCGGCTCCGCCATCGAGGAGCCCCTGGGCCTGAATCGAGAAGTGCTCTTGGAGTTCGTCGAACGTGACTCCCCCGGTCACGGAGATGGAGCGGGTGGTCGGCCCCATAGAGCCAGCGACAAACCGGGGACGTCCATCCGAGGTCCAATCTGCGCAGGCCTTGCGTGCTAACTCAGCCGATTTCCGGCTGATCTCATAGGCCTTCTCTCCCAAGGGTGGGTACTCGCCGAGCACAAGAGGTGTGCTGCCAAAGCTATTGGTCTCGATGATGTCAGCACCAGCCTCTAGAAAGCTTCGGTGAAGGTCGAGAACGATGTCCGGTCGGGTCAGCACTAAGTGTTCGTTACACCCGTCGAACAGCTCTCCTCCGAAGTCTTCGGGCGTCAGACCGTGATCTTGAAAACCGGTGCCTGTGGCGCCATCGAGGCACAGGATTCGGTTGGCAAGTGCTTCTTCAAGTAGATGGAGTCGGTCGGTCATGGTTTGGGTGTCGCCGGGCAGATGGATAGCACTTAGGACCTCTCTACGTCGACCCATGGCCTTTCTGGCGGGGCTACCGACGTGTCTGTTGGCTCCCTTGCTCCCGAGCGGGACAGGGGCTACCTTCGACAGCGATGAGCGGGTTGCGATTACCCACTGTCGGTCTCCTCGGCTATGCGGCCCTTGGCTCTGTGTTGATTTGGTGGGGCTGTGCCGAACGACACGGTGAGGGCTATGAGCCCGGCGGTTGCACAGACCGCGCCGACAACGACTCCGACGGTCTGTTCGACTGTGACGATCCCGACTGCGCGGGATCGGCCGATTGCCAGGCGGAGCCGGTGGATCCCTTGGATGCCTGCCCGCCGGACGCCACGTCCAGTTGCTTGATCGAGGCTGAACTGCGACTGGATCCACCAGATGTGGAGCCGGGGGGTACCTACACGGCCACAGTCTGGATCGCCCACGGGGATGCGGAGAACGTCCAGCTGACAGTCGATGGAGCCGTCCAGGAGCCTGAGGTGCCCTTGAGCGCTGAGAATGGTGGTCTCCTGGGTGTTGTTCAGTTGACCGCGACCTCTGTTCGTGGCGATCACCTCGTGTCTGTCTCGGGAAACCACGAGCGCGGCACCATTGAGGGCTTCGCTTTGCTGAATGTCACGGCGCTGGGCCCGTGTCCCAAAGGACAGATTCGAGAGGTTGGGTCTTGTCAGAGTCCCCAGGAAGGTCTGCCTCTGGTTCCCGAGTCTCTATTCCGCACGCCCTATGCGCCCAAGATTACGGGCCAGGACCACCTGGAGGGTGACGACGATGACTCCGCGGGAGGCGCCGGCACGATCGCTCCGGTTCGCATGATGCTGCACCCGCGGCGCGTCTTTCGCAGGGACGACGCTCTCGTTGCCTGTCTGACGGATTCGGTAGCGGTGATCAACATCGGGACGATGTTTCCCGTGGACCAGGACCAGGTGGAAGGTGAGGCTCAGGAGCCCCCCAACCCCATGGAGCGTGCGGAGGGGATGTTGGATGTGGATGGCCTGGCCTATTGTGATGATCTCGCTGTGGACCTGGACCGTGGGCTAGCGGTCGCTACCACCCGGGGCGCCCTGGGCCAACCTGCGGGCCTCACCAGTTGGCGCTTGCCGGACTTGGCAACTCCTCCGTTCGACGACCCGCAACTTCTGGTCACTTACGAGGACGCGGAGGGCTTCGAGGGGGCTGTGATGGACGGTGGCTTCCTCTATGCCGCCCACAAGCCGAACGAGCTCTCCATCTTCGCCATCGGAGATCAAGGGGAGATCGCCGCGGTCTCTTCGACGACGCTTCCGGGTGCCACAGGTGTTTGGTCCGTCTTGAAAGAAGGCGAGATCGTCTATGTGACTGATGCGGGCATCCACCCGGACCGACCAGAGGGCGAACCTCAGGGAGGTAGCCTCTACGTGGTCGATGTCTCGGATCCCGAAGCTCCCCAGCTGTTGAGTTCGGCACCGACCCATGGCCTGCCCAAGGCCCTGGCCTCGTCCGGGACGGGGCAGTTGGCTCTGGCTGGGGGAGAGGCCGGCTTCGAGATCTTCGACGTCTCGGTCCCTTCGCTACCCGAGCTGTTGATTCACGAGGACACACCTGGCTCTGCCATCTCGATTGCCTGGTCGGAGGGCTACATTCTGCTGTCGGACTGGAACTCGATTCGTCTGTACGACGGAGCAGAGCGGGGAGTCCTCCGGCAACTCTTTGCCACCGACATGTCGCTGATCTCCTTGTCACACCCGCTGCCCGACCCGGAGTGGGCCATGGACAACTCGGGTTTCATCGGTCTCGACGGTGAGGACTTCATCGTCACGGACATGGACACGATCATCCTGGGCAAGCTCCATCAGGGCATGCGAGCACCGTCCGCAAACTTGGTGGATCGCAGATGGAGCTTGAGCCTCGACGGTGAACGGGATGAACACACCTTCGTGTTCCGTTTTGCCAATGGTGGGCGCCTTCCGTTGTCAGTGGAGGTCCGTCCTGACTCCAACCTGGAGTCAGGCAGCCAGCCACTGCTCC
>PBPL01000105.1 GCA_002724675.1 Deltaproteobacteria bacterium | reverse complement strand
CGTCATCATCGTCATCATCGTCATCATCGTCATCATCGTCGTCTTGGCCGGAGTCGTCATCGCCAGCGTCGTCATCGCCAGCGTCATCGTCGTCATCGTCGTCATCATCGTCATCGTCATCGTCATCGTCGTCGTCGTCGTCGTCGTCGTCGTCGTCGCCAACGCCGTCGTCCCCTGCAGAATCATCATCGTCATTGCTGACCGGCGGCTCTGGATAGCAGCCAGAGGCAACGAGCAAGAGCATTGTTAGGAGGCCAACAAGCCAAACAGGAAGGACAAACGAGGCGCCCGCGGGGCGCGTAGGCCTGCCAAGACACTCGTGCTCCATGGAGCCCCCAGGATCGGGTCCACCCATCAACTGTCGCCCGTCTCGCACTGAACTCTCCCCGACCATGACCCGCGGCAGCACACCAGACTCCGAGCCACTGCTCGCATCATTCCTCGATGGCTGGAGCAGTTTAACGCCAAACACAACAGTTCGAACGTGCGAGACCAAGCCCGCCGCATCAGAGTCCGGTAGAGGGAACAGAACTAGAGCGACTGGCGGAACTCGATACGGACCTTTGCGATCCGAATCTCATCACCATCTTCGAGGCGGCGGGAACCCTTCAGTGGCGCTCCATTGATCTGAACCACCACCAGCTTAGAGAGGGACTCAATGACGAAGTGCTCACCATCGGGGCTGACCTTGGCATAACGGCTGATGCCCATCATGCCCCCTGTGATGCGAACATTGCAGGCGACACCGGTCCCGATGACACAACCCTCCTTGCCCAGCTGGCAGATCTGTTCCTTGCGGTCCGCATCAATCCAGCGGAGGTGGGCCTTCATCAGGTCCCGGTTGCGGCCGTGGATAGCAACAAACTCGGCCATGCTCAGAGACGCCGTGGACATACCGTCGATGGCATCCAGCTTGCTGGCAACGTCAGCGCTGCTGGGCGCACTCTGTGGAGCCGCCGCAGAGGGCCCCGTCTCGGTCAGTGCAGGCCCAGTCGCAGCATCCTCCACATACTCGATGACGTATTTCCAGACCTCGATCTTGTCGCGATGGGAGATGACCCGAAACGAACAAACATTGGAGTTGACCACCAGAGGATTTCGACCAGGCAGCTTCTCAACCACCCAGGCGCTGCCCTTTCGGATGATCTGTGCGTGCTTGCGGGACACGGACTCGTGGTCAATCACGATCTGATTGTCTGGCGAACGACCGATCAGAATCGGGCCCTCGTCGAACGTGTATTCGCGAATCAACTGTCGCTCCCGATAGAGCTTGAAGCGCGGCATACCTAGCCCTCCTGCTCAGACACCCACCGGACGCCGGCCCACCGAGTAATAGATCAGTCCATGCTCCCTCATGATGTCCGCCTTGTAGATGTTGCGACCATCGAACACCACATCACCAGACATTCGCCGAGCCAGGTCGGCGAAGTCTGGCCTGCGGAACTCGGTCCACTCCGTACAGATGACCAACGCCGCCGCATCGTCGAGAGCTTCGAGGTCGTTCTCCGCATACGTGATCCGATCTCCGAACACCTGGTGTGTCGTCTCGTGCGCTACCGGATCGTACGCTACCACCTCGGCTCCGTTGTCCAGCAACCACGAGATGACCGTAATGGCCGGCGCTTCACGGACATCATCGGTACGCGGCTTGAACGCAAGGCCCCAAACAGCGAACCGCTTGCCCTCCACATTGCCCGAGAAATGGGAGTCGATCTTCGCGATGAAGCGGGCCCGCTGATCCTGGTTGACCTGATGGACAGCCGAGAGCAACCGCGTGGGGGTGTTGGCGTCCACCCCCATGGAGACACAAGCCAAGACATCCTTGGGGAAGCACGAACCGCCGTAGCCCAGCCCTGGATAGAGGAACTGATTGCCAATGCGCTGATCGGCACACATACCCTTGCGCACCATCCCGATCTCCGCTCCGTAGGCTTCGCACAAGCTGGCAATCTCGTTGATGAAGCTGATCTTGGTGGCGAGCATGGCGTTGGACGCGTACTTCACCATCTCTGCTGACGGAATATCCATGACAAAGATTGGGTTGCCCTGGCGAACGTAGGGTTCGTAGAGCCGACGCAGCACAGCCCCGGTCTTGTCGTCTGCGGCACCAACGACCACTCGATCCGGCTTGTAAAAATCATGAACCGCGGCCCCTTCCTTTAGGAACTCGGGGTTCGAGGCCATGGCAAAAGGCTTGGCTGTAATCGAGCTGATGACCTCCTGAACCCGAGCGTTGGTCCCCACCGGCACCGTGGACTTGACCACCACAATGGGCTCGTGACCTGTAGCCATGGGCGACGCGCGATGCTCCAGCCCCTCTCCAATGTCTCGTGCAACCCCGAGGACATACTTGAGATCGGCCCGTCCCTCGTCGTCACTGGGAGTGCCTACGCAGATGAAGGTCACATCGGGCCTGGCGTAGGCCTCCGCCTTGTCACTCGTGAAGCGCAGCCGTCCCGCCTTGATGTTTCGAGTGATGAGATCGGCCAGGCCCGGCTCGTAGATCGGACACTCGCCGCGCTTGAGACGCTCGATCTTGTCTTCATCCACATCCAGGCACAGCACATCGTTGCCGGTGTCCGCAAAGCAGGTTCCCGTGACCAAGCCAACGTAGCCCGTGCCCACAATCGTCAAATGCATCGCTCACTCCCTGAGTTCGACTTCGCCCACCGCAAAGCCCGGTGGTCCGCCCGTAGGCAGCAGGTAGTTAGGTATCCACGCTGTCGGTTTGCAGCAGCGTCTCGAAATAATCAATGGTCCGGCCCAGGCCGTCTCGAAGATCGGTCGTCGGCTCCCAGTCGAGCAGTTGACGAGCCTTGGTGATGTCCGGCTGACGGCGCGTTGGGTCATCCTGAGGGAGCTCCCGGTACACCACTGCACTGGAACTGCCCACCAACTCAATGACCAACTCGGCAAGCTGACCGATGGTGAACTCCGAGGGGTTGCCCAAGTTCACCGGCCCCACTTCCGAGTCCTGATTCATCATCCCCCGAAGAGCCTGGACCAAGTCGTCCACGTAGCAAAAGGAGCGCGTCTGGCTGCCGTCGCCGTAGACCTCGAGGTCCTTTCCGCGCAAGGCACTCACCACGAAGTTGGAGACCACGCGACCATCGTCCGCCAACATGCGGGGGCCGTAGGTGTTGAAGATGCGCACCACTCGAATGTCGACTGAGTTCTGACGGTAGTAGTCGAAACAAAGCGTCTCGGCGACGCGCTTGCCCTCGTCGTAACAGCTGCGCAAACCAATTGGGTTGACGTTGCCCCAGTAGCTCTCGGTCTGTGGGTGCTCGGCAGGGTCACCGTAGACCTCACTGGTAGAGGCATGCAGCAGCCGGGCCCCCACACGCTTACAGAGGCCCAACATGTTGATCGTGCCCATCACGTTGGTCTTGACGGTCTTGACTGGGTTGTACTGGTAGTGAACCGGTGAGGCTGGGCATGCCAGGTGATAGACACGATCCACCTCCACCAGGACTGGCTGGATCACGTCATGACGCAGCAACTCGAACGAGGGATCTCCCAACAAGTGTGCGACGTTAGTGCGCCGACCCGTGAAGAAGTTGTCGAGACAGAGCACCTCGTGACCATCGGCCAGAAGCCGCTCGCAGAGATGGGACCCGATAAAGCCGGCGCCGCCGGTGACCAGTGTTCTCATGACGCTGCGCAGGATACTCGATTCACACAGCGGTGTACGGGCGTCGAGGAGCGTTTCCCACCAACTGGATTGGGCGGGCGGTCCTGCAGAGTTCCTGGAACATCAGTAGTGATCGGCGCGGCGCCCGAGAAGCACCACGATTGAGACCAGGGCTCCCGCCCCGATAGCTAGCGAAAACACCACCGGAAAACCGGTGCCAGCGGGCAGATAGCCCGCAAGGAAGGCCACCAGCATGACGGTGACGGCATAGGGCACCTGGGTCTTGACGTGGTCCATGTGATCACTGCCCACGGCAGTGGAGGAGAGAATTGTGGTGTCCGAAATGGGCGAGCAGTGGTCACCAAAGATGGACCCGTCGAGCACGGCGCCGATGGTCACGATCACCATGCCCTGAGCGCCCAGCACAGACCCAGCGCCCACCGTGGCAGCCAGCCCAATCACAATAGGAAGCAAGATGCCCATCGTCGACCACGACGAGCCCGTGGCAAACGAGACCGCACAAGCCAGGAAGAACAAACCGGCTGGCAGCAACTGGGGAGGGATCAGGGGCGCCATGCTGGCCATGTACTCGCGTGTTCCTAGGTCACCGCAGACAGCAGACATCGCCCACGCCAAGAGAAGGACCGTGACCGCGATGGACATCGCGCGACTACCGGACAGGGTGGCTGCCAGGACCTCTCGCACCGAGAGCAGCCGTCGCCCCACGGCTAAGAGCGCCGCTGTAAACCAGCCCATGACGCTCCCATAGAACAGGAGGCGTGTATTGGCGTCAGCACCATCGGCAACGCCGCTTACGCCAGCGAGGACTTCCCTCATGTGTTCAATGGACAGCCCGCTGGCCAGGTGTTGAGCATGACCTGCCTCGCCGTGTCGCAGGAAGAGCCCAATGATGGCAACCAAGGTCACTGCAATGGGCAGCAACGCCACGTGGGCATACAGTGGGATGCCTTCCTTGTGGCTGTGGTTGACGCCGCCATGGGAGGACATGGGCACCGAGCCGGGCCGGAGCACCGCACCCGTTCGAAAGGAGCGCTGTTCTGCCGTCAACATGGGCCCAAAGTCCCGGGACGTCAGGCAGACCCAAAAGACAAACACCAGGGTCAGGATGCAGTAGAACCGATACGGGATGCTCTGAATGAAGATCGCGTAGCCTGCCGACTCCGAGAGCCCTAGAGCCGGGTGACCCAGATGGGGGGCGAACTGGCTGATCTCGAAGGCAATCCAGGTGGAGAGGATCGACAGACCCGCCACCGGCGCCGCCGTCGAGTCCACGATCCACGCCAGCTTCTCCCGCGCGATCCGCATCCTGTCCGCCAGTGGGCGCATCGCCCCACCCACGATCAAGGTGTTGGCGTAGTCATCAAAGAACACCACCATCCCGAGACCGAAGGCCGAGAGCCGAGTGGCTCGGGCCGAGCGTGCGAGCACGACAAAGCGCTCGGCAATGCCCGCCATTCCACCGGCTCGGATGGTGATCGACACCATCCCCACCAGCACGAATACAAACCCGATAACCGCCAGATTGAATGTTTGGAACGAGCCATCGGTGGCCTCCCCAGAGGCCGGGGCATAGACCGAGGTGTGAAAGACGTACTTGACCAAGGTGTCCTTCACACCCTGAAACACCGAAGAGACTCCGTGACCTTCTCGAAGAGCCAACATCGTGGCGCCCATCCAGACCCCTCCGAACAGAGGCAAGACGGTCCGAGCAGTCGCAAAGGCGAGCGAGATCGCAAACAGAGGCGGGAGCAAGGTGATGGGCCCAGCCCCCGACAAACCCGCAGAGCCGTCCGCCGGGCTCTCCGGGAGGAGAAACACGACAAACGGGATGATGACAGCAAAGACCAACCGAGCCCGGCGCCATGGAGCAGGTCGGGAGGTGGCTTCGGACACGAGGATGCCTACCTGTACATGGACTTCTTGGCGCCCTTGGGGCGCAAGCCGCTCTTGGCCGCCAACTTCATCAAGGAGCGCTGCGAGGGCTTCTCCAGGTGAAACTGCCACCAAGCCTCGCCAAACTTCATCATCTTGAGGTCCTGACCATTCTGAAGTCGCACCAGGTTCTCGGTGATGGCGTTGTTGTCGGGCAAGACCTTTTTCCCTCGCGTCAGGACCGCTCGGGCGCCATCACGGTCCTTCAACTTCACCTTCATCCACGCCTGCAATCCATACAACATCGCCTCCTTCTTGCTAGAGGCGATGGCTCGGTCGAGCACGGTAAAGGCTTTGTCCGAGTCGTGGTGACGGAACCAGTAGGACGCGAGCATGCCCTTGGCCACCCAGTGCCGCCCGGAAGCAGCCTCCAAGAGCGGGCGAGCCGCCTCGAAGTCTTTCTGCATAAAGTGAAAGGCACCCACCTGGCCATCCAGCTGGCCCTTGAGCAGGAACACCCAACGCGCGTGGCGATAGCCCCCCTCCAGAATGCGAATGGCGTGATCCACTCGCTGCTGCTGAACCTCCTTGCCGGCATGGTTCATCATGCCCTCGACCGCCTT
>PBPL01000104.1 GCA_002724675.1 Deltaproteobacteria bacterium | reverse complement strand
TCGTCGTCGTTGGGCGTGTCGTCGTCGTCGTTGGGCGTGTCGTCGTCGTCGTTGGGCGTGTCGTCGTCGTCGTCGTCGTCGCCTGCGCTGTCATCATCGCCTGCGCTGTCGTCATCGCCTGCGCTGTCGTCATCGCCTGCGCTGTCGCCGGCCTCCACGTCGTCTTCCGCTGCAGTGACGGCGTACCAACTAAATGTGAGGGTCTGGAACACCACCGAGCGCTCACCAAACTGGGCGTCGGGCACCCCGATCCACTCGGCGTCGTCTTCTGCATCCAGTCGGTAGAGCCCCAGGCCGATTCCTTCGTCCAGGTCGGGCTCCAGGTTGACCGGCATGGTGACCGTGACGGGCTCGCTGAACTGCGTGCCGTGCGGGGTGAAGGCGTAGACGTCGCTGACGAACACCTCGTCTTCGGGCGCCTCTTGGGGCGGATCCACAATCTCTACTTCGATGTCCACCTTGCCCTGCAAGGCACCGATGGGAATGGATACAGTGGCTCCATCGCCCTCGATGATCTCGGGGTGATCCGGGCAGCCCATCCACACCAGGCTCAGGCAGAAGAGCGCCAAAACGCGCCTTGGTGGCTGGCATCGCATGACGCTCAGCTTACCCCAGTTCGGTCTCGGCCTCGGCCTCATCTTGGGGCGGAGCGCCCGCCGCCAGGACGGCGCGCAGGTCGGCCAGAGAGCGCCCCAGCTCCGAGTCGGGGCCGGCGCCCAGTCGCTGGGCGACGGACTGGGCCTCGACGAGCGTGGCCTGTGCGGTCACCTTGGAGCCCACCAGCCCCTCGAGCTGACCCCGCCGGCACAAGAGCTTGGCCAGCTCCAGGTCGTTGCCGGTGTCGCGCAGGATGTCCTCGCCCGCCTGCAGGTGCGCTCGCGCGTCGTCGGTGCGACCCTCGCGGGCGCAGAGCACGGCCATGGAGCCCAAGAAGGCTCCCTCGCCCACGCGCAGGCCGATGTCGCGGCAGAGAGCCAGCGCCTCGGTCAAGTGGCTTCGGGCTGCCTCTAAGTCTCCCGCGTCCAGGGCCAGGTCGCCCAGGTTGCCCAGCACCACGGCCTCGTTGGGGCGGTTGCCCATCTCTCGACCGATGGCCAGGGCTTGCTCGAACGTGGCTCGCGCCTGGTCCAGCCGTCCCTCTTGATGATGCAAGAGGCCGAGGTTGGTCAGCACCAAGCCCTCCGATCGCTTGGCCCCCAACTCTCGGTGGATCTGCAGGGCCGTCTCGTAGTGGCTTTTGGCCGCGTCCAATTCGCCGCGAGCGCGCTCCAAGCTGGCCAGCTCGGCAAGGTGAATGCCTTCGGCCCGCCGGTGGCCCACGTCCCGGTGCAGCACCAGCGCCTGCTGATAGAGGGCCCGTGCTTCTTCCAGCTCGCCCTGGCGCCAGAGCAGGCTGGCCAGGTCGCCCAGGGTGGCGGCCTCCCTACGCCTGGCTCCGATCTGGCGATGAAGTTTTAGGGCCTCTCGATAGCCCGCTTGGGCCTCATGGGCTCGCCCCCGATTGCGGGCGAGAGCGGCCAGGGCATAGACCACCATGCCCTCGTTGCTGGTGTCGCCGTTGTCTCGGGCAAGCTCCATTGCCGCCTGCAGGTCGGCATGGGCCGCGTCGGGTTGGCCCACGAGGCGCTGCAGTCGTCCGCGGAGCACCAGGACTCGAACTCTCTGGGGTCCGGCCAGTTGGTCGTGGGCGAGCACCTGAGCGCAGAGGGACAAGAGCCCAGCGCTGTAGCCGCCGAAGCGCTCCACCTCGTGCAGGGCGCACAGGGCGAGGGCCGCGGCCGTGGCGTCTCGGCCTGCCAGCGCGCGCTCGATGGTCACGCGCAGGTCGGCCTGGCTTCTGCGCAGGATCTGTCGGCGGGCGAGGCCACCGGGAGCATCGAGGGAGTCGATGAACTGGGGCTGGCCGAAGCTGCAGAAGTAGGCGCTGTGGCGTTCCTCGGCGGTCTGGCTCGCTCCTGCGCCCCCTTGGCCCAGATCGGAGGCGGTCTGGGGATCGCGATCGAGCTTCTCTCGGGTGTAGGCGCGCACAGACCGAAGCAGCTCGTACCGAGGTTGGCCCACCTCCTCGTCGGGAGGCAGCACGCGCAGCAAGCTGTGGTCGGCCAGCGCTTGAATGACGTCCAGCGCCCAGGGGGCGTCGTGCCAGTCCGACAGATCGATCACCGCCTCGGCTGCTTCCAGAAAGAAGCTGCCGGCGAGCACAGCCAGCTGCACGAGCGCCGCTCGCTCCCATGGGTTGAGCAGGTCCCAGGACCCATCCAGAGATCCATACAAGGTCGTCGCCTGATCGCCCTGGGAGCTGGGTGCCGAACGCAGGAGGTCGAACCGTCGGCCTAGGCGCTGCAGGATCATGCTGGGCGTCAGCACCTTGATGCGTGCAGCCGCTAGCTCGACCGCCAGGGGCAGCCCGTCCAGCTCGTGCACCAGCTGGACGATGTCCCCGACGTTGGTCGCGTCCAACTGAAAGTCGTGCTTGACCGCCCTGGCCCGGTCCACGAACAACCGAACGGCTGGGTTGTCTTCTACGGCCTCCACCTGGGGGTCTTGGGAGGAGGGCAGTGTCAGTGGGCCGACGGGCAGCTGCTGCTCTCCTTCAATCTTCAGTGGGCTGCGGCTGGTGGCGATGAACCAGGTGTCTGGTGCGTCGCTCATCAGCTTGCTGAGCACTCGTCCCGTTCCGCTGGCGATCTGCTCCAGGTGATCCAAGACCAGCAGCGTAGGGCCTCGCCCGTTGAGGGTCTGCACGAGGCCTCCTTCGGGGTCCTTGGCGCCAAGGGGCACCTCCAGGACCGAGGCGACTGAGGACAGCATGGCGTCGTCGGCCTTCGCGGTGGCCAGATCGCAGAACCAGACGCCGCCGGGGTAGTCCTGGACACGCTCCGAGGCAAACACCTGAGCCAGGCGAGTCTTCCCGGTGCCGGCGGGGCCCAGGAGCGTAACGAGTCGCGCGCCTTGCTGGAACAAGCCCGCCATGGCACTCAGCTCGTCCTCCCGTCCCACAAAGGATGTGGCTCGGGGGTGAATGTTGGTGACCCGGAGGCCTGCTGGCCCCGCCCTGGCCTCGCCCTGGTTTGGCAGTCTTCGGGTGAGTGTGCGGAACAGGTGGGTCGCGCCAGCTACCGTTTTCGGTTGAGCGGCGCCCATGGCGGCCCTGCCTGGGGAGTCTTGCAGCGGGCTCGTGTCTTCGATCTCTTCGGGGGACAGCATCATCTGGGAAGGCTCGTAGCCCTCCAGCTGGCCTGTGTCGTATCGATCCTGAACGATGACCGCGAGCGCGTCGAGCAACTCGCTGCAGGAGCCGATCCGCTCCTGTTGTGGTTTGACGACCATCACCTTGATGAGATCGAGGAAGTCCACGGGTACGTCTCGTTCGTGCAGCATGTCGATGTCTCGGAGGCCCAGCCTCCAGATGGGGACCCCCTTGGGTCGCGCGCCGGCGCCAGCCAGCATCTCCCAGAGGGTCACTCCGAGCGAATAGATGTCGGACCGCTCGTCCACCAACTCCATGCCCTCGAACTGTTCCGGTGCCATGTAGGCGGGGGTCCCAAAGGCCCGGCCCGTGGTGGTGATGCGGTCGGTGTCGATCAAGGACGCGATGCCGAAGTCGAGGATCTTGATCCGCCCTTCGACGGTCACCATCAGGTTGTCTGGCTTGAGATCTCGGTGGAGACACGACTTGGCGTGGGCGTGCTCCATTCCTTGGACGATCTGCACGAACAACTCCAGCGCCCGGTTGGGGTCTAGAGGTGTGCTGGGGTCGTCTTTCAAGATGGCTCTGAGGGAGCGCCCGTCCACCAACTCAGTGATGATGGCGCACTGTCCATCGTTGTCGATGAAGTCGAAGATCTGAACGATATTGGGGTGCTGCAGACGCGCGAGGGCGCGTGCCTCGACCCGCAGGCGCTCCACGATCTCGATGTTGCGAGCGTAGTGGGCATGCAGCACCTTGATGGCGGCCACCATGCCCAGCCCGGACCGATGGACGCCTCGGTACACCGTGGCCATGCCACCCGCTCCCAGGATGTCCGTGATCTCGTACTGACCGACCACATCCCCTATGTCGATGTGCGAAGCCATCGGCCACACACTACCCCAACCATGGGGTCCCCGAGCCCTTGTCGCCTAGTTCCTGGGCCACCGAACAGTTTCCTTTGCGTGCTGCAGGTTGGGGTCGCGGAGAGGGGGCAAAAATCCTGCTCAGCTAGGGCTGCTGTCTTGCCCTTGCGGTGTGGAACTGACTACCCTCGGGTCAGTCCCCGTGTCTTCCCACCGACCCACTGACGATGATCGGAGCCCTGGGGACACCCCCTTGGATAACGACGCTGCTGACGGCTCCACTCAGCCCTCTGAGTCGACCGTGAGCCCAAGTCGCCGGGGTCTTCTGCGTGCTTCGGCTGCGCTCGGTGGGCTGGCACTTGCAGGCGCTGCTGTGTCCCGTACTGGCGCGGGGGGAGGGCTGAGCCGGCGTCGCTTCGATCATCGGCCAGCGCCTGAGACCGATCCCCCCTTTGTCACGCCCACGGAGCACTTCTACAGCTTCAGCAATGGCGCCCCGCCCGAGCCCATTCCCCTGGACTCCGCGATGCTGAGAGTGGGCTCTGAGATTTCACCGAAGGCGGTGCCATGGCGTGACCTCGTGTCTTTGGCCACTCAGCGGGTGCACATGACCCTGCAGTGTGATGGAAGTGGTTACCACGAGGCTGAGGGGGGCGGTCCCCCTGCCGGTTGCCAGCAGGTGCAGCCCGATGAGGACTCGTCGCACCCGCCGCCTGAGAATTGGGACTGGCGGTTTGGCGGAGTGGGCAATGCTGTCTGGGATGTGGTGCCCGTGGCGGAACTCTATGGGGCGCTGGGCATTGAGCTCACAGGTCCCTGGATCCGGGCCGTCGGCCGCGATGGCTTTGCTCGCAACCTGCCTGTGGACTTGGCTCGTATGCGCGACTTCTCGGTGGCTGTGGGAATGAACGGAGAGCCCCTCCCCGACAAGCATGGCGCTCCGGGTCGGCTGCTTGTGCCCGGTCAATACGGGATGATGAGCGTGAAGTGGTTGCGCGAGTTGACGACAGGGGAACTGTTGGATGCCCGGGTCTTCGATGGAGGACCCCTTCCCCACTACCCGGTCAAGCCGCTGGCATGGGCCACCTTCCCCGGCCAGGGTGAGCGGGTCTCTAGCGAGCGCGTCGAGGCCCGCGGCATAGCCTTTGCCGGAGAACACCCAGTCAAGGAGGTCTTGCTGTGGGTCAACCCTGCCGAGATCTGGACTGCGGAGCTCGTGGACACGCCATCGCCCCACGTGTGGTGTCGGTGGAAGGCGACGATTGAGGTCCCCCGCGGAAGCCACCAACTACACATCGCTTGTGTGGATACGCGGGGCCAGCACTCCAGAGAACAGGAGCCCTGGGGGGATGCCGAGGGCTATGGCGGTTTTCACGTGGTGGACATTGTCGCCACCTGAGACTGGGGCCGCTTGGTCTCCCTACTCGTCTCGTTGGCCCCAGGTGATCTTTTGGCTGGCTAGGACCACGGCGGGCGCGGCCGCGTGTCCTGTGAGGTAGGGAGGAGGAGCCAGCAGTCGCTCCACGGTCTCCAGCTGCGAGTTGGACGGGAAGTTGCGCGGGACGGGGGAAGCCACAAGCAGGAACTCGAAGCTGCCCTCTCCGGCCGCCGTGTAGCCTCCCTGGGGGCGCTCGCCCAGCTCCAGGTTGGGTGGATGCGGCACGACCACCTGGGGCCCCTTCTTGGCGAGAAAGACCTGTCCGGTGGGTGGATGGAGTACTTCGACGCCGGCGTTGGAGCGCTGCAGTAGATAGAGGTAGTCGGCCCCTTGTACCTCGGCGATGAATCGAATGGCAGTGTCCTCTTCGAGCAGCGCGCCATTGTCGACGGTCTTGGGCCCTGCATCCGCGATGAGCTCGATCCGAAGGGAGCCTTGGGGACGGAACTGCGTCCCGTCGGGAGAGCCCTCGCCGGCGTGTACGGGAGAGAACCAACTGACCAGGACTAGCGAGAGTGCGGCGAGGGCTAGCCCGGTGCTGCCCCTCACTGCCGGGCCATGGATCACTTTGCGGCCGGGGCGTCCGACTTGGAGCGAACGGTGGGAGTCTGGGCCTGGAGCCCAGCAGCATCGCCGTAGCCCATCAGACCAAAGTCGGCCACGTACACGACCCGATACTGGGCACCGCCGGGCCTTGGCTCGGTGTCGATGGCTACCCAGGCCAACAAGGCACGCTCGCCAACTGCCGTGATTGTGGGATCCATGTTGTCTTTGGTTGTAGCCAAGACGCGAGCAGGCTCTGTTCCATCACTGGGTGCAATGACAAGCGGATAGCCTGCCAGCTTGTCTTCGACTGCGGCGATCAGATAGCGGCCAAGAGGGTCCCAGCAGTAGCCTCGGCTCTTTTCGCTTCGGCGCACACCCTTGATGACAGGCTGTGGCAGAGAAGCGCCTGGAGTGAAGACAAACAGATCCCAGCGAAGCCCATCCTTGGAGTCCTTGTTGGACAAGAATGCGATGCGCTTGCCGTCCGGGGAGTAGGTGGGTTGGATCTCGTCGCTCGTGCCCAGCCGCAAGATCGGCGTGTGCTCAAAGCTGTCGAGGTCGAAGACATGAATATCCGCACCGAGGGGGTTGCGGACTTCGTGAATGATCTTGGCTTCGGTGGGGTGCCAGGATGGTGAAAGCTCCGAATCACCGGTGAACGTCAACTGGAAGCCCGTATCACCTTCCGTTGCCGTATCAGCCACAAAGAGGTCGGTTGCGCCGCCCTCCTGAGACTCCGATACGACGACAAGGCGAGAGTTGTCCGGTGACATGGCGGGAGAGTGCTGTGCACCAGGGCCGCCGACACGGACGTTGATGCCCTCGATTAGGACTTCGGCGCCTTTGGTCTTGTGTTGCGCCACCATGGCGCCGCTCTTGTCGCTGGAGCCCCACTCGTACCCCACCATGTCAGTGAATGAGGCGGTGCCCTCTTGGCTGGTGAGTGCTGGGTGTTTGTTGGGCCAAACGGATCGGAACAACCCGCTCTCAGTTAGCGACCGTGCGTAGTACGAAGTCTTGAACGTACCTTTGACCGACTCTCGCACCCCGTAGGCAATCCACGCGCCGTCGGACTTCAGGCGGGGCCCAAAGGCGTGCCCGTCGTGCAGCCCGGCAGCAACACGCTTGATGGACGGACCATCCTCTGCCCAGCAAGGGGCAGCGGTGAACGCCAACGAGATAGCGGCGAAAAGTCCTATGGTTGCGGTCCGGCGCAACGACACCTCCCGAAGCCGCCTCGCTGTCCATCGACAATGAGTACGCGCTCGCAGATCGTCGCCATACTACCGGAGTTGAGGGACCCCAAGATATGGGGCCACCCGAGTCTTTTCTTGGGCTGGTCGGTTTGCCAACAAACCGGGATCGCTGGTGGAGACGCGTTGCGGCTCGATGGATTCCGGTAGGCTTTGTGCGTGACAATGGCACCCGCGACAGGTCTGGAGCTCGAGGTCGCAATTACCCGCGCCCAGGACCTGCTGGCTCGCGGTGTCTTGCGTGCTGGGTCGGTATTGACCGTGGGGAACGGTCGTTCGGCAACGGTCACACTCGGTGGTGCAAGCTTGCCGGAGCTGTGGTCTCTGGTTCGTGTGGAGCAGGATCGAGCCTCCCTAGCCTTCACCGAAGCGATGGAGGTCGGGTGGGCTGAAGGTGATGGGCTCAAGACATCTCAGGAGCTCATTGACTCCGGCGTAGCGCTTGAGACTTCTGATGCGGCAGGGACCGCCGGCTGGCAAGCCTCTCTTGCGGCTGGTGGGAAGGTCATTGTTCGCTTCGGTGGACTGTCCGTCTTGATTAAGGCGAGAACCTCCGGCGAGGTTCCCGAAGTTGCTCCATCCATGGATACGCCGGGCCTCTGTGGGGGCTGCGCCGCTGCGCTTCCGCCCCCGCTTGAGGTCGATGGCTCTCTGAGACCATGTGATGCCTGCGGTGCAGTGAACGGGCCGCCCGATCCGGAAGATGTAGAAGACTCGATTCAGACAAGCAGTGAGGATGCAGACGAGCAGGAGACCGAGCTGGGTCTTGGGCCGGTGGCGATGTCGCTCTCCCAGGCAATGGGCGACGACCAGGCTGGATCCAATGTGGAGCCGTCTGGGGGTGAAGCGGAAGCTTCGGCGGGGACCCCTCGACGCAAGAGACGGGGCAAGCCGCCATGGACTCGACTCCAGTTGGGGCTGCTAGCTTTTGGATTCGTCTCGGGGCTGATCGGGATCAGCCTGATACTCGCTGCGTTGTTGACCAGTTAGCGCCGCCCGCGGCACTTCGGCGAGCGATGGGGTGGCCACTCTCTCTGTTCGTGCGAGCGGTGTGGACTAACTGGTGCTGGAGTCAGGCGCGGTTCGGCGTCGCAGTGCAGCGATGCTGACGATGATTAGCAGCAAGGTTCCTACCGTCATCCAACGAGTTGCCGTCATGCGGTGGACTTCCATGGAGCCCAGTTGAATGAGTGTGTTGGGCTGATCCAGCCCAAGAAGGGCTTCAGCGCGGCCGATGGCTAGCGAGATCCGTCCCATCACGGTGAAGCCAAAGGACGCACCGAAGGACAGCATCAGGGTGAGAATGCCAATGCGGGAGATCGTCCGCATGGGCCTGTTGTGCCGGGCACTGAAGTAGAAGTGCAGCAGGCAAGCGCAGAGCCCGAGGACCAGCACCAAGCCCGAGATAACGCCGGCGCCGCCGTTGTCCCAGTCCCACCAGCCGCTGGTTTCGTACAGTTGCTGCAGATCCGGCATGCTCGCCCGAACCTGCTCGAGTAGGCGACCATTGGCTTCACCGGTTAGCTTCACCCCCGCAAAGGCAGCCACGATGAACGCGATGGGGATTCGAGCCCAGTCTTGGTGCTTTCGGGTGACCTTGGCGAACAGCAATACCAGCAGCAGTAACGGAAAGATCGACAGGAGACGGTGCTCTTCAAGGAGCGGGAGAATGAGCTTAGGCTGGAAGACGCCGTAGTAGATTTCGATGGTGCCGATGCCGATGCCAACGCCCATGAACAGATGCTCAGCAAACTTGTAGATCGGGTTGTCGTCGAACAGGAAGGACAGAATCGCCAGCGTTAGGAAGATGCTGAGCAAGAGACCGGTAATTGCGAGCAGGTCCATCGTCAGTTCTCCTCTCCACCACGGGTGAGGAAGAAGGCAAGGTTGCCCAGCAGGAGCAGGATGATGATGTACAGGTGGCCGATGCTGAGTACGTTCATGCCGGATGTGGCTGGCAGGCGTGGCCGCTTCTCTGGTGGGACGCTGGCGTATACGAGCTTCTCGTACTGGGCCGACCCGGGCATGCCGCCGGACAGTCCGAACAACTGTCCGGACTGGTAGTAGGGGATGTAGTCCGGCGCGGACACCGCGGTGCATGCGCTGGCCATCTCCAGGTTGTACTGCCCTTGGATCTGCAGGACGAAAGCTTGTGTGCCGGGGAAGCCGGCTGAGACACTCGTCAGGATGTCAAAGTCACGCATGGCGTCGAGTCCCGCCATCACGGCTAAGTCAGCGGTCTTGTTGCCGCGGTCGTCGAGAGGGTAGGTCTTTCGGACGCTCTGGCCGAGGGACTTGATCGCCAACTCTTTGCCTTCGACGTAGCCCAGGAAGGTCCAGTCTTTTCCGTATTCCTTACCGTATTCCTGGGCGATATCCTCCAGGATGGGCTTCACAAGCGGAGGCGCGGTTGCCCAGAGGGTGCCCATGACCACGCGCACGTCTTGCCGGAACAGGTGGTGCAGGTGGGTTCGGAAGAAGGGCTCGAGCTCGGGGCGGGAGCCCGGATCAAAGTCCGCCGAGATGTATACCGTGTCGCCAGCCTCGAGAGCTTCCACCCGGTCGTAGAGGTCCTGGACACGTTGGTCGACCTTGAATGGCAGGCTGAATGGCACGAGCATCGGAAGCACAATGGCCAGTGCCATGCCGAGGAAGACCCAGCGTCGGTCCATGTTCTGGAAGCGGATCAGCAGATCGAGCATCATTCCCCTCCCAGGTGGCTGCGCTCGAGGCCGAGGATGACCCGGAGCCCAGTTGAGATGGCGCCCAGTGCTGCGCCGATGAAGATCGCGCGTCGGGCGGCGTTGTTGGGAACGTCAAGGGTCCAGTCCTTGAGCACTACCAGGTACTCGCCGATAACGGGTACGCCCTCGCCGATGGGCACCGAAGCGAACATCACCAGTGCGGCCGCCACCAACAAGAGGGTGGCTTCGGCGTTGCGGGCCCGGAACGCACGGAAGCCGGCTGAGGCGATGTAGAACGCAAGTAACGCGAACATCGTGGCACTGAGTGGGGTGTAAACGAAGTCGAAGATCCACTTGTAGGAGAAGG
Source organism: Deltaproteobacteria bacterium (assembly GCA_002724675.1). GTDB lineage: Bacteria > Myxococcota_A > UBA796 > UBA9615 > UBA9615. The sequence goes on along the minus strand of PBPL01000104.1, from coordinate 890 downwards.
TGGCCTCCATCCCCGATGCGAGTCGCTCCTTGCCGTTCGCAAAGCCCATCGTCAGGGTCACCGCGAGCGACACCAGCAGCACGGCCTTGTAGCCCCAGTCCGTGCCCCTCTGGACGACTGTTGGGAGGTGGACCTGGACGAGGTTGATCAGGCCCAGGATGAAGGCGCCGGCGGCCAGGATGATGCCCCACTCCAGCATCTCCCCCGTGAGCGCCCGGTAGCGCCAGTGGGGAATGAAGAACTCGCCCACCATGATCACACCGACCACGAACGTGATGAGAATCGGGAGTGTGCGTTTCATCGTTCGATCAGTTGCCTGGAAGGGTGAGAGAGAAGAGATCGACCATCAGGGTGTTGTCGAAGCTGGCCAGGATGGTGCCAACGAGGAGAGCTGCGACGATGGCGACCTTGAGGTAGTCGGACGCCTTGAGCGAAGAGACCAGGCGAGGGTCCCGACTCAAGTAGGCTGAGACCGCGAAGAGCTCCTCGCCGATGAGTGTGTAGTCGCATGCCGCCACGAAGAAAGGAAGCTGTGTAGCTTCGGCGGTACCGGCGATCTGAATGGACCGGTTCAGGTAGCCGGTCTCGGCCAGGATGAGCGACTCGGCGAAGAAGCGGCCCAGATAGATATTGGTGGCGGGCTTCTCCCGCAACATGATGCCGTTCGTTCCGGCGCAGAACGCGAACTGGTCGGCGGCGATGAAGCGGATCTCCTCGGGCCGGAAGGCGTCGGGATAGCCTGCCTGGTAGAAGCCCGCTCGGACGACCTCATCGGCGACCTCACGGACGATGGGCACACAGCACGAGACGATGAGCTCGCACTGGTACTCGGCGATTGTCTTACTGACCTGCCCGAGGATCAGCATGGATGCGATGGTCTGAATGTCTTG
>PBPL01000103.1 GCA_002724675.1 Deltaproteobacteria bacterium | reverse complement strand
GGTGACGACGATGACTCCGGTGATGACGACGACGACACGGGCGACGACGACGACGATACGGGTGACGACGACGACACGGGTGACGACGATGACTCCGGTGATGACGACGACGACACGGGCGACGACGACGATACGGGCGACGACGACGACGATACGGGTGACGACGATGACTCCAGTGATGACGATGACTCCGGCGATGACGACGACGACACGGGCGACGACGACGACTCTGGCGACGTGTTGGGTGAGGCGGCCGAGTATGGGGACGTCCTCGTCATCGAGTTCATGGCCGATCCGTCGGGAGTCGATGGCGACGGCGAGTGGCTCGACCTCTACAACAACTCAGACCGCCACATCGATCTGACCAACTGGCGACTTGAGGATGCTGATGATGATTCCGTCGCCTTGGTCGACCCCTACGGGGGACCCCCTGCGGTTCTCGCTCCCGGTGGGGTGTTCGCCGTGGGGCCCAACGCCGATGATGCGACCAATGGCGGCATCTCAGTGATCGCCTTTACCTATGATTGGGATGACTTCACCTTGGGCAACAACGGAGACGAGATCCGCCTGGTCGACCCCACCGGCGAGCTCGTGTTCTCGATTGCCTATCCGGATGCCTTCGTACAGGAAGGGGTCTCGGCGTTCCTCAGTGACGACCAGATGAACACGGTCGAGGCGGACGACTTCAACAACTGGTGCACTGGAGCGGGCCTCTCGCCAACCTACGGGCTCGATGAGCTCAACGAGGGCACTCCCACGATCTCGAACCCCAACTGCCCCGGCGCCTGTGTTGGTGACCCGTTGACTGGCGACACGGACGGTGACGGGATCTGCGACGACCAGGACCCTTGCCCTCTGGACGACCCCGATGACTCCGACGCCGACGGGGTCTGTGACACCGACGACCTCTGCCCCGGTTTCGATGACACTGACGACGGAGACGGGGATGGCATCGCTCATGGCTGTGACGCGTGTCCTGCCGCGAACCCCAACGACGGTGATGGCGACGGGAGCCCCGACTGCGTCGACGACGACAACGACGGCTTCAGCGAGGACCAGGGGGACTGCGACGATGACAACGACCAGGTCCACCCGAATGTGGAGGACATCCCGGAGAACGGCGAGGATGACGACTGTGTCGGTGGAGACCTCCAGTGTGCTGACCTGCCCAGCATGTCGCTGGACATCGAGGACCTTCGCATGGAGTGCGCTACCTCGGCTGCACCCTTCATGTTCAGTGATGGCGCCACTGACTTTTACGCCTTTGAGTACGTCAACTGGATGGGCCATGCGGCCGGCACGACCTCCACGGCAACAGCAGAGAACGTCGATCTGGTGGCGGACCTGAACCTGTTGGGAGTCGAGTTCGACGGCCACTGGATCCACTATGAAGCTGCGCCTGTTTATCCATTCCATCACGTGAACATGCTGACCGGGGATACGGCTGCACCGATACCCATGGGGACCCAGGGTGACCTCCGCACCTATGGCAACGATGTGCTCGGAGCTGGTGAGTACGGTGTCATCGAGTACGACGGCGACGTCGTGTTGCGAGTCGACCCGATGATTATCCACATGGCCGTTTGGTATCCCACACCGTTGGGCCCGGGGGGCGATGTCGGTGAGACCCATGGTTACGGGATAGGTTGGATCGACGATGGCCCGTCGGATCAAGCCTGGATTGATGAACTCGACCCCTATGGGACGGGCCAGATCTTGTATGTCTTCGAATCATTCGATCCGGTGGCGAACCCAGACACGTGTGTTGCCGACTACGACTCAGCCATCCGGGTGCAGGCCTACCATGCGAACTGTGACCCGGGCACAAAGGACCAGGATGCTGACGGCTTGCCCGACATCTTTGATGCCGATGCCGATGGGAATGGCTTCGTCGACTGACGTGCTGCAGTCGAGTCGCTTGTTGCGCGCTTGACCCCCGACGAGGGTTTGGCCTCGGTTGGGTGTGACGAAGAGCAAACTGTGGTAGGTGCAGTTACGGCGTGCTCGACTGCTGTCTGCACGATGCGAGCAGCCGTGGATTTCACAGCAAGAAGGCTGACCTTGTGATGCGTTTTCGTTGCGACTGCCGATCACTGTTCATCCTTCCCGCAGTGCTCTTGTTGTGGTCGACGGCCTGGGCGCAGGTCGATGATGCCGCTTCGACCACCGGCTCTGCTCAGAGTGACGAGGCCTCGTCGGCCTCTGCCACAAGCTCGCAACCCACCTGGCCTGTCCCCCGGTTCGGGGTGTCCGCCGTGCTGCCCGAGGGCGTCGATCTGGGAGAGGCCCAGAAGCTCGAGGTGATGCTCGGTATTGCCATCGACGCCACCGGAGAGGTGGTGGGCGTAGAGATCCGCGAGAGCTCGGGCCTCGAAGAGGTGGACTTCGCTGCAGAGCGCGCCGCGTGGTCCATGCTGTTCGCGCCGTCGACCGTCGATGGCGTCCCCATCGAGGTCACCATCGACTACCCCATCGTCTTCCTGGCGCCTGGCCCTGGGGAGCCCGTAGTCGAGCCAGCCAAGCTCTCGGGTCGAGTCGAGGTCAAGGGCAGCCTGGAGCCGGTGGCTCTCCTGGAGGTGTCCTTGTTCGAGGCTACCCGCAAGCCGCCTCCCGAGAAGGAGGAGGCCGAGGAGCCTGCCAACGAGTCCGAAGAAGCCCCTACTGCGCCACCTGTGGAGGAAGCATCGTCTGTAGCCGAGGAAGCTGCGGACCGGCCCGAAGGGGATGCGCTGTCGAGCGACGAGGACGTGGAGGCCTCTGCCTCGCCACCTGCGGAGGAAGCAGGGGAGGGCTCCGAAGAAGACGCCCAGCCAGACGAGGCCGGCGACGTCGCCAAGCCGGCCGATGAGGCGACTGAAGAGGATGAGAAACCCCGCAAGGAGCGACCTCTCCGGCCCAGAGATTTCGACCTAGTCGATGAGCCCATCGCCACGGTGACGACCGCTGATGACGGCAGCTTCGACTTTGGCGAGGTCCCACCGGGAACCTATGTGGCAGCGCTCGGTTCTGGCGGCTTTCGACTCGAGAAGTTCGTGGAGGTGCTGGAGGAGGGCTTGGAGCGGGAAGTGCTCTATCGCATCCGCCCCACGGGAGTTCCGGAGACCGTCGTCATTGCCAGGAGCAGCAACGATGCGCCCGAGCGGGTGCTGACCCGGGATCAACTCAAGAAGATGCCAGGGGCCGGCCGGGACCCCATGGCTGCCATCCAGTCGCTGCCGGGTGTCGTGCACACGCCCCCCCAGTTCGGGGCGGGTGATCAGGCCCAAGTGCCCGTCCTGCGTGGTGCGAGCGCCGAAGACTCGGTGCTCTACTTGGACGGCTTGCCTGTCCCCATCATCTTTCACTCGCTCTCGGGCTTCTCCATTACCGGCGATGCTCTGGTGGACAAGGCCTACCTCCATCCTGCGGCGGTGACAGCCCGCTACGGCGATCTGACCGGCGGTGTGGTGGGGCTGGAGCTCCGCTCGCCGCGATCCGATCGGGTGGGTGGCTTCCTCGATCCCGGTGTCGGCCTTTTTTCGTTTGGCCTGGAAGGCCCCATCACGAAGAAATCCCGCTTCTACGTGGGTCTGCGTCGCTCCTACTACGACGTGTTCTTGAAGCTGGTGATCCCCCAAGACGCCCCCATCGACTTTGCTACCGCGCCCTTCTTCCAGGATCAGCAGATCGTCCTCGAAGCCGACCCCACCCCGTGGCTCAAGCTAGGGCTGGGCTACATCGGCACCATTGATGGGCTGCGCTTGCTCGACTCGGAGCCCGACGAAGACGAAGACCCGCTGATCTTCGATCTGAAGACCGACATGCATCGCATCTACGTGCGGGCTGACTTCACCAACCAGCGGGGCTTCACCAATCGAATCCACCCGGCCATCACGTTCTGGGGGACTGCGTTCCAGTTCACCGATGTGTTCCAGACGAGCAACCGGCACACCACCTTTCACCTCTTCGACGACATGCACCTGCCGTTGTTCAAGTGGTTGTCCATTGACGCGGGGGCTAGCCTCGAGGTGGACCGACTCCGGCAGACTCAGAACACCCCCATTGGCATTCGCGAAGACACGGGGCCGCGCGCGACACTCAGCGACGAGGAGAACCTCAGGGGCTCCGAGCTGGACACGCGCACGTGGGTGGGTGGCTACATCAGCCTCCCGGTGCGGCCCGTGCCGCAGCTGACGATTGCTCCTGAGCTACGGGTCGATTGGTTCTCCTCCATCAACGAGTTTGTTCCGCAGGTTCGGGCCCGCATGGGCGTGGAGCCCCACAAGCGCGTGCGGGTGAGCCTCGCCGGGGGCCGCTATCTTCAGGCGCCTTCGTCAGAGGAGTTGAGCTCCGTCACGGGGAATCCGGACCTGGGGCCCGAGGGAGCATGGCACCTCAACTTGGGAGTGAAGCTGGCTCCGGCCGACTGGATCGACCTGGATGTACAGGGCTACGTGAAGTTTCTGGACGACCAGGCCGTCTCCAGTGTCGAGGCCGCGAGCTTCGCCAGCTTCACCGAGTTCGGGGACGTCAGCGGCGATGCGGAAGAAGACCCCACCCACGGGCTGAGTAACTCGGGCGTGGGGCGGATCTACGGCATGGAGTCCTTCATCCGGTTTGGTCTGCTGCGCAAGGTGGGCATCACCGGATGGTTTGGCTATTCCCTGTCATGGGCGGAGCGCAAGGACTTCCCGGACGAGGACTGGCGCTGGTTCCAGAATGATCGACGGCACCAGCTAACAGCGCTTGTGCAGCTGGCCTTTCCCGGCGAGGTGACGCTAGGCGCCCGATTCCAGCTGCAGAGCGGGGCGCCCAAGACGCCCGTGGAGGACTCGACCTTCTACGCGGACTTTGGCTCCTACATCCCCGAGTACGGGGGGCTGTACACGGCGCGCAGCAAGCCTTATCACCAGTTGGACATTCGGCTGGACAAGAAGTTCCGTCGTCAGCGCACAACGGTCGAGATCTACATTGATGTGCAGAACGTGTATGCGGCGAAGACCTCCGACTACGAGTATCCGTCGTTCGATTATCGGGAAGAGGCCGCCTTCTTCTCGCTGCCGACCCCCAACTTCGCAGTGCGGGTGGAATTCTGATGGGTAAGCGAGCCCTGAGCCTAGTCTGTACAGCCCTTTTGGGGGCGTCGGTGACCTCGTGCTTTCCCGAGCTGCCGGACGCGACGCTCGTGGACAACCTGCGAGTGCTGGCGGTTCAGTCGGACCCGGCGAACGCCAACTTTGCATCGTTCCCCCCCCCGGTGATTACCGTGACGGCCTTGGTCGTGGATCCAGGGGATGAAGACCTCAGCGAGGCGACCCACACCTGGAGTCTGGATCTGCCCGAGGATGTGGACCTCAGCGAGCTCGAGGGCCTGCTTCCAGAGGGCCCCTACGGTACCCAGCTCGTGGTGGACCTGTTCGGCCGGACGGCTCGCGACGAGGAGCCTTCGGACTTCGGGCTCGTCGAGGGCGTCCTGCCTCTGCGCTACCGGGTCGAGACGCCCGGGGATCACCGGGAGGCGGTCAAGCTGGTTTCCTTCTTCCTTCCCGACCTGGGGGATGATGATGACTCCGGCGACGACGACGGCGTCTTTGGGCCGGTCGGGGATGATGATGACTCTGCCGGTGATGAGGACGATTCGTCGGAGGATGACTGGGGTGGCTTTGGCGACGACGACGACTCGGCCGGGGACGACTGGGGCGGCTTTGGCGACGACGACGACTCTGCCGGCGACGACTGGGGCGGCTTCGGTGACGACGATGATGCGTCCGGTGACGACTGGGGCGATCTGGGTGGAGACGATGAGGAAGAGGAAGAGGTAGGGCTGGCTGCCTTGATCAACGAGAACCCCCGGATCCTCTCGATCCAGATTGATGGCGGCACAGCCCTGACCGCCGAGGCCGGACAGCTGCCGGGCCTGGATGGGCCCCTGTATATCGGGGAAGTCTCCGAAGATGGCTCCACGCTGACCGTCGTGGTGGATGACGACGAAGACGAGGAGGAACTGGACGTTCAGCTGTATCGCACGCGCGGCTGCCCGAACCTCAAGCCCGAAGAGGACGACGAGGGCCCTTGGCAAGGGGTAGGCGGTGGACCTCCTTCTGCCGATGACGACCCCTGCGCGGTGGACGATGGCGGCACGTGGAGCGGCTTCAGCTCCGACGAGGATGTGGACTGGACGCTTCGCGACTTCGAGTGGCGCCCTCTGCCGGGTGAGTCGTCAGTGGGCACGCGGTTGTTCCTGGTGCTCCGCGATGAGCGGGGAGGCCAGAGTTGGCAGGAGCTGCGACCCGAGGTCGCTCCCGACTAGCTGTCAGCCAAGGTCGGGACCACTCGATGGTCCTGCCTGCGTAATTCCACGAGCCCGCAACATCTTCTCCACGCGTGGCCCAGAGCATGGCCGCATGAAATCCACTCGCGCTCTTGCTGCTTTGGCTCTCGTCCTGTGCTCGGCTTCCTGCACGGACTCTTTGGATGCTCCCCTTGCAGAGAGAGTCTCGGCTCCGGTGGAGTCGAGCACCACCATCGGCAAACACTTGGCGGGCTATCAGGGCTGGTTCGGGTGTCCGGGGGATGGCTCGGATCTCGACAGCTGGATTCACTGGTCGCCCGCTGTGGGGCCGGCGCCCACAACGGTGATGTTCGATGCATGGCCGGAGGTGTCCGGGCTCCCCGATGACGCCCTGTGCCCCACGGACTTCGTTTTGCCCAACGGCCAGCCGGCTCCGCTGTTTTCGTCTTACCGGCCCTCGACTGCGGATCGCCACTTCCAGTGGATGGCCGATCACGGACTGCACGGAGTGCTCCTCCAGCGGTTCAGCAACTCGCTGCACTTGTGGCGTCATCGGGCCTTTAAAGATGGCGTGCTCGAGAACGTGCGCGCGGCCGCGGAGGCTCACGGTAGGGTCTTCGCTGTCGTCTACGACATCTCGGGTACAGACCCGGAGCAGTGGGTCAGCCGAGTGATCAATGACTGGACCCGTCTGGTGGATGAGATGGGGGTCACCGAGAGTGACCGCTATCTCTATCAGGACGACTTGCCCCTGGTGGGGATCTGGGGGATGGGCTTTACCGATCGTCCTGGCACGCCGGCGGAGGCGCATGAGCTCCTAGACTTCTTCAAGAACAGTCCCGAACAGCGCTACAGGGCGACCGTGATGGGTGGCGTGCCCACCTACTGGCGAACGCTGGACGGGGACGCCAAGACGGATCCCGCGTGGACCTCTGTCTATGCTCGCCTCGATCTGCTGAGCCCGTGGACGGTGGGCCGATATCGCACCCCAGTGGAGGCCGACTGGCATCGGACCCAGCTGATGGAGCCCGATCTGTCCTGGACGAACGTCCGGGGCATCGAGTATTTGCCGGTCATCTTCCCAGGTTTCTCATGGGCCAATCTGACCGGCGACCCACAGACCTTCAATCTCATCCCTCGGCAGGGAGGCCGGTTCTACTGGCGTCAGCTCTACAATGCGGTCGACATGGGCGCCTCAACGGTCATGACCGCCATGTTCGACGAGGTAGACGAAGCGACGTCGATCATGCCGGTCGCCGCCTCGGCCGCTGGCGTCCCCACAACCGGGCACTTCCTGCACCACGGCGAAGACGGCGAGAGCCTCAACTCCGATTGGTATCTCCGGCTAGCAGGTGCCGCGAGTCAGGTGGTCGAAGGAACTCGGCCCAACACACCACAGATCCCTATCCAGCCCACTCCCCCCGACGACCCCGCCGTGCCAGAAACCCCCGAGGAGCCCGACGACTCGGAGGAGGACGACGACCCCACGGTGCCCGACGACCCCGACGACTCCACAGAGCCTACGGACTCGCAGGAACCCAATGAGGGCGCTGCTCTGGCTGCCTACCATGTCTCCCTCGCCTACCAGGGCATCCTGGGCCGAGCGGCGGACCCATCGGGCCTGGCGAGCTACACGGCGCGCCTAGAGGATGGGCAGTCTGTGCTGTGGCTCTGCCAGGTCCTGCACTCCAGCGGCGAGTTTTTGGCACAGCGAGCGCACTTGAGTTCAGCGGCCATGGCGCGCGAACTCTACGTCGGCATCCTGGGTCGAGAACCCGATCCCGGAGGTCTCTCCGCCACCCAGAACGCCATCGATGACGGGCGCTTGCCACAGCGGGCGGCGGCGATGATCGAGAGTGACGAAGCGGCGTCGCACTTCCAACCGTAGGGGGTTTGTCGTTTCCGCCCGATGCATCGGGCGGTGGCCGCAGGGGGGAGTGACCGCCAGCTACTCGCAGTAGCGGGTCTCGCTCGGCCCGCCTCCTCCACCCACGGCGTCCACACCAAGGGGGCACCAGTCGGGCGGAACAATGAGCAATCGGCGCTCCAGCTCCCCTTCGTAGTCGGGATGCCGGAGGGTGAGGCGAGCCTCGCCCCCATCTGCACCGGCTCGGAAGGTGCCGTCAGACTCGATGATGGGAGGGTCGTCTTCAGGGTTGTGCTCCGACGGGTAACTGGGAGGATCGGCCGAAACTGGTCCAGTCGCTTCCCAGTCATAGAACTCGATCTCCAGGTCGGAGAAGCTCAGGTCGCCGATTCGGACGTCATCGCCATAGCCGCCCTCGGCGATCTCATTGGCGCCGGGGGTGTAGAGGCCCAGGTTCATGGTCCAGCTCTGTGTGCCCTCGACACCCCCACCTTCGACGCGCAGCCAGATGTGCGACATCAAGTCGAACTCGTCCGTCATGTTGTTGACCTGGTCGTGCTCGTAGCCAATACCAACGTCCTCCACGTACTGAGCCGTGACGGTCAGCGAGACCGTCTCTTCGATGTCCTGGACGCCGGTCATGCCGCTGGCGATGACTTGGAAGTCCCACGTGCCCACGTAGGTCGGCGTGCCGGTGATGCGCCCTGCTTCGTCGAAGCTCAGGCCTGGCGGAAGTGGTGACTCGTCTTCGGCTGTCGCGAGGCTGTAGAGAACCGGGCCACTGTAGGCGCGGATCGCGATCTGGCCTTGGTAGGGCTCGTTGTAGCGGGCCACCGTGATGCCCGACAGGTCTAGCGTCACCTCTGCGCCACCTCCTCCCCCTCCGCCTCCGGGGCGAGCACAGCTTGTGACGCAGGCGGCGAGAACCATCAGGCAGGCCATCACGAGTCTCTGGCCGATTCGGGGGTGGGTGTGTCTCGAGGTCATGTTGCTATCGAGTCGTTCGCCATGAGGTGGCAGCGCGCTGCCAGTGTGTGCTGTCCGTTGTCTGGATCAAAGAGTGTAAGACGATTTGTGCTCTGCCGCTGCTTCTATGTGGTTCATGGGCTGTTCTCGCGATCGTTAATACGAGCAAGGCATTGCTGAATGCTTGCTCTGTGCTGGGCCCGTGGCGCTCAGTGTGCCGCATGCTGTTGATAGATCGTCTCCGGTTCTTGTGGGTGGGGCGTTATGCTCTTCGGCATGAAACGCATCAGTCCATCCGGCCGCATCATCCGTCCCTTCTTCATCGTTGTGCTGAATCTCTTGCTGTTGTCCGTCCTGGCCTGCAGCCCGGAGGGGGACGGGGCTGGAGGTGAGACCGGCGATGACGATACGGGGGATGACGACACGGGGGATGACGACGACACGGGGGATGACGATGACGGTCAAGGCACCCTCCTCACCGAGTCAGAGTGTGATCGCATCTGCTCGGAGCGCGAGCAGGGCATTGATGGGTCGGGGAACTGTGAGTTCGAGTGGAACTCGGGAGACTGCCGCCAGGTCTGTGCGGACTATGCGGTCTTCAGCACCGCCACGGAAGAGGTCTTCATCGAGTGTGTTGCCTCGGATCCGCTCTGCTTCCAAGACATTCACCAGTGCGTGATTGGTGGGCGGTACCCGGAACCGATCCCGGCTCCGTTCGTTCTGACGGCGACCGGCTTTGAGGAATACGAATCGGTCTCGGTGGTCTTGGCCCTCGAAGCTGGCGGCCAAGACTTTAGGTTTGCTGACCCACAGGTAGTCGTTGGTGGCGGGTTCGGTGCGGAGTGGACTGAGACCACCTACATCGGCGGTGGTCACCTAGCGCTGTATTACATCGACATGGATGGCAACGGTGACTGCGACCCAGCCATCGATGTCACCGGCTCTGCCCAGATGGTCCTGGGCTCCGACGTCGACAACCCGCTGTTCACTGCCGACGTGGTGCCCCCGGAAACGGCTGCGGACTTTGTCTGTGACTTCATCTAGCGTGTAGTCCCCCGCTTCTTCGTTGTCGTCTTGCTGGCGTCAGCGTCGACGTGCTCTGTCGAGCTGGAGGTCAACGGATGGCTCGTCTGGCGTTAATGGCCCTGGCTCTTCTGGTGCTGCCCCTCGCCCACGTGTTCGAGGGCGGGTCTCTCGGCAGGCTGGTTCAGCCCACGGCGTTCCTCGTGGTCGCCGGACTCCCAACTTTGATGGGGTGGCTGTTCCACCGGGGAGAGTTGGTGAGATCGCTGCGGGTGGCCTGGGGAACTGGCTCCCTGGAACTGGGTGTCGCTCTGAAGGCCATCGAAGTTGTGCAGGGTCTGCGTAGGCTCTGCCTGGCCGCTGGCACTCTGGCCCTGCTCTCGGGCTTAGTTCACGTGTTCTTCAACATCACGAGTCCTACGAAAATTGGGCCTGGCGTCGCCGGCATGCTGACGGCCGCCTTCTATCTGGTGGCCCTGACCGAGCTCTTCTTGGGTCCAGGAGTTCACAGCCTGGCAAGGCGCGGCCTTCTCCAATCCGAAGGCCCGTCGAGCCCCGCTTCCGCCGCTTCCGGTGTCTTCGCCCGCTTTCGAGGCGCCTCGATTACGGTGGCCTCGCTGCTCCTGGGGGGGCTGGTTGTCGGGCTCGCTCATCTGTTCGAGGGGGGCGTGTTGAAGCAAGTGTTCCTGCCGGCTGCGATCTTCATCGTTCTGGGCAGCCTGCTCTTTGTGCCGGTATGGCACGGCAGGAGGGCGCTGTCGGCGGCGCTTCGGGCAGGGCTCGAACCTACGTGCTGTGCCGACGACGAGCTGGAGCGTCACCGCCAGGTTCTGCTGAGTGCGAAGGCGGTTGTCTATGGTCAAGCGGCTCTGGGCTACCTGTTGGGCACCATCCAGTGCATGGGCGACTTCTCGGACCTGGGCAAGTTCTTCGTTGGCATCGGATTCAGCCACTCGGTCTGGTTCTGCGCCCTGCTGCTCGTGGAAACGATGGTCTCGCCCCGGGTGCGTCGTCTCGAGGTGGAGCAGGTCCGTCGTCAACTGGAGCGGCACCCCCTGGCGGTCTTCGCCGCGACCAGGCCGTGGGCCGTGGCTCTTCTCGTCATTGCCAACTGTCTGGCTGTTGGTCTGACCGTGGCTGTCCTGTCGTTCGCGCCCAACACCTAATCTGTGGGGACACGCCTGATGGGGGAGTGGTGAGCAACGGTGATGCACCAACCACCGGTCAGCGGGGATCGATGCTTCGCACGAACTGCTGAGCCGCTGGAAGTGGGTCGTTGCCTTCGCCGACAGCGACCTCGATGACGGCTCCCAGCGCGCTCCCCACCACGTAGCCGTCGGCCACGCTGCAGACCCTGGCTGCCGAGTCGCGGCTGCCGATGCCGAAGCCGACGCAGAGGGGCAGGGAGGTGTGGGGCCGAAGGCGGCTCACCTGAGCCTCGAGATCCTGGGGCAGGGCCGTGCGGGCGCCGGTGACACCCTTGCTGCTCACGACGTACAGGAAGCCTGTGCTGGACTCGGCGAGCCGCGGGATCCGGTTCTCGGGAGTGGTCGGCGCCGCGAGGAAGATCGTGTCGATGCCGGCTGCACGGCAGCGGCTGAGGTGATCGTCGGCCTCTTCTGGGGGCAGGTCCGTGACGAGAATCCCGTCGACCCCTTCCAGGGGGCCACGGGCCTGCAGTCGAAGCAGCGGATTGCTGTAGGTGAACAGCACAATGGGCAGCTCGAAGCCTGTGCGGCGGAGCTCTGCGATGGCCTGGAGAACGTCGCCCGGGGTCACGCCTCGGTCGAGCGCACGCTGTGCAGCCCGCTGGTTGACTGGGCCGTCGGCGATGGGGTCCGTGAAGGGGACGCCCAGCTCGAGGATATCTGCGCCCTCGCGCTCCAGCATGCGGGCCAGGGCGAGGGTCGTCTCGAGGTCTGGGTCGCCGGCCGTGAGGTAGGGGACGAAGGCCTTTCGGCCCCGGTCCCCCAGTCGGTCGAAGCGCTCGACGATGCGGCTGGTGGGGCTCACAGGTCGACTCCTTCCCGCCCGGCGATCTGGCGGACGTCCTTGTCTCCACGCCCTGAAAGGTTCAGCAGTACGCGGCAGCCCCGGGGTAGTGAGCCGGCCTCGCGCACGAGCCAGGCGAGGGCGTGGCTGCTCTCGAGAGCGGGGAGGATCCCCTCCAGCCTGGAGCAGCGATGAAACGCGTCCAGGGCCTCGTCGTCCGTAGCCGAGCTGAACTCGATGCGACCAGAGTCTCGGAGGGGTGCGTGCTCCGGTCCGACGGCCGGGTAGTCGAGCCCGGCCGAGACCGAGTGAGTCTCGTTGACCATGCCCCAGGCATCTTGCAGCAGGTAGGTGTGGGTGCCGTGGAGTACGCCTGGACTACCGCCTTCGAAGCGGGCGGCGTGCCGGCCCGTGGCCACGCCCTCGCCGCCGGCCTCGACCCCTACCATGCGACAGGGATCCCCGAGGAAGGCGTGGAACAGGCCGATGGCATTGGAACCTCCACCCACGCAGGCCACCAGAACATCAGGAAGCCCCCCTGCCTGGCTGAGGATCTGCTCTCTGGCTTCCCGCCCGATGATGGCCTGGAAGTCCCGGACCAGGGTGGGGTAGGGGTGCGGTCCGAGGACCGATCCCAGCAGGTAGTGGGTGTCGTCCACGTGGGCGACCCAGTCCCGAAGCGCTTCGTTGATGGCGTCTTTCAGGGTCTTCGAGCCCGAGTCCACCGTGCGCACCTCTGCCCCCAGCAGTCGCATGCGGTACACGTTGAGCGCTTGTCGTTCGGCGTCCACGCTGCCCATGTAGACGATGCACTCGAGGCCGAGACGTGCGCAGGCGGTGGCCGTGGCGACGCCGTGTTGGCCGGCGCCGGTCTCAGCGATGATGCGAGACTTGCCCATGCGCCGAGCGAGCAGCGCCTGGCCCAGGGCGTTGTTGAGCTTGTGGGCTCCCGTGTGATTGAGGTCCTCACGCTTGAGCCACACCTCGATGGAGCCCAGCGCTGCCCCCAGTCGCTCTGCGCGGCTGAGTGGTGTGGGGCGTCCGGCCCAGTGCGTCAGCATGTGTCTGAGCTCGTCTGTGAAGCTGGGGTCGGCCTGGGCCTCGGCCCAGCCTCTCGTCAACTCTTCCAGAGGTGCGACTAGGGTCTCCGGCACATAGGCGCCGCCGTAGGGTCCAAAGCGTCCTGCGGCATCAAAGGGACCTGTCATGAAGCCTCCCTGGCCCACGCCCCAGCCGCGCTGAGAAACGCCTCTACCCGCTGTGGGTCCTTGTCGCCTGGCGCTCGCTCCAGAGACGAAGATGCGTCGACTGCCCAGGGTCGAACCGTCTCGATGGCCTGGGCGATGTTGTCGGCGGAGAGCCCTCCAGCCAGTACGAGTGGCCCTCGCTGGGCTAGCTCGGCAGCGAGCGTCCAGTCTGCTCGAACACCGGTTCCACCCGGCAAGGTGGGGTGCCAGCCATCGATCAGAAGGGCCTGCGCGCCTGCCGCTCTGTGTTCGTTGCCGAGGTCCTCCGTGCGGAGCTCCGGGGCCACTTGTAGGGCCTTCCACACCTGGAGCCCGTGCCCGGACAGGCGCTGCACGGCGTCTTCCGACTCGCCGCCGTGGAGTTGCACTGCGGCCAGGTCCAGATAGCTCGCCAGGTCCAGCACCTGGTCGACGCTCGCATCCACGAACACTCCCACTGGCCGAGCGCGCGATTCCCATGTGGCGGCGCAGATGGCCGCTGCCAGTCCTCGGTCTCGGACGGCTCGGGTGCTCCCTTCCCAGAGCACGACCCCTACGAAGTCGGCACCGGACTCGGCTGCATGGGCTGCCTGGTCCGGATCGGTGAAGCCGCAGAGCTTCACTAGGGTTCGGTCTGCAGCGGCACTCATCCTCGGACTCCGCGCGCGGCCTCGACGCAAAGCTCGTCCAGACCTTCGCCCTGCTGTTTTGCGAGGTGTTCGCCGACGAGAATGGCATCCGCTCCTGCCTTGCGGACCCGCAGAGCATCCTGGGGCCCCTTGATGCCCGACTCGGAGACCACACCAAGGGGGCCGGGGATCCGAGCCGCCAGGCGCTCTGTGATCGCTAAGTCGACCTCAAAGGTCTCCAGATTGCGGTTGTTGATGCCGACAGTGGTCGCGCCTCCGATGAGGGCGTACTCCAGCTCCCGTTCGGTGTGCACCTCTGCCAGCACCTCTAGGTCATAGCAGCGGGCGAGCCGCACTAGCTCGCCGATCTGAGGCCCTACGAGGGCGGCAATCAGGAGGACTGCGTCGGCCTCTAGGGCTGCGGTGATGGCGAGGTCCAGCTCATCCACGATGAAGTCCTTGCGAAGGACCGGGCCTTCGAACACCTGACGGCAGCGGGACAGAAATGCAGGACGCCCGTCGAAGAAGTGCGCATCGGTCAGCACCGATAGGGCAGATGCCCCGCCCTTGCCATAGGCCTCGGCCAGGGGTTCGGGGAGGTCCCAGGATGCGATGACCCCGCGGGACGGCGAGCGGCGCTTTACCTCGGCGATGACCGAGAGGCGGTGCTCATGGGACAGGGAGGCTGCAAAGGGACGGTGATTGCCTTCGTGTCCGCCTTGTCGCAGATAGCGACGCGCTGTGTCTCGGACGTTCTCCGATGGGAGCCAGGCGCTGTCGGGGTGCTCGCGGAGGTTTCCTCGGAGCGCGTCCTTGAGGATCTCCCGCTCCCAGCGCTTTCGACGCGCGATCTCGCCGAGAATTCCCTTGGCGCTACTCATGGTGCGGGCTCCATCAGGCGGTAGCTCGGCGCAGCTTGTCCAGTGTCTTCATGACCCGGCCGGTGGCCAAGAGCTCGCGGGCACGGTCGACGCCTTCTTGGACGTGAACAGCCTGGTCGGCGACGTACAGAGCGGCACCTGCGTTGACAGCGATTGCATCGGCGACGGGACCCTCGAGACCCTGAAATACCGCTTCCAGAATGGCTGCGTTCTCTGCGGCGTCGCCCCCTCGGAGGTCTTCAATGCTGGCCTTGGTAACGCCTAAGCCCTGAGGGTCGAAGTGCAACTCGCGTAGGTGCCCATCCAACAGCTCCCACCCGGAGGTCGGGCCGCAGGTGGAGATCTCATCCAGTGGCTTCCCCCACCCGTCGTCGCCGCACACGACGAGTACATGCTCGCTGCCCAGCTCGCCCAGTGCCCTGGCGATGACTTCGGTGTAGTCCGGCGAGAAGACGCCGACTACCTGACGACGGGCACCGGCGGGGTTGGTCATGGGGCCCAAGAGGTTGAAGGCGGTGCGAATGCCCAAGGCACGCCGCACAGGCATGACGTGCTTCATGGCGGGGTGATGGGCAGGAGCGAACAGAAAGCCGATGCCTGCCTCCTGAATGCATCGAGCAACGTCCTGTGCCGAGCCGCCCACCTGCACGCCCAGCGCCTCGAGGACGTCGGCCGAGCCGCAGCGGCTGGAGACAGAACGATTGCCGTGCTTGGCGACGACTGCACCACCGGCAGCGGCCACCAGCGCGGCAGCAGTCGAGATGTTGACCGTGTGGGCTCCGTCTCCGCCGGTGCCGCAGGTGTCGATCAGAGGGCCACGGTCGGTCTGGACGGCGACGGCGTGGGCACGCATGGCTTCTGCCATGCCCGCCAGTTCGGTGCCGCTCTCTCCCTTGGCACGAAGCGCAGCGAGGAGGGCTGCGATGCGGTGCGGATCACACTGGCCCTCCATGATGGCGTGGACCGCTGATGCGGCCTGGTCGCGGCTGAGGTCCTCGCCTCGGAGCACCTGCTCGAGAATGTCTTTCAACATGGGGAGGACGTCCCTTCGACGACCTTCAGGAAGTTGGCTAGCAAGCGTTCCCCGTCCGGGGTGAGGATCGACTCGGGATGAAACTGGACCCCGTAGGTCTGCTGTGACCGGTGTTGGACGGCCATGACTTCTCCGGTGGTCGAGCGGGCCGTGACCTCGAGCTCTTGGGGCAGTGTGGGCGGGTCCACGACGAGGGAATGATAGCGGGCGGCGGCAAAGGGCGAGGGCAGCCCCTCGAGAATGCCTTTGCCTTCGTGGCGTACTGGGCTTGCCTTGCCGTGCACCGGTTCGGCTGCCCGCACGATCGAGGCGCCTGCTACCTGGCAGATAGTCTGGTGACCGAGGCATACCCCCAGGATCGGTAGGCTACCTCCCAACTCGCGCACTACATCGATGCAGATTCCTGCGTCATCGGGTGTGCCGGGGCCAGGAGACAGGACGATGCCGTCGAAGTCTGCCGCTCGGATCGCGTCGACGGTGGTCTTGTCGTTGCGCACGACCTCGACGTGGGAGTGGAGGGCTCCCAGCATCTGGTACAGATTGAAGGTAAACGAATCGTAGGAGTCGATGACGATCAGCATGACGGCTCCTCGTGGGGTCCCTTCGTGGCCTCCTTCGGCGGGCCTAGGTCGAGTGCTCCCGACTCGGCCCAGCCAATGGCATCCACGAGGGCTCCGGCCTTGTTGGCCGTCTCTTCGAACTCCCGCTCTGGCACCGAGTCGATGACAATTCCTGCGCCGGCTTGGACATGAGCCTCGCCCTGGCACGCAACCACGGTACGGATTGCGATGCAGGTGTCCAGATCCCCTCGGTAGTCTAGGTAGCCCACAGCCCCCGCATAGACGCCCCGAGATGTGGGTTCTTCGGTCTCGATGATCTCCATGGCGCGCACCTTGGGGGCGCCTGAGACCGTCCCGGCGGGGAAGCATGCATACAGAGCGTCTAGGGCGTCGTGGTCGGGAGAGAGCTCCCCTACGACACGGGAGACCAAGTGCATGACGTGGCTGAAGCGCTGTACCTCTCGATGCTGGGCGACACGGACCGAGCCGAAGGTGGAGATGCGTCCGATGTCGTTTCGACCGAGGTCCACCAGCATCTCGTGCTCCGCGAGCTCCTTCGGATCTTCTTGTAGCTCTACTGCTAGGGCTTCGTCGTGCTCGACGGTGTCGCCTCGCCGTCGCGTACCGGCAATGGGCATGGTCTGAACCGTCTGCCCCTCGACGCGAACCAGCATTTCCGGAGACGCACCCGCCAGCGTGTGTTCTCCCAGCTCCAGGAAAAATAGATAGGGGCTCGGGTTGAGGATACGCAGCGCTCGATAGACGGAGAACGGGTCTGCAGAGAGTGGGCAGGACAGCCTCCGAGACAGGACCACTTGAAAGATGTCGCCGGCCCGGATGTGCTCCTGGCAGCGCTGCACGGCTGCCTCGAAGCTCTCCTTATCGATACTGGAGCGAAACTGAGGAGCTGGGTGCTCTGCCTGTTTGCTGTGTGCACCGGGGGCGATTCGAAGACTCGCTGTCCCTGGCTCCTGTAGGCGTTCTTCCAGCTCAGCCAGAGCGGCGTTAGCCTCGTCGAACAGCGCGTCGAGGGTGGTCTTGTCGTCGGCCGGACCTACCTCGACGATTCGTACCAGGTGCACGACGCCACTGCGGTGATCGAAGGCGAGGACCTCGTCGTGGAGTGCCAGGCAGAGGTCTGGGGTGGCGAGCGGGTCTTCCAGCGTGCGGGGGATGGCCTCGACGAGCCGGACGGAGTCGTAGGCGAAAAAACCCACAGCTCCCCCAAGAAAGCGTGGCAAGCCAGGAGCCTCCACCAGCTTCGCGCGGTTGATGAGGGTTCGTAGTAGGTCGCGGGGGTCACCATCGACAGTGTCGATGCGGCCGCTGTCCGGTCCTGTCTTGTGCTCGACCTCGCTGCGCTGCCCGACACTCCGGATGAGAAGGCTGGGGCGGACGCCTAAGAAGGAATATCGCGCCAATCGTTCGCCGCCTTCCACACTCTCGAACAGGAACGAGTGGGTGGATTCGCCCCGGAGCGTCAAGTAGGCGGAGACGGGGGTGATCAGGTCGGCAGCGAGGCTGCGGACGACGGGCACGCGAATCCGAGTCTCGCTGGTGTTCTCGGTGTCCTGGTCGTCTTCCGAGTGGGACGAACCGCGGCCAATGGCCTCGAAAAAGTCCGCGCGAGTCGTGTTGATCATGGGCGATGTGGTCGGCATGGGTGGAGTCTCTACCCTCTTGCGGATCGGAACAAGGGCCCGCATTGTGCTTGACGATTCTCCTGTTGCCTCTTATCAATGGGCCTGAAGCGGGGAAGTCCCCCTAGCTTTGATTGACAACCTGTCGGAGGTACTTGTCATCCTTCCCGGGAGCCTAGCTCTTGTGGGAAGGGGTCCTCCCAACGCGAGATGAGCCAATGGCCCCGCCCGACAGCAGCAAGAGCTTACGTTTTGTTTCCGCCGCCACTCTGCCGACGACTCGGGGCAGTTATGTGGTTCGTGCATACCGCGATGGAGACGGGAAAGAGCCCGTAGCTATCGTCTCTGGCAACGTGGCAGGCCTCGAAGAGGTCCCCGTGCGCGTGCACGATGAGTGCTTCACCTCGGAGGTCTTGGGGTCGCTGAAGTGCGACTGCCGAGACCAGCTGGCGTTTGCGATGGACTACATCCGACGTCGCGGACCCGGTGTCGTGATTTATCTGCGTCAGGAGGGCCGTGGCATCGGCTTGGCCAACAAGATCGCTGCCTACGCTCTTCAAGAACTCGGGCACGACACTGTGGACGCGAACCGGATGCTTGGTCTGCCCGATGACATCCGGCGCTACGATGCCGCCGCCTCGATTCTCGATGACCTCGGGATCCGCAGTGTTCGCCTCATGACGAACAACCCCCGCAAGGTGGAAGAGTTGCTGCGGTTGGGCGTGGAGGTCACCAGCTGTATTCCTGTACTGGTGCCGGCCACTGAAGAGAGTGCTGGCTACCTGGCGGCGAAGGCTCTGCGGATGGGGCACACGCTCGATCCCGAGTTGTTCTCTGGTCCCACGGGCCACGCTGCGAGCTGAGCTCGCCTGCGCGGTCACTGACCCAGCTGGGGAGTGACCCACTCGAGGTACTGCAGGTGGCGGTTGCCGCCCTCCTTCTCGTCCACCTTGGCTAGCGCTAGCCCTACCATGTCTATGGACTTGTACACGTCGTGCATTACCTTGGAGAGCTTCAGCAGTTGGGTCGGCTCCATGTCCTGAAAGGTCGTGAAGTCACGCACGTAGATGGCATCAGCCCAGAGGTGTTGGCTGATCCCCGCGAAGATGTTGTCGTTGATGAGCATGGGAGCGAATGTGCGACTCATCATTTCGACCAAGCGATGAAAAACGAAGCCATGCTGTCGCAACGTCTGGTCTAGTTCTGCAAACAGCGGCTGGTCCTTGTAGAACGGCACGAATTGCACCTCGGTCTGAACGACCAGCGCTTCGTCGAGGAGTCGTGGAGCCCCTTGGAAGGCTTGTAGCTCGCCGCCCTGAATGTCGATCTTGAGGTAGTCCATGCCCTCGGCTTCAGGGATGTCATCCAGCCGGTGCGTCTTCAGAGGGGCGGTATCCTGAACCCTGGCCCACTCTGGGAAGCCGTGAAAGTGTTGTAGGAACCGTTGGTCGGGCTCCAACAGGGAGGTCATGCCGGGAGAATGGCACAGGTGGAGCGTGCCGATGCTGCCGTCGCCGATGGCTTCGCTCCGGTAGGTGGTGCCGGGAATTCCACGGCTCTTCAGGATCTCCAGCTGGTCTGTCGCTGGTTCGAAGCCGAGTAGGGTGGCATCCCCTCGAAGGAGCATGTCGTGGTACGGGGCATTGTCCCCAGCCCAGCTGGCTCCCACATCGACGATCTGAACGTTGGGTAGATCGTCAAATAACGAACTCAAGGGCGTCGCCATGATTTCTTGCCTCGAAGTATTGGGGAGGGGCCAGGGGGGCCCGGAGATGAATTGACTAGGGAACGTCGCGGAAGACTACCAGGAGATGGGGCGGTGGGCAGGACCACTGCAGGGACCAGAGTTGGTGGTCAACCGTGCTAGATTCCGCCGCCCATGGAACCTCGACCAACTGAGGGCTTGCCCCAGACTCAGGCCTTTGCGATTCAGACGCGCTCGTTGGTCAAGGAGTATGCGGGTCGACCCGTCGTGAACCAGCTAAACCTGGACGTGGGCGAGGGGGAGTTCTTTGGGTTTCTCGGGCCCAATGGAGCGGGCAAGACGACAACCATGCGCATCCTCTGTGGGTTGCTGAGGCCCACGGATGGCCAGGCCTGGGTCGCCGGACACGATGTCCTCCACGACCCCCTTTCGGTCAAGGCCCGCATCGGTGTCTTGCCCGAGGAGCCCATCTTGTATGAGCGCCTGACGGGTCGAGAGATGCTCTGGTACGCGGGTCGTCTCTACGGGCTCGATGGCAAGACCGTTGAGCAGCGGAGCAATGATCTCCTTCGCCTGATGGCCCTCGAAGCCCGAGACGCGGACCGTCCCATCCTCGACTACTCCATGGGGATGCGAAAGAAGGTGGGCCTGGCCTGCGCCCTGCTTCATCGCCCGCGAGTGCTGTTCCTGGATGAGCCCTTTGCAGGGATTGACGCGGTCACTTCGCGAGCCATCTATGCCCTGCTCCAGACAGCGGTCAAGGGGGGCATGACCGTGTTCTTCACCTCTCACGTTCTCGAAGTGGCTGAGGTGCTCTGTACGAAGGTGGCGATCATTCATCAGGGAAGTGTGCGCGCCTGCGGAGGCCTGGACGAGGTCAGGGCGCAGGCTGGCGCAGCGCCTGGAACGCCGCTGGGAGAGGTCTTTGTCGACCTGGTAGACCCGCGCACGGCGTCCGAGGCCTCAGACCTGTTGGACTGGCTGGCCTGAGCCCGGTGCGTTCCTCGTGATCGAGTTCCTGACGCGCCTCCGCACGCTCTTGGTCTTGCGGATCATTCTGTACTACCGCCGAGTCGCGCAGCGAGGGTTGCTGGTGCGCAGCGTTGCCTACGCCATGCCAGCGCTCGTCGTGTGGATGCTCTTCATGGTCTTCACCTTTGCCTCGATGATGGCGGACCAACTGCCAGACCAGCTGGTGGCCCTCTCTTTTGCTGCAGTGTTGATCGGCACGCACTTCCTCGCCCTGTTCGAGGTCGTGGCCCGGGTGGGCCGTGGCGAAGGGATGGCCGCGGCGCTCTACCAGTACCCCGTCTCCCCGCAGCTGATCCACGCTGCGGAGGCCATCACCGGCGCGCTCACGCCAAGCATGCTCTGCGCTGTCGCCGCGCTCCTGGCTATGGGTGGCCAGTTGAGCTCCGGCTCGCTGCTTGTTCTGCCGAGTCTGCTGTGTGTCGTCTTGTACTTGCTGGGCATGCGCCAGCTCTTGCAGCTGGGTGTGGCGCTGTTGCTCAGAAGGCGGTGGCTTCGAGAGGCAGCGTTGGCGCTGTTGTCCACCTCGGTGCTGGTGGCCTGGTTCTTCGTGAACTGGTTGGCACACAGCATCACCTTAGAGAGCCTTGTCGACCGGCTGGCCGAAGCGCCACTCATCTTCTGGATGCTCCCGTTCCATTGGTTCACCGCTTCTTGGGTCGACTTCCTTGCGGGCGAACCCCTCGCACGGGTTGTTGCCCTGGTGGGAGCGCCGCTGCTGGTCGTCTCTGTGGCTGTCGTGGGTGCTGACCTGCAGGACCGCGCCTGTTTTGGGGAAGGGCAGAGTCTCCTGGGCGGCGGACGGAGGACGGGCAGGATCCGTGCTCCTGGCTTGCTGGACCGGCTGCCCTTTTCGTGGGTCTCTGCAGCTACTTGGGCGACGATGGGCAAGGAGATCCGCGTCATGCGCCGAGATCCCTTCTTCGTCGTGATGTTCTTGACGCAGGGGGTGATCCTGCTGGTGTCACCCATCGTGCTCCCCATGATGTTCGGTGATTCGCCTGGAGCGGGCATGGGCAGCGGCAGCGGCTATTTGCCGCTGTTCGTCTTCTTGCTCTGGATGGTGGAGTCCACCCCCTTGTTTAATGTCATCGCCATGGAGGGGCGTGCCCTTCACTTCCTCGCCCAGGTACCGGTGGCTCGTCACCAGGTGTTGCTGGGAAAAAACCTGGGTTACTTCGTCGTGTTTGTGGGGCTCAACGTCGCGTTCCTGAGCGTCGCGGCTTGGATCCTGGACGGAACGGATGTCCTGCCTGGCTGTGTGCTGGTGTCGGTCGTCGGGCTTCTCCCCCTCATTGGTGTGGGCAATCTCTGTTCCGTCTTTCTGCCCACCGCTTGGATTGGTGCTCGCGCTGCTGCTGGTGGACATCGGGCGGCCGCCCAGGCCGCGGAAGGGGGGGTCGAGAACCCGGGCTGCCTCGTGCCCGTGTTGCGCTTTCTTTGTCTTCAGGGGGTCTTGATCTTGGTCTTGCCTGTCGCTGTGGCGGCTCTGGTCGCTCACACACTCTTGGGGCCTTGGGGCTGGTTCCCGGTGTCTCTGGCCTGCGTGGCTTACGGAGCGCTCATCTATGTGGTGACCACCGGTTGGGCTGTCTCCAGCCTCGACCGGGCTGAAGGCCAACTCCTCGAACGTTTTGCGTCTCGCGGGGCGCGCTGAGGCGACATCCCGAGTGAGGTCGCCCTACAGGTTCTTCGAAGGCCTCAGGGACCGAAGGCGACCACGAGTTGACTCAGCCCACGCAGGGTGATCATGTGGACCGCTACGTCGTCGCCCTCAGAAGACATGCCTCCCACCTCGCCAGTGACCCGAACGGCTAGAGGGCTGCTGCCGAGGGGGATGTCGACGCCGCCCCCTAGCGCGGCTCCCACCAACACGGGTCCTCCCTGGCTGCCGTTGGGATTGGGTGCCAACTGCAAGACCAGCCCCACTCGGGGCCGCACGGGCCCATCGAACTGCAGCTCCGGCCCCACCGCGAAGGCCCACAGGAGCGACCGGACATTGTCGTTGGAATCCCCTTGTCTTGGTTGAGCTCGGCCACTGAGCGCTGGCCTAGCCTGCACGTCGAGCCGGAGGGGTCCCACGAGCTTGATTGAGACATCCACGGCAAGTGCTCCGTAGTGATAGATGCTCTGCTCACCAGCGGGCTGGAACAAGCCCTGATAGCCGGCGCCGAGTGCGACCGACACGGCCTTGCTGCGGTCGGTGCTCTCAGCTCCTGGCCGAAGGCTGTTTGGCTTGGCACTGGTGATGCCCAGGCGTCGTAGCCTGCGCTCTGCGTCGCGAACGAGCATCGTGAACTGGCTGTTGTCTTTCTCTAGGTCCAGAAACTGCTGCAGGTCCTCGGCACCGCGACGCTCCTGTCCGAGACAAAGGCTGAGCATTCCCGACCAATACACGAGATAGCTCTCGCTGGTTGCTGAGTGCACTTCGGTGACTTGGCGCCACACGGGCGTGACAGCCAGGATGGCGTCGGCGGCTTGAAGGTTGTCGCCGGCCACGAGGTTTGCGCAGTGCTCTTGGTGGGTCTCGTGGGCCAGTGCCGCTGTCTGGGCGGGGTCGACCTCGGGTTCATCGGATGGCGGCGGCTCGCCTTGCTCCGTCTCATCGCTCGTGACCTCTGGGGACGAGCCCTCTGGTTCATTGGATGGAGGCGCGTCGTCTGGATCCGTGTCGTCGCCGGTGTCCTCTGAGGCCGACCCTTCCTGGCTGGAGGTCTCGGTCTCGGCCTGGCCTGCTGCCGGCACCTGGCCCGCGAAGAAGCCGCCCATCACCAGCAAGGGGTAGAGGCGGTTGCTGCCATGGCTTCCTTTGCTTGTTGGGCGTGGGCTTCGGACTTGGAGCCACCGATCCCGTCGCCGGCCCCTGAGCGAGAAGAGAACGATGAGCAAGAGAGCCCATGAAGTCGTGGGCTGGGTTCTCGCTCGGCTACCCCCGGCGCTGCTGGAGCCGGTCGAGCACTCGATCAAGCAGCCGGGAGCTACATCCAGATGCAGGTAGGGGTCGAACCCAGGTTCGCCGGGTCCGGGTCCGATGTCGCCATCGTCGCCATCGTCGTCATCGTCGCCGGAGTCGTCATCGTCGCCGGAGTCGTCGTCGTCGCCGGAGTCGTCATCGTCGCCGGAGTCGTCATCGTCGCCGGAGTCGTCATCGTCGCCGGAGTCGTCGTCGTCGCCGGAG
>PBPL01000102.1 GCA_002724675.1 Deltaproteobacteria bacterium | reverse complement strand
GACGACGACACCGGCGACGACGACACAGGAGATGATGACTCCGCCGATGACGATGATTCGGGGGACGACGATGATTCGTCCAACGATGACGACGACGCGGGCTCAACCGGTCTGGGTGATCCGCCTCGGACCGTGGCCGAGAACAGCAGTGAGTTTGGGTGCGACTGCAGTCAGGCTCCGCGTGACAGCGTCAACTCTCAGCCCATGGGAAGCAGGGCGATCTTGCTCGCGCTGTTGTTGGCCTTGACCCCGGCCTGGTTGCAGCGACGACGTCTGTAACACGGGGCCCATGCGTCCCACCGAGTCGCCTTCGCCCCCCAATACCCCTAGGAAAACCGCGGGGTTCTTCGCCGAGCAGCCACACCTCTCCTGGGAGGTCAGAGCGAGCTCGAAAGCCAGACCCCATGCGGACTCAACGGCCAAGGGGTAAAAAAAAGCGCAAATGAAGTTGGCGTCTTAGTGACGCAAGTACCAAGTTCGTCGTCTACACTAGCTTCGCTGCTCCGTTGGGACCCACCGCTGGGTACCAAGAGAGAGCAGCTCGTCGGGCCCCAGGGCCCCCATGGAGGAGACTATGGATCCCAACCTGCGCCGATACCTTCCCGCCCTCGTTGTTCTCGCCCTCGTGGGTGTAGCGGTCTACATGGGACAGCCCGACACTCTCACGGGCAGTGCTGCTGGGTCGGGCTGCGCAGGAGCCACGGGGCAGTTGCCCGATGCCATTGTGGAAGTAGGAACCGAGGCGGACGAAGGTGCTAGCGAAGCGGTCAGAACGCTAGTCCTCATCGACGTCAATGATGCCAACAAGGCTGGCCAAGTGGCAGCGCTCGAAGAGGCGCGACAACAGGTGAGCGAGTTCGGTGCAGCGGCCGTCCCGGCCATCCTGGACGAGCTCCAATCCAGCGGATGCAACGAGGCTGCCTCAGCCGACCTGATGGACCTCCTGGGCGACCTAGGTGGCATGAACCAGTTCGCGGGCCAGGCCCAGATGAAGATGGCGCTGATGCTGCTGGACATCGCCATCACTGCCGTAGACAGCGAAGAGGCCGAGCGTCAGTTCCGAGACCCCAACTCCGTCACAGACCAAGAGGAAGCGGACCGAGTGCGGTGTGCGGAAGAAGCTGGGGTCGTCATCACCAACTGGTACGCCTCGACCCGAGGTGAGGACCAAGCAGCAGACGACAACTCTCAGGCACTGGCCATGGACGTCATGGGCAGGCTCAAGGACCTCCCTGCAGGCGACTTCAGGGCAGTCAAGCTGATCCAGATCCTCGATCAACTCGCCGACCTGTCCGAGCGGTGGGCGGCTACGTTCGAAGGCATGACGATAGAGGACCTCCTTCACGCCGGGGCTCGCGGAGTTGCGTGCCAAGCCGCCGTCAGGCGCAAGTCGGACCTAAGTGCCGTCTTGGCACGTTTCAAGGAGATTGAAGAGGCTCCTGTGCTTGTCTGCGCCATCAAGGTTGCATCGCAGTCGGGCAACACCAATCCCGCTCTCTACTCCCTTGTGTCGGAAGATGTGCGGGTGCGTGAAGCGGCCATCCGCAGCCTGGGCTCTGTTGGCGGTCCGGAGTTCCTGGGCAAGTTGACTGAGATGCTCTTCGATACCGATGTCGTGAACTTGGAGACCCCCGAAGCGCGCGACGAAGAGAAGCGGGAACAGGTTGCCCTGGTGGCTGCCATTGGCCAGATCATTGCTCGCGACGACGAGGGGGATCTTGAGGTGACCCTTGCCGACATCGCGGCGGCTTCCGAGAACGTCTCCAACGGGGAGACTCTGGTGGAACAGATCACCGCCATCATCACGAGACTCGGCGGTGGCAGCGCCCAAGGTGAGGCCAATGGCGAAGAAGAAGGCGCCGAGGGAGAGGGCGCCGAGGGAGAGGGCGCCGAGGGAGAAGGCGCCGAGGAAGAGGCTAGCCCCGATGTAGAGGCGGAAGAGCCCAAGTCCGAGGATGGCGGCGGCTCAGAGGGGGTCGAGGCAAACCAAAACTCCGAGGAAGAGGACGCGGCTGAAGGCGCGGCCGAGGGCGACAACCCCTAGGCCGCACGCATCGTCAGTCCGATAGGAGTGCGCTGCCCCCCTCCCCTGGGACCCAGGGGGTGACCGGGTTGTTGCGCGGGCGAAGGGTGCTCAGGTAGTCGTAGATGGCTCCCAGATCCTGCTCGGTCATTCCCGAATAGGCAGCCCAGTTCATGGGCGAGTTGAAGGCCCCCTCCTGAACGGTGCTGGAGCGAATCGCCTCGGGCGTCGCGTTCTTGAACCGTGCGATGAACACCTCCCGTGTCCAGGAGCCCAGACCTGTGGGGTGAGGGGTGAGGTTCGACGAGAACACCCGGCCGCCACCGGGAGCGGGCACAAGGAATCCAGCCCCCCCTTGGAACTCCTGACCCAGAATGGGCCAGCCCATGGTGTCTGTGGGCGTGTGGCACCACTTGCAGTTGCCCACCTCGGCTAGATAGGCCCCCGACTCGACGCTTCCCGGCTTTGGGACCGCCTTCTTCGGCTGCGGCGGCAGCGGTAGAGTGTTGCCGATGTCGCGAGCCAACGCGTAGACGAGGTCCCGGGTAGGCAAGGCCACGGAGCCCGGCTCCAGGGTTCTGAGGTACGCAACAATCGCTTCCAAGTCCTCGCGAGGCATCCGGCGCAGCTGGAAATAGGGGTGGGCTGGAAACAGGGCCGCCCCATCCGCACGCAGCCCCCCCGAGATGGCACGAATGAGCTCACCGTCTGTCCAGCTACCGACCCCTTCTTGTGTGATGTTGGGCGAAGGAAGCACCACATCGGCCGGGAGCCGGAAGAAGTCCGGATGGGTGGGGCCACCGAGCCCCTCTGTGCCGGGTGTCGTGGGACCACCGTAGAACGACCAGTCCCGCACCGAGTGACATGTGATGCAGATGGTCACATGAGTGGCCAGGTACTGGCCTCGAGCTACCTGCTCATCGGTTCCGGCCACCTCGACCCGTGGAGCAGGGAACCGGGGAACGCAGCCAACCGCCAGGATCGTCGTCGCTGTCAGCACCAAGGTGGTCACAGTCGTGGCCAGCCAAGGTCGCCAGCCCAAGACTTGAAGCGGCCGGGGACTCGTGGAGGTCATCTTGGTGACCAGTCTCTGGTCGGTGTCGTGACCAGCAAGACTCAGTGGCAGGTCCAGGTATAGGCAGTGGTCTCGTCTACGGTCCCATCGGCCCACTCATCTAGGGAGTAGCGCACCACTAGTCCTCTGTCGCCGTGCTGCCAATTCTCAATCTGATCGGCCTCACCATCCACGTCGGAGTCGGTAGCCACTTCCACCTGCAGGCCCTCTGCATCCCACAGGTGTTCCATGCGGAAATCCAGAGTGCTGTCCACGTCAGCGTCCAGCTCCTCGACAATCAATTGGCCGGACGAATCAAAGTCCTGGAACCAGCGGCTGTCCGTCGAGCCGTCACCGTCGTCGTCGATCTCAATCTCGACGGGGTTTCCGGCCTCGTCGTAGAGCAGCACAGTCGACTCGTCGACCACCAGATCGCCGGTCTTGTCCTTCTCCTGAGCTACGAGGACACCGTCTTCGTAGGTGGTCCATGTCGTCTGCTCGACGCTGCCATCGGATCGGTCATCGTTCTCGGCCACCACCTCGCGCCCCTCTTCGTCGTACTCGTAGTAGAGGCTCCACTTGGAGCGCACGGGCAGGACATTGGACCAGTACTCAGCGTCTACCTGCACCAGCAAGCCATCCTCATAGATGTTCTCCATGGCCCATTCTTCGGTGGGTTCACTGTCGAACCGCGTGCGAAAAGCCATCGAGAGAAGGTTTCCGCCGTGGTCGAACGACACGAGTTGATACTGATCCACCAAGTCATCCTCGGGGTGGATGTCGTACGCGCCCTCTGCGGTGCAGTCGGCATACGGAAGCCGGTCCTCATCCTCGGACACGGGAGCGACCTCTACTGGGGCGCAGGAACTGAGGGCTATGCATGCGAAGAGGAGTGCCGCCGAGCCAACAAGATGCTGGACCGGGAGGTGGGGAAGCGGGGAGCTACTCGCCTGCACCCTCACCGGTGGCCTCGTGGACCTGTGGTTCGTGTGCGAACCAGGGTATGCGCTGGCATTTCCGTGTCACCAGAGGACACCTCCCTGCCGAGTGTGGCCCACAGACGACGTGGGTCCTCACCTCAGGACAGAGTATGGCAGGAAATTGGGGGGACGGCACCCCCGGTCTGCAATCCTGGTGGACGCCGGTATGATTCCGGTGACGCAGCGGAGCCTCGCTGACCGGGACGACCGCCTGCGGCAAGAAGCCTCCACCCGTGCCGCGAGGGTCTGTTCGTGCTCAATGCATCCTTTCTCAGCCTGTTGTCTCGCAAGTCTCAGATGCCCGAGCCCCATGACGCGCTTCCGGGCCGTGCGACCCCCATGCCGATCCCCGAAACACACTTCGTTCTGGGGACTCCGCTGGAGGGCCCCTTTGCCGGCATGGAACAGCTCCAGGTGGGCATGGGCTGCTTCTGGGGAGCAGAGAAGGCCTTCTGGCAGCTCAAGGGCGTCCACTCGACCGCTGTCGGCTACGCAGCGGGCTTCACGCCCAACCCCACCTATCAGGAGGTGTGCTCAGGACAGACGGGACACAACGAGGTCGTGCGAGTGACCTTCGATCCCAACGTGGTGGCCTTCGACGCGCTCCTTCGTGTCTTCTGGGAGGGCCACGACCCAACCCAGGGGATGCGCCAGGGCAACGATCAGGGGACGCAGTACCGCTCCGGGATCTACGCCTACAGCGACCAGCACCTCGACGTGGCCAGGGCATCCAAAGTGACCTACCAGGAACAACTGGACGCCGCCGGCTACGGAGCCATCACCACCGAGATCCTGAGCGCTCCCACCTTTTACTTCGCGGAGACCGAGCATCAGCAGTACCTTCACAAGAATCCGGGCGGATACTGCGGCTTGGGGGGCACGGGGGTCGGCTGTCCAGTGGGACCGCTCGAAGCAGGTCGTGACTGACTCAATTCGGCCCAAGCGCTGCGTCTGTGGCCAGTCCAGTCGACTGCCCCTTTGCGACGGCTCTCACGGAACCCAAGGGTGGCGCTGCCAACGCACCGACGTCGCCGTTGTCCCTCTCGTCGTCGTGGCGGCAGACAGCCTGATCAACCTGGCCGACCGACTCGCTCACCGCTTTGG
>PBPL01000101.1 GCA_002724675.1 Deltaproteobacteria bacterium | reverse complement strand
GTGAATCTGCTTGAGGGACGAGACCACCGGGCGGACTACACCGTGGACTTGTGGTTGGAGTGGGACCTGGCGGACCTCGCCTCTAGTGGGGAAGTCTTGCGGGCTGTCCGTGAGAGTCGTGCCACCATCGAGTTGCGTCAGGCGATTGTCCACCGAGTGACCATTGACTATTTCGATCGGAGGCGGCTGCGGGTGGAGGAACTGGTGGCCGGTCCCGAGGATCTCGAAGCATCCCTCGACCGCCGATTGCGGCTGCAGGAACTCGACGCTACCCTTGACGGCCTCACGGGAGGGCGGTGGGCTTTGGGACTTGCCGAGGCGGCGGAAAACAGCCGCTCAGACTCCCCTGAGGTGGAAGAGGGCCTCTCTCCCGTTGCGGGCCTTCACGGAGATAGGAGACAGCCTGGTGGCCAAGCGCGAAAAGATCTTGATCCTCGACTTCGGCTCCCAGTACACCCAACTGATCGCTCGCCGGATCCGTGAGCAGAACGTCTACTGCGAGGTCCGCCCATATACACAACCGGCGCAGGACTGGGAGTCGGACGAACTTCTGGGCCTGATTCTGAGCGGCGGTCCCGCTTCTGTCTATGCCGAGGGGGCACCTCGGCTGGAGCGTGCCGATGTGGATCTCGGGGTTCCGGTGCTGGGTATCTGCTACGGCATGCAGCTCTTGACTCACCTCTTCGGTGGCGAGGTTGCGCCTTCCAATGAGCGTGAGTTCGGTCATGCCGAGCTGACTCCCCAGGGCGACAGTCGTCTCCTGCGAGGGGTGTCTGACGAGGCGGGGCTCCAGGTTTGGATGAGTCACGGTGACAAGGTTCTTCGGCTTCCCGATGGATTTCAGTCGGTGGGCCACAGCGGCAACTCGCCTTTTGCAGCCATGGCTTCAGATGATGACCGCATGTTTGGGGTGCAGTTTCATCCCGAGGTCGCGCACACTCCCCAAGGGGGGGCGATCCTCCGGAACTTCGTGGTCGATGTCTGTGGATGTCGACCGGACTGGACCATGGGGTCCTTCCTCGAGACGGAGGTCGATCGCATCCGTCGGGTCGTCGGGGACTCTCGGGTCATCCTGGGTTTGTCTGGTGGTGTGGACTCCACCGTCGTCGCAGCGCTTCTTGCCCAGGCCATAGGCTCTCAGGCCACCTGCATTTTTATCGACAACGGCCTGCTTCGTTGGGAAGAGGCGTCCGAGGTCTGTGGTTTTTTTGAGGACTTCCGAGGTATTGATTTTCGACATGTGGATGCCTCGGACAGATTCCTCAGCGCCCTAGAGGGTGTGACGGACCCCGAGCAGAAGCGAAAGATCATCGGTCGTGTGTTTGTGGAGGTCTTTGAGGACTCAGCCGACTCTGTGGATGGCGCGCGCTTCTTGGCCCAGGGTACGCTCTATCCCGACGTCATCGAGAGTGTGTCGCCCAAGGGTGGTCCTTCCGCGACCATCAAGAGCCATCACAATGTGGGTGGCTTGCCCGAGCACATGAAGCTCGAGCTCCTCGAGCCGCTGCGCGATCTGTTCAAGGACGAGGTGCGTTTGCTGGGGGCTGAGTTAGCCATCGGCTCCGAAAAGCTGGGGCGCCATCCGTTCCCAGGTCCCGGACTCGGTGTGCGGGTCCTGGGTGAAGTCACCGAGGATCGTTGCGACGTCTTGAGGCGAGCCGACCACATCTTTATCGACGAGATCCGTCGAGCAGGCCTCTACGACTCCATTTGGCAGGCATTTGCTGTCCTCTTGCCGGTGCAGACGGTGGGGGTGATGGGTGACGAACGCACCTACGAGAATGTGTGTGCCTTGCGTGCCGTGACCTCAACCGATGGCATGACAGCGGACTGGTTTGATATGCCGCGGGAGGTGCTGGCGCGTTGCTCGAACCGCATTATCAACGAGGTCCGCGGCATCAATCGGGTGGTCTATGACATCTCCAGCAAGCCCCCGGGGACCATTGAGTGGGAGTAGACTGTAGGCGAGAATGCCCGGGCGCCGGCCAGGACGGCCCCCACTCGCTGGAGTTCGTCTCATGCCACTTCATTCCCTCTCTCGCCAACGTACTCGCTGGTTGTTGCTGACGCTCGCTCTAGGGCTGGGCCTCTGGGGCTGTGGGGATGAGGCTGAGGAGGATGACGACGCGCCTGTAGCTCCTCCAGGAGGAGGTGAGCCAGAGGCTGTTTGTGACGAGGATCTGGACTGTGACTACGAGTCCGGGCTCGAGATCTGCGATGAACTTGGCCAGTGCGTCGAGGGGGATCGCAACAATTTTCCCGATGAGGCGCAGCTAATTGAGTACGGGGATACGGTCCAGCTGCACATCGCCCCAGCAGATGATGTGGATTGGTTTCGTTTCTACGGAACAGTGGGGGACTTGTTCCTAGTCACGGCGGATGCTGAGGACTCCGAGTCCCTGGATACGGTGATTGTGTACTACGACGGGAATGGGGACGAGATCGGCTACAACGACAACTACAGCCGCGTCCCTTCGGTGGAGCCCAATTCACGCTTTTACTCGGCGGTCCCGTCTACAGATCTCTATTACTTCAGCCTGGAAGATCGGCGCAGCTGGGCCAACGACCCCAGCGTTGTCGTCCCGGGCTCCGGGGACGATCGCCAGTACACGCTTAGCTTTTCTCAGTTGGGCTCGGAGTCCAATCCCATGCACGTTGGCGAGCCCAACGATCAACTGGAAGATGCTGTGGTCTGGGGGGTGGACGAGTACGCGGTGAACTACACGGCTGGTGGCACCCTTGCCCCGTCTAAAGACCGCGACTGGATTTCCGTCCCCGTGATCAGCTCGGAGGTTCTCCGCCTGTACGGGTTCCCCAACAGCGGGAGTGCCGGAACTACTCGGGTCAATGTCTACCTGGAAGACGGTGAGAGCCTCATCCAGACCTACGATGGGATGAACTGGGAGACAGAGACCAGGGCCTGGATACCCGTCCTAGAGACGGGCTTCTACATGTTGGAAGTCCTGGACGCTGGTGACTCCGGGGGCTTTGATCACTGGTACTTCCTGCACGCGGCGAAGAACAATCCAGCCGACATGCCGGCGGTCGAGGTGGAACCCAACGAGACCACGGAGACGGCAATGGCGCTCGGCCTGTCCTTTAGCTCGGGTGAGAGCGTGGCTCAGGCTACGTACTGGGGCCGGATTGGCAGTGCGGGTGACCAGGATCGCTACTCCCTGGAAGCTGAGTCAGGCGATGTCCTCGATGTTTCGTTCGCATCCACCCTCCATGGCGAGACTACGGCGCCGCAAGTCCACCTGATCAACCCCGAAGGTGAGGCCGGCGACCCCTTGCCCTGGGACATGGCAGCTGAGTCCCCTGTGGTCTCCCAGGAGCTCTCCTCGGGTACGTGGCAGGTCGTGGTGTCTGATGTGGATGAGCAAGCGAGTGCTGCCAATCGATACTACGAAGTCACCATCATACTGACTCGCGGCGGCTGACGACCTACCCAGCCTGTTCGCGACTCAGATGGTCTGCCCATCTGAGACTAGTGGGGCTTGCCCGGGAGCAGCGCCTCGTCGTCCTCGTCGTCGAGGATACCGAGCTTGGCCAGGTGTCCCTCGTCGAGGCCCAGGAACTCCATGGATTCCCAGAGGAGAGCTTCGAGTATCTCTCGGTGTAGCTCGTACTCGTCGTGGGCGCTCTTGCCCAGGTTGCGTCGAAACAGTCGGACGCGGCTCGGGTGGGTCGTAAGCCACTCGTCGGGGTCCGTCTTCTCCGCCGGAGGGCTTGGTGCTGGCCCGTCAAAGAGACAGTGAACGAGTGGGGAGATGGGTCCCTCTGCGGCAGCCAGAGCAGCGTCGTCGGGAAGGTCGGCCACGTCCACGCGCAGACCAGCCAGCCACATGCCAAAAGGATCTGGCATCTCTTCGACCACCTCATCGAAGATCTGGCGAACCTTGTCGGCCGGCCAATCGACCGGCAGGGACAGGTTCTCGGGGTCCAAGCGAACACCGTGCTCAAAGAGGCGGTCTGCTGCGCCGAAGTCACCGTCTCGTTCGGTCAGGATGCCTAGGTAGAACAGCGGCTCCCCCAGTTGGTCGTCCAGGTTCGCGGCTCTCTCGAAGCCCTTCCGAGCATCTTCGAGCTTGGCTTGCTCGAAGCAGCAAATGGCTTTCGTGTGTACCAGCACGGCGTCGTCTGGGTGCTCGTTCAAGGCCAGGTCGATCATGTGGGTCGCTTCGGTGACCTCCTGGAGCTCCAGGAGACACTCTGCAGCTAAGTAGAGGGCCTCGACGGGTGCCTTGGACTCGTCTTCGCCGAGGTAGCCCTCACAGATCGCCAGGGCAGTCTCGACGTCGCCACGCTCGAACGCCTCTTCAGCGTCTTCGAAGCTCGGTTCGTCAGGTGCGGGAGACATGTACACCGTTTATCGGGCTGGGAGGGGTCGGTCAAGACCTAGGGTGAGTGCTGGTTTCATTCCAGGAGCCGGAACAGCTCTCTTCCAGGCAGGTGACGATGTCGGAGAATGCCAACTGGGAGTCTCTGGTCAGAATCTCCGCAACCTTTGCTGACAAGTGAATGGCGGCAAACGATGGGCCGTACAGATTGGCGGTGGGGGGCCGGCCCTCGATGGGCCGTGGATAGCCGTGCGCGAGAAACCGGGGCAGTGGCCCCTCCACACGATACAGGTCGCTGAGAGGGCAACTGCGGTGACTAATCGCTGAGATCACGCTGGGCAGGTCGGCTGGCCAAAGCTGCCGTCCCTTTGGGTGGGCGGCAGCCACACAGTGTGCTGACCGCTCCCTGGCGTACAGCACGGCCTCCTCCAGTAGGGACCTCGATTCGGCCCTGCCCGAGCCCAGGCTGAGGTTGATGACCTTCGCTCCTTCGTCGGCAGCGACGCGGATCGCCTCGGCCACAGCCTCGGCGGTTGTTCTCAACTCTTCATCCAAGAGACGGATTGCTAGGACCTCCACCCGGGGATTCGCCCGGTATAGGGCGGCAACACACGCAGTGCCATGCCCTGTCCGGTCCGATGCCTCTGGCCGTCGGTCCAGTGGTGATCCCGCTCCCTCGAGGGAGAAGGAACGCAACTGTAGGCCTTCCAAGTGCGGGTGTCCGGCTGCCACGCCACTGTCCACGACAGCGACCAGAGGACCTCGGTCTGTAGTGGACTTGTTCACGCCGAGCCGTCCTCGGTGGGGTGTGTTCTGCCGCTGCTGGGGGACCTCCTGGCCTCTGCCGCGCCTCGCTGCAAGTCCCAAAGTCTGCGGTACAGTCCGCCCTGGTCGAGCAGGGTGAGGTGGGTGCCTGTGGTCGCCACGTGACCGTCTTCTAGTACGACGACTCGGTCTGCATCGACGGCAAGATGCAGGCGGTGGGAGATGATCAGGGTGGTGCAGCCCGAGGCTCGCCGAGCTTGGAGTGCTTCGACGACGAGCCGGTCACTCTCCCAGTCCAGGGCCGAGGTGACTTCGTCCAGCACCAAGAGGACGGGTTCTCGGAGAAGCGCGCGGGCGAGCCCGATGCGCTGGCGCTGCCCAGAGGACAGGCGAATGCCGCGGTCGCCGAGAGGAGTCTCCAGCCCCTGGGGCAGGCTGCGGACGAACTCCGACAAGCCCACTTGCTCGACCACTTCGTTCATGGTGGCCTCTGGCGCGTCCGGCCGGAGCCATCGGAGGTTGTCGCGTAGAGTGCCATCGAACAGCGCGGGCTCTTGGCCTACCAACGCGACCTGGGGCAGAACGCTGTCGAGGTCCAGTTCTCGAAGATCGATGCCGTCCAGTAGAACGCGTCCCTCATCGGGGTCGACGAATCGAAACATGAGCTCGAGGACGGTCGTCTTGCCCACTCCTGAGGGGCCGACCAGGCACACGGTCTCTCCGGGATCCACTCGCATCGTCAGGTCGGTCAGAACCCGTCGTCCGGGAGCGTATTGGAACGAAACCTTGTCGAACTCGACGCGTCCCTGGAAGGGTTCGTCGAGGGACAGGGCCGGGTCGGCAGCCTCCAGGGGCTTGGCGTCGCGCAACTCGAAGACTCGCGCCACT
Source organism: Deltaproteobacteria bacterium (assembly GCA_002724675.1). Lineage (GTDB taxonomy): Bacteria > Myxococcota_A > UBA796 > UBA9615 > UBA9615. Next base: position 58,063 of record PBPL01000101.1, on the reverse strand, counting down.
GACGCTGCTGCCCGCTGCAGATTGACATAAGTGCCCGCCAGCCCCTGCAGCGGACCGTAGAGTCGCTGTTGGAACAGGAGGAACGCGACGAGGTCGCCTGGGGTCATCGCAGTCGTTCGCATCAGCCAGACACCAACGACGAGGACAGCCAGGAGGTTCGCCGTGACGAGGATCTGGAAGGCGCCGGCTGATCCCGAGTTCCACAGGCGGAAGAGCAGAACGGCTCGGATCAACGCCAAGTTGTTGCCCTCGAACCGCTTCGCTTCTCGGTCGGCAAGCCCGTGGGCCAGGACCGTGCGCAGGCCGGTTAGGCTCTCCAACATCTGATGGGAGATGTCAGCGTTGCGCTCTCGAATCCTCAAAGACAGGCGCCGGATGATGGGCCGAAGCAGCACCAGTAAGCCGATAGCGATGGGGATGAACGCCGCGCCTACGGCAAGCAATAGGGGCTGGAGGAAGGTGAGCGCCGTGATGACTCCCACGAGTGTGACGACCGACCCAATGACATTGATGAGAGTTCCGGTGGCCACCTGTTGCAGCTCGGCGAGGTCTCCTCCCATGCGAGACAGGACGTCCCCCAGTCGCTTGCGGGCAAAGAAAGCAGGGCCCAATGACTGAAGGTGCTGGAACAACTCCAAGCGGAGATCAACGAGGACGTGTGCTGTGACCCAGGTCTGGAGCCAGGCGGCAGCGGCAGAGAGCACGACCCCGCCGGCCGTGGCGGCCAGGATGAGGGCGGCAAGGGGTAACAATCGATCGGTCGCAGCCGAGGCGCCGGGGCCCACCACATCGTCGACGATTTCTCGCAGCAGGAACGGGTAGACCAAGGAGAGCCCAATACCGATCGCCATACCGAGCACCAGAAGGACCTCGGCCTTCCAGTAGGGCAGTAGGTAGCTGAAGACGCGCTTCCAGGGGACCTTCGTGTGCTCCGACACCTCCGTGTCGGCTGGGCGCACCGAGTCCGGCCGTATGGCCTCGGGCACAAAGGCTGGAGAGGGGGGAGGGGACCCCTTTGAGGTCATGGCTTGGTCGCGTTTCGAGTCGGCTTCTTGGTGCTCCGGGAGGGCAGGGGGATGAGGTCGCGGTCTCGGGCGCTACGGTAGTAACAGGACATGCCGCTACTGCAACCCCGTGGGTCAGCACGAAGCTCTACTGCCTTCTTCTTTGCCTCTTGAGCATCTCCGGTTTCTCGATAGCTGTCCCGTACGTATCGGACGGACTGAACAGAGCGGATCTTTCGATACAGGCTGGCCTCCCTACCCACGATCTTGCCGCTGTGGATGCCCAGGTCCATGAGCTTGGGGATCGCGCAGAGTCCGCATGGTCCGAGCGGAACTGCTGCGCGACCGCCCCCAAAACCCCGGTGCGACAGATTGCCCAGGAAGCGTCGGTGCTCGTCGATGAGAAAGTCCCAGCGAGCTCGCTCCTCGGGATCGGATAGACCCTGCCCCCCCTGATCATCGCGGGTGACTCTCAGCTCCCACGGTGTCATGCAGTAGACACCGAAGCCCGGCATGGTGTGTGTCGTGCTGCAGAAGCCTTCCTCGAAATAACAGTTGTCGTTGAGCAGGAAGACCTCCAGCTCCACATCGGGGACGGATTGTTGCAGCGACTCGACCTCGGCCAGGTGCAGATGACGGGACAGGATGACTCGGGAGCATCCCAAGTCCGCAAGAAACCGGACCGCCTGAGCATTGGTTGCAACAGACACCGTGGAGGAGAAGACTCGCGCCTCCGGAATCTCAGTCTTCAAGAGGCCCATGAAGCCGGGGTCACTCACTATGAAGGCGTCCACAGCGGAGCGGCTCTGGAGGTCCTGAGCGATCCCCAGGAGGAAGTCCGCCTGGTCGTCTGGGTAGAACTGTTGGTTTAGCGCAACGAACAGTGGAACTCGCCGCTGGTTGGGCCCACCGGAGCCTGCGGTGTGCACGCTGTCTGCCAGCCGCGCCAGGTCGTCAATCTTGCTGATGTTGGCCGGGCCTGGTCCGCGCCGGTTAGGCCAGCTCCCACGACCCCACTTTTCGTACCACTCTGTGGGGAACAGGCCGCAGTAGAACTCGTCCGCCCCTGCATCCACAAGCGGAGCGACCTCTTCGGGGCTGTTGACGGGGCAAAGGATTTGCACGGGGCTCTGGGTCCTAGGGCTCGCAAGCCTACATGGGCACGTCAGGTGCTACCACGATGCGGTCTGCTGTGGGGTTGCGGTGGACCCAGTCCAGCGCACTGTCCACCTTCTCCTCGTCCAGGCAGTAGAAGTGGGTGTTGCCTTTCTGGATGAACCTCGGTGCGTCGTCATTCTCGTGGGCTGGAAACGCGTTACGACGGCGATTGAGCACGTGGTCTAGAGGCAGAAAGCTGTCCTCTGCAACCAGGGGTAGCCGGCCTGCTCCAACCGCTCGACGCGTCCAGGGCGCGCGAAGCTCCAAAGTGTAGTCGTGGCAGGGCGCAGTGCAGGCGCGAGGTGGGGGGAATCGCACTGAAGCCGACTGCCCAAGGGCGCTCATCATGCAGATGCGGCCGCTGGCCACCATTCCATAGGGCAGGTGAACACTTAGCTTCAGGTCTTGTTCGTCGGGGTCCAGGTCCTGCATACCTTGCATCGGCATGTCCGTTTCGATCCGTTGGATGCCTGCCGAGCGGAGCATGGTTCGGAAACCCTGACTCTGGTGGCTCGCGCTACGCCAAGCGCTCGGTGGAGCGTCTCCCCCCAGATGTTCTGGACCTACATCGGGAACTCTCGGGTCGCGGAACATCCGGTTCAACCCTCGGCCCAGTACAACCAAGAGGTCTGCGTTGGAGCGGTTGGCTACCTGGCGGAGTACTCCCCAGTCGTTGACGACCACCTCGGTGCCATGGGGCGCCATGGTGTCTAGGGCCTGGAGGAGTGGGTCGATCTTCTCGAGCCCCCAGTCGGTTACGTAGGGTGTCAGCAGCGTTAGCTTCCATTGACGCCGGTTGCAGAAGTCGCAAGCGGCCTCCACGTCGTCCGCGCTGGGAAGCAGGTGCTCGCAGAACTCGACCCCAAAATAGAGCCGGCTGTAGTCGGGCAGACTGGATAGCCAGGCAGCCTCCGACCGACGAAGGTCCGAGGCTTGCTCAAGTTGCGTCAGCCGCGCCCGGTCGGGCGCGTGTAGGCAGAGTGTGGTCAGGGTCGGACAGCCACGAAGTAGGGGCTCATGTCGGGCAACTCCACCGTTCTCAGGAACTCGCCGTTTTCGCCCAAGATGGCGACCCCCCCGCTCTTGTTGGACTTGGAGAAGATGGGCGCCACCAGGACGTTCTCGTTGGTGCCTGGGATGGGCTCGATGTCGACGTAGTTGAGCGGCATGGATTCCCAGGCGATGGGAAGACCGAGACCATTGAACTTGACCATGGAGTTCACTGCAGTGACGTAAACACCACTGCCGTCATCGTCCCAAGCCAGCCCTTGGATCCTCCGGTTGTGTCCCAGATCTTGGTGGACCACGCGTTCATCCAGGGGTCGTCTGTTGCCCAGGTCGACCTCTGCTACGAACGATCGGTCTGCGGTTGTGCCGGGGACCACCAGCGATCGGCCATCGGGCGAGAGCGCCATCCAGGTCAGCATTGCTCCCTGGTGGGAACCCTCGGGGCTCCTCGGTACGAGCTGAATGGTGTCGAGAACTGCCCCACTCAAGTCGTGGACATAGACCATGCCCTCGGGGGGTACCAACACGTAGACCCGATCGTTCGATGGCGCGAACAGGACATCGAATGTCATGGCGTGCACGTGCCAGGAACTCTGTTCCTTCATGTCCAGCGTCGAGTAGATCGTGATCTTGGCGGGGGGGAGGGGAAGGCCAGCTTTCCGGGCTGCCTGTGTCGCCTCTCGGTCCCCAGGATGAATCGCTGCGACGCGACTGCCGTCTTTGGAGACCGCTACGGCCTTGGTCATGCTCGTGGACACCTGCTGCACAAACCGGAGCTCGTTGGCATCGGCCACACGCAGCCCCTTGCTGCTGCCTACGTACACGCGGTTGCCGTCCACGCTGAAGTCCATGTCGTGGATGAACTCGGAGAGCGGCAGCCGGCCAATGACCCGAGCCGTGTCCAGGTCAATGACCTGGATGTGGTTGCTAGATACCCATGCAGTGCGAGCGCCCGCCGCCTCTGTGTGCTGAGGCAGGGCGAGCAGCCAGACGGCAGCCGCGACGAGAGCGGCCAGAGTGCAGATATAGGAGTTCGTGCGCTGGAGCATGAGCGTCACCCGTTGTCCGGAATGGTACAGAGATTGCGCCAGTCGTTCTGAATGTTGCCGCAGGTGTCGAGCCACTCCCCGTACGAGATGTAGTCGGGCACCTGACCCATCCAGTAGCAGGTGCCCCAGCAGAGGCTGAGGTCGCTCTTCCACGGGCAGGGGTCGGCGTTGTCTTGGGTGCCCACCTCCCAACCCGGCGCGAAGGATGCGCAGCAGTCGCCGAATGCGTAGCCCCGCACGTCGCGGTCTGTGCTCGCTTCGACAGCTCTTGCCTTAATGTTCAGAGGCTTGATTCGGCTCATGGGCTGGGTTCCTTTTCGCGCCAATCTTAGGCTCTCGTTACTGATTGCACAGAAAACCGGGGTCGATGAACTCCCCGACGAACTCGGGGTTGCGTGACATGATCTCAGCGTAGGCTTCGAGGCCCATGCGATACCAAGCTCGGAGGTAGTCACAGTGGGTCAGGTAAGTGCGGCTGGGGTCTCCCTCGAACAGGAAGTTGACGTGGTGGCATCCGCCGGAGCAGATGTAACGGGCCCAGCAACTGGAGCAGTCGGATCGCTCGGACAGCTGGATGTCCTCGAGGATCTGAAGCCGACGATGGCTATCGATTCCACCCTCTTTGACGTTGCCAAGGACGTAGTCCGGCTCACCAACGAATCGGTGGCATAGGCTCATCTCACCGTTGGGGGCACCCGCAACCATCTGGAGCCCCGCGCCGCACGGGTAGTCCTTGTTGTGCCCTTGGTGCACCGCCTTGATGATGTTGGCGATGTTAGAGAAGCCGTACTTACGACCCTGCACGGCCTCGTCGATGTAGCGTCGGGAGAGTGTGCCGAAGCCATCGAGCAGCACTTCGTAGTCTTCCCCTCGCAGGTCGTAGGCAGGATTCTTCGCATCGACTGGCGAGCACCCCACCTCAGCGAAGCCTCGTTCGAGGAGCGTCGTGACGGTGTCTACGACATCGAGGTTCTGCCGGGTGACGGTGACACGGGCAGCCACCTTGCCCCGTTCGAGGAGCGGTTGGATGCGGTCCAGGACGAGGTCGTAGGACCCGCGGCCCGAGTGGAACGGGCGCAGGCGATCGTTGGTCTTGCCGATGCCGTCCAGACTCACTGTGACGACACAGTCGATGGCGGCTAGAAAGTCGACGATCTCGGGGGTGACTAGGGTGCCGTTGGTCGTCACGGAGAACCGCACAGACTTGTTGTCCGTGTCCGCTCGTTCTCGAGCATGGGCTGCGGCGGACTTCATGACTTTCAGATTCAGCAGTGGCTCGCCCCCGAAGAAAGTGATGCCGAGAGACTTGGTCTCCGGATCACACTGGTCGAATAGCCAGTCCACATATTCATGGGCTCGCTCTTCGTTCATGAGGGTGGCTTTGCCCTTGTACAGGCCTTGCTCCGCATAGCAGTAGCCGCAACCCAGATTGCAGGTGTGTGCCACGTGGAGGACGAGATTGCCCATGCTCCGGCCACTCTGCGGCCGGTCAGCAAGTGGGCCTCGGTTGCCGGTCTCGCCTGGTGGGACCAGGAGACGCAACTTCACCAAATTGTCGATGATGTCCTCGACCTCGGCCGGGTCGAGACCTGAGTCCGCCGTCAGTTTCTGCAGGCTCTGATCGGTATGCAGTCCATCACGAGCACCCTCGAGGATAGACATGGTTTCGGAGTCCATCGCATACAGCGATGATGTGGGTACATGGAATACATGAGAGAGGTTGTCGCTGTGCAGCGAAACAACCTCGTCGACAACGAGGTTCATCGAGGTCCTAACCGAGGTAATGGGCCGAAGACCGACCCCTGGGGTTTGAGAGTATAGCGAACGGTTTAGACTCTTCTCGACAATGTCACACTCGCATCAAACATCGACGGTCCAACGCATGAAGGAATTCATCGGGGTTGTCACCGAGTTGCCTGGTCGACTGGCGGGTTCTCAAGGTGAGCGCATGGCCCAGGCTGCGCTTGCCGGGCGTCTAGACCGGCTGGGCATGGACACGGTCGTTGAGGGGGCGGTGTGCGCTCCTCAGACCTCTGTCCTGCTGGGGACACACTCGGCCCTTCTGCTCGTGGCCCTGCTCTGGTCCCTTCTGAGCAACGGGTTGGGGCCTGTGTTGCTGACTTCGTTGGTCTTGCTGTCCTTTTGGGGTGAGCTTCGCGGCCGCCCGCGTCTGGTGCGCTGGCTTCTCATGAAGCAGCTGACGGGCAATATGGTCGCGCGCCTTCGGCAGCCGGGCAGTCGGGGTCGGGTGGTGCTCGTGGCGCATGCGGACGTGGCCGGTGCGTCCACGCTCTTCAGTCCCTGGGTCAAGCGACTGGCTCACTATGAATTAATCGGTGGTGTGCCCCTGCACCCTGGCACCATTGTACTCGTCGGTGGTGCTACTCAACTTGTCGCCTCCATCTTGGCGTTGGCGCTTCCTGAACCCTCTCCCGTCGCGCTTGCGGCGCTGCTGATGGCGGCCTGGATCCACGTCGCCACGCTTCTCATTGCCATCGATTGGTGGCGCTCTGTCCCCACCGCTGGGGCCATCGACAACGGCTCTGGCCTCGCGGTGGCTCTAGTGGCCGCGGAGCATCTGGTGAATGAACCACTGGAGCACTGCGAGCTGTGGGTCCTCGCGACCGGCGCGCGTGAAGCGGACTCGGGCGGCATGAAGGCGTTCGTGCGCCAGTTCGCTCATCTTCTGGACCGGCGCGCGACCTTCTTCGTCAACCTAGACGACGTCGGCCGTGGGGAGCTGCACTTCGTCAGCTCAGAAGGGCGTTGGGACCGCTTGCCATATAGACCAAGCCTGCCTGCTCTGGCGGAGCGTCTCGCTCAGTCCGATGAGTTCGATGGGGTCGGCGAGGTCGCCCTTGTGGGGCGAACCGATGCGGGTCCGGTGACGGAGGCCGGCTACCGGGCGGTGACGCTCACTACGTTGGTTCGTGGCAGGGCTGCGGAGGTCTTACACACGCACCAGGACCGATTGGACTCGGTAGAGCCCCGCGCTCTCGAGCAAACTCTTCGCTTCGTGCTCTCGCTGGCACGCGAGATCGACTCGGAGTTTGGTCGAGGTCAGCTGGATACGGCTCGGGTCAGAGCGGTCTCGGCGTCGAAGGAGCCTCCCAGGCAGGTTCGCGTTGACTGAGCTGCGGTTGCCGCTATCGGTTACAGCGTCGACCTTGTCTTGAAGTTGCGTCTCTTCTTGTTTTTTCCGATTTCGATGCCTGTTGCCGTTTCGCGTAGGGCTTGTTCGAAAAAGGACTTTTCTTTCGCGCGGCTCTCGGGTACATACCGCTCGCCGCTCGCACTCAGCTGGGCTGGATGGTTCGTGTTGCAGGGTGTCTGCAACCGGTCTGGTCGGTATATGCGAGGTGGAGGGAGACCCGAATGTTCAAGGTTATCGTGAAGATGTTCAGTAGCTATATGTTGGCGCTGGTTGTGGGTGTTGCGTTGGTTGGAATGGGCTGTGATGCCCGCACAGATGGTGCCAATGGTGGCGACTCGTCCATCGACGGTGACACTGACAACGACGGCAACAACATTCCTGGTGACGACGACGACGACGGTGGTAACAACCTCGGCGACGACGATGATGATGACGACGATGATGATGACGACACCGCGGCTGAGTTCGCGCTGGCTGCCATCAGCTTCTCCATCGAGATGGAAGCGGTCCCCGTGGACGACTCCTCTACCGACATCTCTGCCGTGTTCGGTGTCAACTACTGGGCTGAGTACAACGAGGCAACCCAGATCCTGAACTGCACGCAGTGGATTCAGATCGCTGGCTCTGCCACCTTCGGCCCCGGCATCCTGGCTGGTGAAGGCTGCAACAACTGCACGGGCTCCATTGAGTTCGATCACACGTCGGCCACCGACATCTCCGATCCTGCGACCAACCCGGACGACTGCGATGTCGCCGAGCTGGACCTCGCCGGCGCCAACTTCGGCCCCTCGCTGCTGACTCCCATCACCGATGGTGGCATGGGCGACTTCCTCAGCCTCGGCTTGGTGGATGTCACCACGATGAGCGATCAGGGCATGGAGCTGACGGTGGACGGTGGCTACAGCGCTGCCGAGATCGAGCAGACCCTGTCTGAGTACGGGCTTGAGTTCACCCACGCTGGTTTCGTGAACAACACCCCTGGAACGCTGTCCAACGAGATTGGTATCAACCAGGTCTCGGCTGCGGCGGGCCCCGGCTCTTCGTGGTACGGATACTGGGAGTTCTTCAAGAACACCGAGACCAACCCCTACGTGGGCACGGACCTGTCTGGGCAGTACGGTGGACAGGCGATCTGGCTGATTGGCTTCGAGTAAGCCATTCGCCCAATAGGCATTCTCGCGGCCGCGGTCCTCCTCTACGGGGGGGCCGCGGCCGCTGCCGTTCTGGAGGGGGAGGTCGCCGGATACCCTGGTGGGGAGCCGCTGGAGGGCGTCCAGGTCTATGCCATGGACCTCAAGGGCCAAGCGGCCCTGTCCACGACGGACGAGCGCGGGTTCTACCGCATCGAAGGAGTCGACCCAGGCCTGCACCGGGCCTGGGCCTTGCCGCCGGATGCCCTCAATCGGCTGGGTGCCTACTACGATGATCGCTATCTCTTCTGCAATGCAGAGATCTTGCGCTTAGAGAGCGATCAGACCTTGTCTGGCATCGACTTCCTGTTGCCTGTAGGGGGGTCGTTGTGGGGCACGGTTGTGGACTCCAATGGAGCCCCTCTCGCTGGCCAGAGGGTCACGGCCACTGGGGTGGGCTATTTCCACCAGGGGCTGATTCGAGAATCCTGGACCGATGATGAAGGTCAGTACCGCATCACGGGTCTGGATTCGTTCGTGGAGGACGAGGAGATCCTCCCGGGGCTCTACGAGCTGAGAGTCTCCCTGGCGCCGCTGGGCGAGGTGCCCATGGCGGGGTCGGTCTGGTTCCCGGGGACCTGGAATCCTGAGGGGGCGGAGTTCATTCACGCTGTGCGTGGAGAGGACCGACGCGCTGACCTCGTGGTGCCTGCAGGAGCCACGGTGGCGGGTCGGGTCCTCGAGGAAGATAGACCTGTCCCGGGGGCTGAGGTTTTCTTGTCGATGCGGAACGCGTCAGTTCCGCCCTCTACAACCGATTCGACCGGTCGGTTTTACTTCGACGCCGTTCCCGGCTCTGAGTTTCAGTTGCGAGTGGAAGCGGAGGGGTTTTCAAGGACGTGGTCTCCTGGAGTGGACACTCAAGCCGAAGCTGATTGGCTGCTTCTCGAAGCGGGCGAGGTGACAACGGTTCCTGACCTCGTCCTCGCCGAGGCCGCGGTCTTGGAGGTTCGTGTCAGTGGGCTGGAGGAGCAGGCGGGCTACGGGGCGCAATTGGTTGTGCGGCAGGCGAGCGATGGAGGGGGAGGGGAGCGCCTACTGGCGCGGTCGGTGGGACCGGAGACCTCCAGTACACCCGCTCGTCTGGAGCACTTGCCCGCGGGTGCGGTGTCTGTGGAGGTCCAGTTGGCCGGTACGTCGCCACTGCTTCCATTTCGCACAGCCGAACCCATCCGATTGGTTGCTGGTGAGACACGCCAGCTGGACATCTCCATGCTGGAAGGAGGCCAGTTGGTGGGGTCGGTGCGGACTCGAACAGGCACCGCGGTTCGTGGAGCCGCAATTACAGTATTCGACGCCTCTGACGAGATGGAGGTCGCTGGTGGTCGAACGGATGGGGATGGCGCTTTTGTGGTCCAGGGCCTCGATACTGGCGCCTACCTGGTCCAGGTTGAGTGGCTACCATTTTGCACCGGCGATCCCAGCCGCGTCACAACCTACTGGCCAGAGGCACGGTCGCTGCGGAGCGCTGATGTCGTCTCGGTGGGAACTGAAGAACGGGTGGAGTTGGGCCTGATCTATCTGCCTCCGGATGGGGACGCGGACGGCATGGATGACGTGTGGGAGCTTGCCTGGGGATTGAATCCGCAGAGAGCCGATGGGGCGCTCGATGCCGATGGAGATGGCGTCTCGAACCTAGAGGAATACCTGGGCTATTCCGACCCTCTTCGTCTGGACGAGACTCCCAGCTTGGACTGTGGGGCCTCGCTCCTGTCGTTGGGTGGTTCTGCTCGCGGACACGGGCCGGTGGCTCTGCTGATGGCGTGGGCACTGCTCGGGCTGGTGTCGCGCGGACGGAATCCGGGTAGGATGCGTCGCTCCTGTGTGGGACCCGCCAAGCACCGATGAGAACTGATCAATCAACGCCGCTCGACCAAGCTACGGATGCCAGCGCAGCGTTGATTGGGCTCATTCAGTCTGGTGGGGCTCGAGTGGGTGTCATCGGGCAGGGCTATGTGGGTCTTCCTCTGGCGATGACCATGGTCTCTGCTGGTCTCGATGTGACCGGCTACGACATTGATCAGCGAAAGATTGACAGTCTATTAGCGGGAAAGTCCTACATTGACGACGTAAGCGACAAGGTCCTGCAGGAGTGCCTTCAGTCGGGTCGATTCCATCCCCGGGCGAGCTTCGATGATTTGTCCGAGATGGACGCGATCTCTATCTGCGTGCCGACTCCGCTATCCAAGACGCGGGATCCGGACATCTCGTTCATTCTGACGGCTGCCCGCGAAGTGGCTGAGCGGCTTCGACCTGGGCAACTCATTGTCCTGGAGTCGACCACCTACCCTGGGAGCACCGACGAGCTTCTCTTGCCCGTCTTCGAAGAGAAGGGCTTGGTGGTCGGTGAGGACTTCTTCCTCTGCTTCTCCCCGGAGCGCGTCGATCCGGGGAACCTCTCGTTCGATATCCGCAACACACCGCGTCTCGTTGGCGGCATCACCGATTCGTGCACTGCCGTGGGTTGCGCGCTGTACAACACCTTCTTGACGACGGTTGTCCCCATGTCGTCTACCCGAGCAGCGGAGATGGCCAAGCTACTGGAGAACACCTTTCGAGCGGTGAACATTGGGCTGGTCAACGAGGTCGCGCTCATGTGTCGCAAGCTGGGCCTGGACACCTGGGAGGTGATCGATGCCGCCGCCACCAAGCCGTTTGGCTTCATGAAGTTTTATCCAGGCCCCGGTCTGGGTGGGCACTGCATCCCTGTGGATCCGCACTATCTTTCCTGGATCCTCAAGACACTCAACTATCGCGCACGGTTCATCGAGTTGGCCGCCGAGGTCAACACCTCGATGCCGGCTCATGTGGTGGAGTTGGTCTCTGAGAGCCTGAACGAGGACTCCAAGTCGGTGCGTGGCAGTCGAGTGCTCATCCTAGGTGTGAGCTACAAGGCCAACGTGTCCGACACTCGGGAGAGCCCGGCGCTCGATGTCATTCAGTTACTGATCGCTCGGGGAGCTGAGATCCGGTACCACGATCCACATGTGCCACACTTGGAGCTTGTCTCGGGGGAGTTGCTGGCTTCGGAGTCGCTGGGCGAAGAGATGCTCTCCTCCTTTGATTGTGTCGTGGTGACCGCGGATCATGCTGCCATCGACTGGGAGTTGGTCGCGCGGAAATCAGTGGCGATTGTCGACTGTCGTAATGCTCTGGCTGGAGTTGACTCTCCTGCCGGTCGGATCCACAAGCTCTAGGCGCGTCTCGCTGGCGCTCAACACGTTGCCCAGAATCCTTCAGATCTTCGTGATGTTGGCGGTGGGTGCCGTCGCCTTGTATCTCGCGTTTCGAGGGGTCGATGGTCAGGCGTTTCTGGAGGCCCTGCAAGGGGTCCATGTCCCGACCTTCATCGCTGGCTTAGGGCTCTTCTTCAGCGTTCATGTGTGTCGGTCGATTCGCTGGGGTCGTCTGGTTCAGGCCGTGGAGCCGCGGGTCGGTTTTAGGACCTATTTTTCGGTCTGCTCTGTTGGTTTCTTTCTGATCAACGTGCTTCCGTTTAGGCTCGGGGAGGTGGTGCGTCCGTACCTTCTGTTCGAGCGGGAAGAGATCCCCTTTGGGTCTGGTGTAGCGACGGTGGTTGTCGAGCGGGTTCTCGACATGCTGGCCCTCGGGGCGATCTTTGTTGGCGCGCTGGCTCTGGCAGATCTTCCCGATGGTCCGGTGAGTATTGGTGGAGAGCCTGTGGACTTGGTGGGTACGGGCCGCACCGCCATTCTCTCTGTGTTGCTGCCCGCATCGGGTCTTCTCGTCGTGCTACTGGCTATGGGGGACCGGGGTGTCTCGCTCGCGGGTCGTCTCGCTGGACTGGCGGGCGAGAGGATGGGATCGCTGGTTTCTGGGTTGCTGCGCACGTTCCTGGATGCACTGCTGTCGTTGGGTTCTTTGCGTAGCGCTGTTCCAGTCCTCGCTTGGACGGTGATCACGTGGGTTCTCAACGTGTTCTCGATCCTCGTGATGGCTCGTGGGCTTGAGTTCGGTGCCCAGGTGGGCTTCTGGGACGCAGGAGCGATTCTTTCGTCGATCTGCATCTTCCTGATTCTGCCGGCACCCCCGCTCTTTGCCGGGGTCTTCGAGGCTGCGGTGATTGTCGGCGTGGTGCTGGTCGTCGGCACGGAGTTCTATGACCAGGCGGCTGCTTTTTCGGTGTTGGTCCACGGCAGCCAGTTTCTCTTGCTGAGTGTTCTGGGCGGGTTCTTCCTCGTAGTGGACCGAATCAGCGTTCGACGATTGCTGAGTCAGAGCCGTCAGATGGGCTCTAGCTCACCGGCTGACGACGGTAGCCCGCCAGCATGATTCGAGCGCCCTTTTTCCGAGACTTGACCTCGTAGTTCGTAGCCACGTCGGCCATGCGAAAGCGGGCCACTACGTCCTCTGGGGCTTCGAGACTTGGTCTTCCGTGCAGGTCGGCGGTGTACTCGATTTCGGAGAAGTCGCTCCCCGAGAAGACCTCGCGAGCGAGCGGTCCGTAGGGCTCGAAGTCGCTCTTGAGCCAGACCTCGCCGTTGGTTCGCAGGAGGCGCGCCAGCTGGTTGGCGAAGCTGGGTTGCAAGAGTCGATGCTTGTGGTGCCGTTCCTTGGGCCAGGGGTCGGGGTGGTGGATGAACACGGCGTCCAGCTCGCCATCTTCGAACAGGTCCGGCAGGTGGCGACTGTGGTGGTGAATCACACGAAAGTTATGGGCCCCAGCCTCTAGGGCTTTCTTGGCGGTGAGCCAGACCCGCTTGAACCGAATCTCCACGGCGACCACGGCGGCTTCTGGGTGGCGTCGGGCTAGTTCGGCAAAGAAGAAACCATTCCCTGGGCCAATCTCCAACAACAGGGGTGCGTCGGCGCTCTTGCCGATGGCCTCTCGCCAGTGACCTCTCAGCGGCTCAGATTCCTCGGCGCGGAGCGCATGGGAGCCGAAGTCCTTGATGCGGTCCACGTAGGGGTTGCGATCCGCTCGCCCCCGAGACGAGCGGAAATGAAATGTGTCCTCAGCCACCACCCTGCGCCTTCCACTGGCTGCCGTCCTCGTAGATCTCCTTCTTGAAGATAGGAACGGTGGCCTTGAGTTCGTCGATTGCGAACCGACACGCTGCGAAGGCGGCGTCCCGGTGCGGTGCGCCGACCGCCACGTGGACAGCCTCGTCTCCGATGTGGAGCCGGCCGACTCGATGAGCCATAGCGACCGAAGTTTCCGGCCATCGGGTCTCGATGATCTCGCACAGTTCGGCCATCTTGGGTAGGACCATCTCTTCGTAGGCCTCGTAGTCCAGGTGCAGGACAGGTCGGCCCTCAAAGTGGTCCCGGACGGTTCCGGTGAATGTCGTGATTCCACCCCGGCCTGGTCCGCGAACGCAGTCAATCAGCGCGGACAGGTTCAGAGGTTCCCGAGACAGAAACACGCGGGCTATGGGCTCGCCCTCTGGACCGGGAGCACCCCCGCCCAGTGGGGGGATGAACGCGACCTCGTCACCATCGCGAAGCTCGTGGTCGTGGCTCACGTAGTCCCGGTTCACCGCGAAGAGCAGCGACGGTCTCAGTCCCTGGAGGGCTGGGTCGACGAAGAGTCGGTCAAACAGAGAACCCACGGTCTCGTTCGGTGCCAACTCCAACTCAAGCTTGCTGTGTCCGACGTGCTCGCGGAGGGCTGCAAACAACCTGACGGTGATAGCCATGGTGGGGGTCCCGGAGCGTAGGCGTCGTCATCTTGGGTGGGCGAGAAGGCCTTGTCAACGGCGCTGCTGGGCCGCAGGATGTCGCAATGGTGCCTGCTGTCCCTGCCCTCGTCGTCGCCTTTCTGTTGGGGGCATGGGGTTGCTCATCGGACGGGACACTGCCACCGAGCCTGATCGAGCAGGAAGACGCCCGGCTTGCAGCACGTCCCTCGGCCGCTACGACGGAGCCCGCAGCCAGTGTACCCTCCGCTCGCGTGCAGGTCGGTTATGAGAAACGAACGGGCCTCCACATCGACATCCCGTACCTGTCGCGACGCAAGCTGTCGGAGCTGCCGGCGGATGTTGTGCAGGACCAGTTGGGGGAGCAACTTCGCTACGAGGACCTCCCCGAGAATGAGCGCCAGGTGGTGTTCGAGCGAGCTGAGGTCTGGACCTACGACGGTCGCATTTATCGTATTCGGAAGGATCTAGAGCACTTGATGGACATCCCCACTGCGCTGGGAACATCTGGCTTTCCGCTGGATCTCGGTTCTCCCATCGAGTCCACGGCGGAGCTGCGCTGGAACTCCACTTGGAACATGCGCCGTATTCGTCTCATGAAGAGCCGAGAGGACGAGCGGCTCTACCGTGTGATCGACGTGGCCGCGTTCCTTCCCAAGGAGTTCTTCTGAGCCTCGAACGGTCTCAGCGCGTGACGTGGGGCCGTCTAGCGGGTAGAAGGCGCGCTATGACCACAATCCGAAGAGGCGATCGTGTGGGGAAGCAGCTGCAGGTGGAGTTGTCCCGCCTGGTGCAGCGCGAGGTGAAAGACCCCCGAGTCCAGTCTGTGACCATCACTCGGGTGGAAGTCACCGACGACCTGCGGGAAGCGCGAGTCTATTTCGTTCCCATGGCCGGAATCGGTGACATGGAGAGGGTCGCCGAGCTTGAGGCTGGTCTTCGGGCCGCGTCCACCTTTCTCCAACGCAAAGCCGGGAGAAACCTACGTCTTCGCTTCACCCCGAAGCTCTCGTTTCGGTATGACGTTGGCGTCGCAAACCTGGTGGACATGCATGACCTCATGGATGGACTGAATGCGGACGAGGAGGTCGCAGAGTCTGTGACTCCCTCGGAACCCATGACAGCTCCCGAGGCCACCGCTGGGGACGACTCGGAGCAGGAGGGACAAGGCTGATGGGCCGTCGACGTCGTCGCAACGGTGCCGATACGATCCTGCAGGGGGTCTTGTTGGTGGACAAGCCTGCCGGCGTGACCTCGCATGAGGTCTGCCAGCGCATCAAGGCCAGGCTACGCCTCGGCAAAGTAGGCCATGGCGGGACGCTGGATCCCTTTGCTACAGGCTTGCTCCCGTTGCTCCTGAATGGAGCGACGAGGGTGATGCCCTACCTCCAGAACCAGGACAAGTGCTACGAGGCTGTAGTCCGTCTGGGAGTGCGCACCGATACGATGGACCCGACGGGCGAGGTGACGCAGCAGAGGGATGCGTCGGCTGTGGACGAGGCCAGCATTCGCGAGGCTCTCAAGGGCTTCCTCGGTGAGCAGCAGCAGACCGTGCCTCGCTTCTCCGCAGCACGCGTTGAGGGTCGCCGGCTCTACGACTACGCCCGGTCAGGGGAAGAGGTGGCACTGCCCGTCAAGGACGTGGTGATTCATGGGATTGAGCTCATGGGTCTGGAGCAAGCCGAGTCGACGGCTGATGTCGTGATTCAGGTCAAGTGCGGAGCAGGAACCTATGTGCGGGCACTGGCTGACGATCTGGGTGAGGTGTTGGGTGTTGGTGGCCACTTGCATATGCTGCGGCGTACGAGCACGGGCTCTCTCAGTGTCGATGATGCGCTGCCCTTGGACCACATCGTGGAGAAGTCTGAGCAGTGGCGCACTGAGCGTCAGGCTCTTCAAGAGGGTGGGGAAGTGATCCGGTTCGTGCCCGAAGACAACGCTCGTCGCTGGCGGGACTTCCTGGCTGGCGCGCTGTGTCCGGTAGCCGATCTCCTGGGAGGCTTGCCCACGCTGCGTCTCCCGGACCTCCTGGCCGCCAGAGTGGGGTCAGGCCAGCCTCTGAGGAAGTCGGAGCTCCAGCAAGATCCCGCGCTGATGGCCCTCGACTTCCACGAGGGCGATCGGCTCGTGCTGGAGGATGGGAATGGCTTGCGGGGGGTCGCTGTCGTGCGCGCCACCTGTTCTCGGGGCTCGCTCTCCCGGCGAGAAGCGGGTGCCGTTGTCTTTCAAGTGGAGCGGGTCCTGCGGTGACTTGACTCGTGGCGCTCCAGCGCTTGGTGCTGGTGACACGGAACTCGCCTCGCAGTGAATCATTGACTTCCTCTGCTTTAGACCCTACCCTTCGCGCCGAAAACCTATCTGCGGTGTGCGATTTCCGGGTGTTCCGGGGCCGGCACCGGCGGAGGAGACAATACGATGACCCCCGAGCGAAAAGCCGAGCTCATCTCGACGTTCGCCCGCAGCGACGGTGACACCGGGTCCCCCGAGATCCAGATCGCGCTGCTGACCGAACGAATCAACAACTTGACCGACCACTTCCGGACCCACCACAAGGACCATGCCTCGCGGCGCGGTCTCTTGATGATGGTTGCCCGGCGCCGTGGCCTCCTGGACTACCTCCGGGGTGGCGATTTTGGTCGGTACAAGAGCATCATCAAGGAATTGGGGCTGCGGAAGTAGCTCCTCTGCTGCGCAGTAAGCGCAGCGCTCTGACCATTTGCGCGGAACAGTTTCGCGCCAGGAGCCGACCGGCTCCTTTCCATTGGTTCAGCGCGCTCCCCCGGAACGGGGAAGGAGAGCGCTGGCATCTCCCGGGGAACGTCCACCCCTGCCCACGCGGTCAGCGCGGGTGCCTCGGGAGCCTACGAAGACGGCAGTCCCACGGAAACGTGGATGGCGGAACCAAGGGGTTTCGCCCAGGGGCTGCTGACCGCGACGAAAGAGACTGCCAAGATGGCAACTACAATTAAGTCCGTTGAGATCAACGGAAAACAACTATCCATTGAGACCGGACGCGTCGCCAAGCAGGCGGGCGGTTCGGTGCTGGTCCGGTATGGCGATTCCGTCGTGCTGGTCGCGGCAACGGGTGCGAGTGAGGGCCGTCCTGGCACTGACTTCCTGCCCTTGACCTGTGATTACCGACCCATGGCGGCTGCCGCTGGTCGCATCCCAGGTGGTTACTTCAAGCGTGAGGGTCGTCCCGGGCCGAAGAGCATTCTCGTTGCCCGCATGATGGACCGTCCCATCCGGCCGCTGTTTCCAAAGACGTGGCGTGCTGAGATTCAGGTTCTCGCCTATGTCGTGTCGCACGACCAGGAGAACCCCACCGATGTCCTGGCGCTGACCGGCGCCTCGGCTGCGACCTGCATTTCGGACATTCCGTTCGACGGTCCCATCGCGGGCATCCGAGTTGGTCGCATCAATGGCGAGTGGGTAGCCAACCCCACGCTGACGCAGCTCGAGGACAGTGACTTCGACATGATCATTGCCGCCAGCAGCGAGGCCATCACGATGGTCGAGGGCGGAATGGAAGAGGCCAGCGAAGAAGACATCGTCGCCGGTCTCGAGTTTGGCTTCCAGGCCGCGCAGCCCATCATTGAGCTCCAGAAGGAGTTGGTGGCAGCGGTCGGTAAGGCCAAGATGACCGTGACGGAGGAGGAGGACATCTCGTCGCTCGTCGACGAAGTCCGCGCGGAGTTCAGCTCGGCGATCGTCGACGCCTTCCAGGTGGAAGGCAAGCACGACCGCAAGGATGCGCTCAAGGCCGTGAAGGAGGCGATTCGAGAGAAGTTCGCTGCGGCCGATGACGCCAGTGACGACGAGAAGGCGGGTCGCCGCAAGCAGCTGGGTGAGATTCACGGAAAGCTGGTCAAGCAGCTGATGCGTGGACGTCTCCTGGACGAGGGTGTCCGATTGGATGGTCGTGTCCCGGACCAGGTGCGAAACATCAACGTGGAGGTCGGTGTGCTGCCGCGAACCCACGGCTCGGCCCTGTTCACCCGGGGTGAGACGCAAGCGCTGGTGACCTGCACGCTCGGTACACGCATGGACGAGCAGCGCATCGATGAACTCGATGAGCAGGGCTGGAATCGCTTCATGCTGCACTACAACTTCCCCGCCTATTCGGTGGGAGAGACTCGTCGCATGATGGGTCCCGGTCGCCGGGAAATCGGCCATGGCGCTCTCGCGCGACGCGCGGTGCACCCGGTCGTCCCTCAGAAGGACTACCCCTACGTGGTGCGTGTCGTCTCCGACATCACCGAGAGCAACGGCAGTTCGTCGATGGCCTCGGTGTGCGGTGCGTCCCTCGCCATGATGGACGCTGGTGTCCCCACGAAAGCACCGGTTGCCGGTATCGCCATGGGTCTCATCAAGGAAGGCGAGCGATACGCCGTCCTGTCCGACATCTCGGGCGATGAGGACCACTTGGGCGACATGGACTTTAAGGTCACGGGCACCCGCGCGGGTGTCACCGCCTTCCAGATGGACACCAAGATCAAGGGCGTGAGCTCGGAGATCATGCGCAAGGCGCTCAGCCAGGCGCGTGAGGGACGAGAGCACATCCTCGGTTGCATGAATACGGTGCTGGGAGAGGCACGGGATGACCTGAGCCCCTTCGCGCCCCGCATTCACCAGCTGGAGATTGCCCAGAGCCGTGTCCGGGACGTCATTGGCCCCGGTGGCAAGACGATCAAGGGCATCGTGGAGGCCACGGGCGCTCAGGTAAACGTGGACGACTCCTCTGGGGTCGGCGTGGTCACGATCTCGTCGCCGGACTCGGCGGCCTGTGAGGCGGCTATCCGTATGATCCGTGAGCTGACGCAGGAAGCCGAGGTGGGCAAGCTCTACCTGGGCATCGTGAAGAAGGTCGTGGACTTCGGCGCCTTTGTGGAGATCTTCGCCAACACCGATGGCCTTGTGCACATCAGCGAGCTGGCTGAGGCACGGGTCAACAAGGTGACTGACATCCTGCAGGAGGGCGACGAGGTACTCGTGAAGTGCATCGACGTCGACAAGTCGGGCAAGATCCGGCTGTCCCGCAAGGCTGCCCTCGGCGAGACGCTCGGCGAAGAAGCCGCGCACGCCGCGCACTGAGGCGAGCGTGGAGCCGGTCATACCCCTACGTGTTTGCCGGCTCCGACCGGAAGCTGACAACGACGTCCCGCTGCCTGAGGCCATGAGCGCTCAGGCGGCGGGACTCGATGTCCGCGCAGCGGTCACTGAACCCATCACGCTTCACCCAGGAGACCGCCTCGCGGTGCCAACGGGCCTGTCCATGGCGGTGCCTCCGGGCACCGAGATTCAGGTCCGCCCTCGGTCCGGTCTGGCGCTCCGACACGGCGTGACGATCATCAATGCACCTGGAACCATCGACTCGGACTATCGGGGTGAGGTGAAGGTGCTTCTTGCCAACCTGGGGTCTGAGCCTTTTGTCATCGAGCGAGGCATGCGCATTGCTCAGTTGGTGGTGGCCCGGGTGGCTCAGGTGTCGGTAGAACAGGTCGAGATCCTCGACGCTACCGAGCGCGGAGAAGGCGGGTTCGGTTCCACCGGATCCGGCACCGAGGCGAGGCTACAGCCTCAATAACCCATTCCCTAGTACTGGCTGAAAGCTGCTCATGCTCGACACCCTCACTTCTGGTTTTCGCGATGTCCGACTCCGATTTCAGGGGCAGGCGCGCATCAGTGAAGAGGACGTAGAGGCTGCGCTGCGGGACATCCGCGTCTCCCTGCTGGAGGCGGATGTCGACTACGGGGTGGTCAATGGCTTTCTGGAGCGGCTGAAGGGGAAGGCCGTAGGCGAGATCGTCCAGGTCAAGGCCAAGACAAAGCAGAAGTCCATGCAGGTCACGCCTGGTGACCACTTTGTGCGGCTCTGTCACGATGAACTCGTGGGCCTCATGGGTCCCGTCGATGCCGAGCTGGACTACGCCAACAAGGGCCCGACCGGCGTCATGATGGTTGGTCTCCAAGGCTCTGGTAAGACCACCACCACCGCGAAGCTGGCCTGGTTCCTCAAGGAGAAGAAGGGCAAGAAGCCCATGATGGTGGCGGCCGACACCTATCGGCCTGCTGCGATCAATCAGTTGATGGTGCTCGGGCGGAAGCTGGACATTCCAGTCTTCTCGCTGAAGGGCATGTCGCCTCCCGACTTGTGTGCGATGGCCATGCAGCAGGCTGCCAGCGTTGGACGCGATGTTGTCCTGTTCGACACCGCCGGTCGGTTGGCTATCGATGACTCCATGATGGGTGAGCTGGACGCCATCCGGGAGCGCACCCAGCCCCGCAACACGCTGTTCGTCTGTGACGCGATGATTGGTCAGGATGCGGTGCGAACGGCCGCGAGCTTCCACGAGCGCCTTGCGCTCTCGGGCTTTGTTCTGACCAAGCTCGATGGCGATGCTCGAGGAGGTGCCGCACTCTCCATCAAGGAAGTCTGCGGCGTCCCCATCAAGTATCTGGGCATGGGCGAGGAGCTGGATCGACTCGAAGAGTTCCGTCCAGAGGGTCTCGCGGGGCGCATCCTCGGCATGGGCGACGTCGTCGGCCTGATGAAGGACTTCGAGGAAGTCGCCGATGTGGAGCAGGCCGAGAAGGATGCCGAGAAGCTCCTGAGTGGCGACTTTAACTTCGAGGACTTCATCGAGCAGATGAAGATGATTCAGAAAATGGGTCCCCTACAGGAGGTCTTCGACAAGATGCCTCTGCTGGGCGACATGGTGCCCAAGGGGACCAAGGTCGACGACGGGGAGCTGGTGAAGATTGAGGCCATCTTCAACTCCATGACCAAGGCGGAACGCCGCAATCCTGACATTCTCGGCGACAGTCGCATTGAGCGAGTGGCCGGAGGCTCTGGGCATAGCCGCAAAGAGGTAAAGGGACTGCTCGAGCGGTTCAAGATGGCCCGGGTGATGATGCGGGAGATGGGCAAGGCGACGGGCTTGATGGGCAAGGTGCCCGGGCTTCGTCAGGCGCAGGGGCTCGCACGTCTGCGCCGGCAGGGACTCAACATCAATCCATCGATGCTCTCCAGCCTGCAGAACATGGCCGGCGCGGATGCGCTGGGTCTGGGTACTGGCGGCGGAAGCCAGCGGCGTTCTGTGGATGCGAGCAAGAAGAAGGCCATGCGCAAGAAGGCGCGCAAGGCGCGCAAGAAGAACAAGCGTCGCTAGACGAGGCGGGGGAGGGGCCCAGTGGTGCGCCGCAGCGAGGTCCGGGCTCCGACTCTGCAGGTGGTCCTACCCGGTCATCTTGGGGACACAGTCCTCGCGCTTCCGGCACTTCGTCTCCTCCGAAACGCATTGCCGGACTGGGCCCTACAGCCGGTTGGTGGACCCGCGGTTGCTTCCGATCTTCTCGTAGACCAGGGTTGTGGATTGCCGGTGCGATCCCGCTTGCGTCGAGACGAGAGCGGTGTCGCGGTGCTCCTTGCACCGTCTCTTCGGGTGGCCTGGCAAGCTGCAGCTTCTCGACTGCCCACTCGCATTGGGCTGCCATCGGATCACCGGCGGCTGTTGCTCACGGATCCGGTGCCTGGCCCTCTGGAAGCGCTGCCAGGCCGGAGACTCCGGTTGCTGGGGCCCGGTGAGCATCAGCGAGATTCCTACCTCCGTGTGGCGCGGCATGCCACCCGGGTGCTCGGCGTCGCTGCTCAAGGCGTGCCCGATGCCTCGTTCCGGCTCTCGCCTGTGAGAGCCGCGACGGTTCTGGCTCTTTGGCGTTCGGCTGGCGAGCCTGAGGTGCTGCTTCATCCCTGGGCCGAGGGGCTGGACACCAAGCGTTGGACTACAGCCAACTGGGTCTCTCTGGGCCGCCGACTCCAGGCTGGCGGCCTTCGCATTGCCGTCACCAGGGGGCCCTCAGCTCCCGATGGGAGGTGCGCCGAGTCCGTGGTAGCGGGGCTCGGCGGCGCGCCTCCACTGGGCCCTTACTTGTGGGGGCCTTCTGCGTGGGCTGGGGTGGCGCAGCGGGCTCGCTGCGTCGTCTTACCCGACACGGGCCTGGCCCATCTGGCCAGTGCGGTGGGTTCGTGGCCCATTGTCTTGTTCGGGCCTACCGATCCAGGGCGCCACGGCCCCGGCCACGGGTCGACGCTCGAGGGAGGGAGCGATCTCACTTGCTGGCCCTGTTACCAGCCGCGATGTTCTCACGGCTTCTCTCCATCGTGTACCGTCTCGATCTCGGTGGAGCAGGTCGCCGAGCGGGTGGAGCTGGCTGTGCGGGGAGTTGCTTGATGGCATCGCAGCGTCGTCATGTCGTGGCGGTTCGGCTCGGCCACCTCGGGGATCTGGTCATGGTCTTGCCGGCCCTACGTTGGCTCGTCCGTCATCCAGAACTGCGCGTCACCCTGGTGACGGGGTCGTCCTATGTGACCTTCCTGGCGCATCATCTTTCAGAGGTCGATGTCGTTAGCGCTCAAGATGTGGGGACTCTTGAACCTGCCCACGCCGTCTTGGACTTGCACGGAGTCCCAGCTTCGCGGCGCGTCATTCAACGAGTGCCCCGCTTTCTTCGGGCGGCTCGGGTGGCGACACGCAAGGAGTCACTCCGTCGTCGGTCTCTGCTCCTAGCGGCGAGGTGGCCGCGAGTCTTGGGCTCCAGTCGCTTGAGGCACGCCCCCCTCAGAAGCTGGCCTGAGCGTCACCTGGCTGCTGTTGCCGAGCTGTTCGCTCGGCTGGGGCTACCTGAGTCAGGGTGGCCTGCGCGCCCTTCTTCCATTCCGGAGTTGGTCGCCGACCGGATGGAGGAGGCCAATGCCGATGGCACGCTCTCGGGACCTATCCTTGGTCTCTGCCCGGGCGCCAGTTGGGAAACAAAGCGATGGCCAGTGCGCCACTGGTCCGAGCTCTCGACCCTCTGGAGCAAACGGGAGCGAGGGGGCAGCTGGCTCTTTGGTTCGCCCGGCGAGTCGTCGCTTCTCGAGCAGATTGCTGTGGATGGTGTCTCGGAACCCTGGCCAGACAGCAGCCTCGGCGGATTGATCGAGGGCCTTGCTTCTTGTGACGTTGTGGTTTGCGGTGACAGTGGCCCCCTCCATCTGGCGGGTGCACTGGGGGTGCCGGTGGTTGGTTTGTACGGGCCGACTCCCCAGGATGCCGGGTTCTGGGTCTGGCAGGAGCGGGGCGTGCAGCTACCCGAGACAAGCCCCCCTTGTGCTCCCTGCAGCCTCCATGGTCAGGCCCGCTGTCCGCTGAGTCATCATCGATGCCTTGAGGAGCTAGACCCGCAACGGGTCCTAGACGCCGCGGTGGATCTTGCTAGGCCCCGAGAGACTCCTGTGATCCGTGCGGGCAAGGGGTTCGATGTGGACCTCGTAGAGACGGTGCGGAGCGTCGCCCCGTGAGACTCGATATCGTTACCCCGGACTGGCCCGCATGGTCTGATGGCGGCGTAGCGACGTTGTCTCGGGTCCTCGCAAGGGGTCTGTTCGAGCGGGGTGCGGGTGTTCGGGTCATCACCCGTGGAGGTGGTCCCCGAGCGAGAGCCCTCAAGCAGGAGCGCAAGGCGAACGAGTGCCCCTGGACGGTTGTTGGAGTCCCGGGGCGTAGCTGGCGGAACAAGGGGCACCGCCATTGGCTTCGCGGTCTCCCGGCCCTTGTTGAAGCGGCCCGGCCGGATGCGCTTGTGGCGACCACCTGGGAGCCGGTTCCTGCGCTGCTGGCTCGAGATCCACAGGCCGATTCGCCGCCCATTGCAGTCCTGGCCCATGGTCGTGACATTACGGGGCAGGCGACTCCAGCTCGTGACCAACAGCGGGAACAGGTGCTTCGGGCGCCTGTGCTCTGGCTGGTCATGACCCACTGGATGCGGGAAGAGCTCCTCCAGCGTGGCGTTGCACCGCATCGTATTCACTCGATTCCCGCTGCCATCGAAGATCCCGCCGATTCCGGTGAAGACACTGTGGAGGGGCTGCTCGATTCATCGTCAGGGGCCCCGATACGAATGCTGACCGTAGGGCGCCTCGTGCGTCGCAAGGGGCACGACGTCACCCTTCGGGCTCTGGCCCTGTTGGCTGATCGTTGCCCTGCCTTGCTCTACGAGGTCGTCGGGGATGGGCCTGACCGAGCCCGCCTTGAGCGGCTCGCGCTCGAGTTGGGCATTTCGGAGCGGGTTCGCTTTCGCGGCTATGTCCCCACTTCCGCCTTGGACCGCGCCTATCGAGCTGCGGATCTGTTCGTGATGGTGCCCCGGCAGGAGGGTGGTGACACCGAAGGCTACGGGCTGGTGTATCTCGAGGCCGGGGCCCGGGGGCTGCCCGTGATCGGGTCTCGCTCGGCCGGAGCGGCCGAGGCGGTCAAGCCTGGGGTCACGGGGCTCCGTGTCGACGACCCCACGTCGCCGTCGTCCGTGGCCTCTGTTCTAGATCAGCTGGTCCAGGACTCTGCTCTTCGGTTTCGACTCGGTGAGGGAGGTCGGCAGCGCTTTGAGCAAGGGGGCCGAGCACATCACCTGGGCTCTTCGGTGCTGTCGGCCCTGCAGGCTGTCTCGTGACAGGAACCCCGGGGTTCAGGGCTGTCCCTGCCGCCCCCTCTTGGGTTGTGGCAGTTCGAGCTGCGATGCCATCCCCAAGACCCCAGGCCTGGCAGGCTTTTCAGCAAGCGGAAGCGCTCGCGTCGGTGACGGAAGCTCCCGTGACGTTGGTGGCGGATGCGGGACGTCCTGACGGAGGCCCTGCTGAGTTGGCCGACTGGCTGGGGCGCCCTCTGTCGAACCATCTGGAGCTGGCCAGGCCCTCGCGTCCTTCTCGCCCGCCCCTTGCTGGTGTTCGTTTCCGACGCAACCTTGCCAAGTGTCGATCACGTGGTGCGGTGTTGCTGGCCCGTGACCCTCGCGTCGTTTCTTCGGAAGCCTCTCGCCCGTGGCAGGCCGTGCTGATGGAGTGGCACGTGCGGCCGCGGCGTGACTTGCGGGTTCATCGGCGTGCCCTTGTGCGTTCCTCACTTCATCTCACGCCCTCTCAGGGCATCGCCGACGACCTCTGCCGGTCCGGAGTCGATCCCCATCGCATCGTTCTGCTTCCCAATGCCTGTGGCCTATCTCGGGATGCCGCTCGCCGTCGGGTGACCTCGGCCTCTGATCGACAACGACCCGTGCTTGCCATGGGGCTGCACCGACGTTCTGGCATCGACCTGGCGTTGTCAGCGTGGCGCAAGGACGCCACGTTGCCCGATCTGATCGTCGCGGGACGGGATCAGGGGAGTGTGCGCTTTGCGGCCTGGTCTCGGGCCATAGAGGATGACCCGAGACTGGCAGGACGTGTGCATCTGCTGGGGCCTTGCTGGGGCCGGCGTCGGGAAGAATTGCTCGAACGCGTGGGTCTGTGGTTGACCCTCTATCCAGAAGACGATGTCACCCGGCGCTCCCTGTGTCCGCTCCAAGTCGTCGATGCCGTGGGCTCTGGTCTGCCTGTGGTGGCCACGGACCTTCCGTCGACCCGGTTCGCGGTGGGAGATGGATTGGTCACCTTTGTGGCACCAGACGATGTGGACAGCCTGGTAGAGGGCATTCACCGGTCGTTGGCTGGGCCGAGACCCTCGGAGCAGCAGGTCGTCGGTCGCCCTCGTTGGGAGGACCGAGCTCACCGCCTGGTAGAGCTCGTGGGGGAGCGTCTTGAGGGGAAGCTTCCATGAGCCGGCGGTTGCGGGTGGCTTATCTCATGCGATACCTCCCGGCGCCGACGGAGACGTTCGTTCTGGACGAGGCCGCAGCGCTTCGGGCCTCGGGAGCCTGGGTGCAGACATGGATGCTCGACAGGGACTCCGAGGCAGTGCGTCACGGCCGACACGAGAGCTTTTACTCGGCTGCTCGGGTGGTGCCTCGTCCGTCCAGTGTGCGCTGTGTGCTCTCCTCGCTTGGCATGGAGACCCGAGCCAACTATCCCCAGGTCCACCAGAATTGGGTTCGACACGCTCGTATGCGGGACCTACGTCGAGTGGCCTGGTTGGCTGGATCTTGGAAGCGCGCTCGTATCGATGTCGTCCGAGTGCATCACGCGGCAGAGACTGCTCGGTATGCGGTGGCAGCAGCTCTTCTTGCCCGGCTCCCCGTGTCTCTGGCCGTCCACGCCCGCGATCTCTTTGTTCCTGTGCCTGATCTCTCTTGGATCCTCCGTGCTTCGAACCACGTGACCACGATCACGCCATTTCACCGCGATCGGCTCCTCAGGCTGGGCTTGCCGTCGCAGCGGGTCGAGCTGCTCGCTTGTCCCGTGGCCATTCCCGACCAGGTTGTCTCGACACCAGCTTCCGATGGTCCTCTGCGGATCTTGTCTGTCGGACGGCTCATCGCGAAGAAGGGTCATGACTTGACCCTGGAGGCTTGTGGAGCCCTGGCTCGCAGTGGGGTCCAAGTGGAGATCACCCTCGTGGGTGATGGGCGAGAGCGCGAGACCCTTACTGACTTTGCCGATGTGTTGTCCCGAGATACGGGCGGGGCGCTGAAGGTGGATCTGGTGGGCATGAAGTCCGCAGAGTGGATCGAGAACCGCTTAGAGCGGAGCCGGTATCACGCCGCTGTGCTCGCATGTCGGGTGGATCGAGAGGGTGATCGAGATGGAGTTCCAGTAGCCCTGCTTGAGGCCCAGGCCCGTGGGTTGCCAGTAGTCACCTCGGCCCTTCCGGGATTTGACTTCGAGTTCTCGGCCGAAGGCGGCGCAGTGCTCTTGCCCCTCTACGATCGAGCGGGCGCTGTCGAGCCGTCGGCGGGTGACCTAGTGGCTTGTTTGGGTGCGCTGTACAACGATCCTGCATACCAGAGGCGCCTCGCCCAGGCCGCTCGTCTATCAGCCGAGGAGCGGATGAGCTGGGAGCAGACGGGGCTGGAGCTCCAGCGGATGCTGCTCGGCCTCTGTAGTAACATGCTGCCGCCTGGCGCCCCCTCGTAGTCAACGACGCCACGTCTCTCAATTCTCTGGAGGTCTTCTTGAGCGCTGCGAAGTCCATGACTGGATACGGCCGAGGAGAGAGCGTCTCGCCTACCTTGCGGGTGACGGTGGAGCTGCGCTCGGTCAACCATCGGTTCTTGGACGTGAAGATGAAGCTGCCTCGATCCTGGCTGGGTCTGGAGCAGCAGCTCACCCAGCGACTTCGGGATCGATTGGGTCGGGGTCGGGTCGACGTGCACGTGCATCGGGAGATTCAAGAGGAGGCCCGTCGCCACGAGGTGAGGGTCAATCGGCCGTTGGCGGTAGCGATTCGTGACGAGGTGGCTCAGCTGGCGGATGAGCTGGGTCTCCCACAGGACCTGGGTCCATCGGACTTGTTGCGCATTCCGGGGGTCTTGGAGGTGTCCGAGCCTGAGGTTGACGTCACCGCTGAAGCCGCCCAGGTCGAAGAAGCTCTTGATTCCGCGCTCTCGGGCCTTGAGGCGATGCGGGAGGCGGAGGGAGAGCGTCTCGTCCGGGCGTTGCGAGGCTACCTATCCTCCATTAGTGGGTTGGTGGATTCGGTCGAGCGGATTGTTCGAGAGCAGCCTGCTCTCTTGAAGGCACGCCTGGAAGCTCGGGTGCTCGAGCTCCTTGGCTCCGCTGATGTGGATGCTGGTCGAGTTGCCCAGGAGGCTGCAATCCTGGCCGACAAGGCGGACGTCGATGAGGAACTCTGCCGCCTCCGGTCTCATGTGGAGCAGGCCAGTGAGCTCCTCGGCAAGTCCGAGCCCGTGGGTCGGCGGTTGGAGTTTCTGGTCCAGGAGTTCCTCCGCGAGGCCAATACCATTGCGTCGAAGTCTGCTGCAACGGAAGTCTCGGCCTTGGCCGTTGAGCTGAAGAGTGAGATCGAAAAGGTGCGGGAGCAGGTTGCCAACCTTGAGTGATCCAGGCCTTCTTCTCGTGTTTACCGGGCCCTCGGGCTGTGGCAAGACGACCTTGGTGCGGCGTGCGATGGCCCGCTTGCCCGAGTTGCGATTCTCCGTCTCGTACACGACTCGTCCGCGGAGGGGCACAGAGGTGGACGGCGAGGACTACCACTTTGTCGCGTTGGACGACTTCGAATCTCGCTTGGCTCGAGGCGAATTCCTCGAGCATGCGCTCGTTCATGGCAATCGATATGGCACCCATCGGGGGTCGGTGGAGGCCCTGGTTCAGGCTGGGTCTGTCGTGCTGTTGGACATCGATGTCCAGGGAGCACAGCAGGTCCGGGCATCGGACGCAGATGCCGTCTTTGTCTTTCTGCTTCCGCCGTCTATGGATGAACTCGAGGCCCGGCTGCGCGGGCGTGCGACGGACACTGCCGATGTGATCGAAGGACGGCTCGCGGTTGCCAGATCCGAGATCGCAGAGGCGCCGATGTTTGACTACCGCATTGTCAATGACGACCTCGAGCGGGCCGAGGAAGAATTTCTCGCCGTAATTCACGAGGAACGCCAGCGACGAACTACGCCACGCTGAGGCTCCGGTCTCCCTCTGTGGGGGTCGGGCACATCTGGGTCATAGCCGGTGGCATTTTGGCTTGATAGGATTCTATCGGGGCGCCAGGAGGCGCCCTTGGTCTTTGCGGTTGGTCCGCGTGGTCAAAGGAGCGTACCGAGGCTGTGATTCGTCTCGACGAGATCCTGGAGAAGGTGCAGTCCTACGCGCCCGATGCGGACCTAGGCATCTTGCGCAAGGCGTGGGTGTTTGGCTCCAAGTACCACCAGGGTCAGCAACGGAAGTCGGGGGAGCCCTACTTCGCTCATCCCCTAGAGGTGGCGAATATCCTCGCAGGCCTCCGCATGGACACCGAGACCATCGCGGTGGCGATCTTGCACGATACGGTCGAGGACACCGAGGCCACGGGACAGGACATCCAGTCCCAGTTCGGGACGGATGTGGCGGCCATGGTGGACGGCGTCACCAAGCTCAAGAAGCTGGACTTTCGGACGGCAGAAGAGGCGCAGGCAGAGAGCTTCCGCAAGCTGGTCTTTGCGATGGCCAAGGATATCCGGGTCATCGTGGTCAAGCTCGCGGATCGCCTGCACAACATGCGCACTCTCGATGCGATGCCTGCTGCGAAAAAGCTGCGTATCTCCCGGGAGACAATGGAACTGTACGCTCCCATCGCCAATCGATTGGGCATCGTGTCCATCCAGGGAGAACTCCAGGACCTCAGCTTCAAGTATCTGCACGAGGACGTCTACGCCCAGCTGAACTCCGAGGTGGAGGCGAGGCGGCCGTACTTCGAGGCCTACATCGATCGCGTGCGTAACGAAATCGTCGAGGCTCTCCGTCCCTATGGGTTCGAGGCCGAGGTCAAGGGGCGCGTGAAGCGTCTCTGGTCCATCTGGCTCAAGATGCAGGACAAGCAGCTCACCTTCGAAGAGGTCCACGACCTCATCGCATTTCGAGTGCTGGTCGATGATGTGGGCGCTTGTTACGGAGTGTTGGGCGCCATCCATGGCTTGTGGAGCCCCCACTCCGAGCTGTTCAAGGACTACATTGCGCAGCCCAAGGCCAATGGCTATCGATCCCTGCACACCACGGTCGTTGGTCCGGAGGGGCATCGCATCGAGGTCCAGATCCGGACCCAGGACATGCACCGCTTGGCCGAGTTTGGCATTGCTGCCCACTGGAAATACAAGGAGGGCAAGCTCGCCCTCAAGCCGGAAGAGATCGCTCAGTACACGAAGATTCGTCAGCTCTTGCAGTGGGCGGAAGACATTGAGGACTCG
Organism: Deltaproteobacteria bacterium; assembly: GCA_002724675.1. Classification (GTDB taxonomy): domain Bacteria; phylum Myxococcota_A; class UBA796; order UBA9615; family UBA9615. Next base: position 28,198 of record PBPL01000101.1, on the reverse strand, counting down.
CGGGAGTTTCTCGATGTCTTGAAGGTGGACCTGTACGCCGATCAAGTCCACGTCTATACGCCTGCAGGGGACATCCGATGGTTCCCCGCGGGCGCGACGACGCTCGACTTTGCCTACGCCATCCACAGCGAGGTGGGTCAACACTGCAGTGGTGCCCGTGTCAACGATCGGATGGTCAAGCTCAACTACCAGCTCCGGGCTGGAGATACGATCGAGATCATCACTCGAAACGATCAGCACCCCACCAAGGACTGGTTGAAGTTCGCTGTTACCTCGCGCGCGCTGTCCAAGATCCGGCACTTCCTACGTCGGGAAGAAAACAACCGCGCCATGGAGATGGGCCGAACGCTCCTGGATCAGGAACTGAGAAAGCATCGACTGAGCTTGAAGGGCTTGCTCAAGGACGACGGTCTCCGGCGTGCCTTGGACGAGTTTCATCACCCGAGCCCGGACCAACTCTATGCCGATGTTGGCTACGGGCGGCTGGCACCCACCAAGGTGCTGGCTCTGTACGTAGCGCCCGAGATGCTTGCGGCGGAGGAAGAAGAAGAAGAGGTCGGGACCATGTCCTTGTCGGGCCTCTTTCGGAGGATGGCTCGTCGTGGTGGATCGCCGGTTCGAATCCACGGCATGGACGGGATGTTGACCGTCTTTGCGAAGTGCTGTCGTCCGCTTCCAGGGGAGCCAATCATCGGGTTCATTACGCGAGGGCGGGGGATTACCGTCCACATGTCCACTTGCCGACAAGCCCTGGCCTTGCCTGCTGAGCGTCGGGTGGACGTGGAGTGGGATCGGCAGAATTCGGGCAACCACGCGGCGCGCATCTCGGTAGTGACGGTCGATCGACCCATGATGCTGGCCGAGTTGACGCGCGCAGTGGGCAAGATGAACGTCAACATCACGAAGGCCGAGGCCCGAACGCAGAGGGGTGAGAAGGCCCAGATCTTGCTCGAGGTGTCAGTGCACGATGCCCGGCAGCTGCAATCGTTGATGAACGACATCAGCCGCCTGAAGGGGGTTGTGTCGGTGTCTCGGGAGCGCACTCCCTGACCCGCTGGCGGGTGTCTGCCAGCCCAGCGCCCTAGAGGTTATTCGGTCGTTCGCTTGAGCCCTGCCAGCGCGACCCGTTCTACCAGTCGACCCGCCAGCCCTTCACCACCGAGCCCCAGCGCAGGGAATGCGGCGGGACCGGCACAGAAGACGTTGCGATGGGGGAGGTAGACTCCGAGCCCGGCAGCGACGGGGTCTTCTGCAGGAGGGATCGCTGGGGTGTAGGCCACAGGACGAGGGTCGATGGCAATGTGCGCGTCAGAGTCCTCTAGCTCGTTCAGCGTGGGGACGTGAAGCACCTCGATATGTCGTTCTAGGAAGGGCATCAGCCACTTCACCCGATCGAGCATGGCTGCGGCCACGCCCTCCAGGTTGCCAGGCAGCTGGCCGTCTTCTGTGTAGGGAAGCAGTGTCGATAGCGTCAGTGAACGGAACTCGCCGGGGGCCAAGGGACTGTCCGGTGGCGAGGTGGACAGAAGCATGCAGCCTGCGTCCCCATCGGGGTCTTCGTCATCCAGGAGTACCGCTTGTTCGGCTAGGTCTGGAGGGATGACGTCGCCCTGAACCCCGATGTAGATGGAGTAGCGGAAGTGTGACGGCGCCAGCTGACTCAGCACTTTTTGGTAGGGCCGAGGCTTGCCTGGCAGCAGCGGGAGCAGGTCTTCTGGGTCGCCCCCGGTGACAAGGAGTTCCACAGGCATGGGATCTGTGCCGCCCTCGAAGATCGCCCGCTCAATCCGACGCCGGTTGCCCTCGAGGCGCTCGAGGTGGGCGGGCAGTACGTCGACACGCATGGCCCGCACCCGACGCAACAAGAGGGTCAGTAGCGGGTCCTCCTCGCCCGGATCGGAGAACGCACCGTCCAAAGCAGCCGCAAGGTGGATGCCTGCCACTGGCAGGGGTAGATCCTCGACCACGTCCAGCGAGCAGAAGGGCCTCAGGAGTCCCCGAAGCAGCAGCCTGCCCGAGTCGGCCAGGTCGCTGTCATCGAGGAACTCTCCCCATGTAGGGACATCTTGGGGGGGCAGTGGCGGGTTCCACTTGGGTCGCTGCAGACCGACGCTCTGGAGTAGCCCCACCTGACCAGCCTCTTCGGTGGCTCGCTCCAGCGCCTCGGCGAACGACTGGGCAGAAGCGAGGCTCTTGCGAACCACAGAACTGAGTTCTCTGGCCTGCCTCGGATATTCACGTCGAAACTCGGCGTCCATGGCCTCTGGGTCGGAGTGGAGGTCGATACGATGCCGACTACTGATGACCTGGAGCCCCGGGTCCCCTCTGCGCAGGGCCTGGAGCTCGTGGGGATGAAACTTCAGCGCCTTCAATGTTCGGGGAAGGAGATGGCCGCCGCCGAAGCCCACCACTGGGGGGCGGTGGCGGGCAAAGCGGAACGGTCCCACTCGGCCTGGTGTCTCTTCGGGATCCAGGACAAGGACCGACAGACCAGCCCGGGCCAGGAGAGCGGCGGCAATGAGTGCACCTGGGGACGGATCGACGACCAAGACGTCGTAGTTTCGGGAGATCACGTGAACACAGCCTTCGTTTGAGAGGAACTGGCGGGGTCGCCACAGGCATCACTGCGTTGTAGTCGACCCTCGAGCGCAGCGCGGACGACTTGCGGGAAGAGTCGCTGTTCTTCCACTAGAACCCTGGCCGCCAGTCGGTCTTCGTCGTCATCGGGAAGGATGGGGACTGCTTTCTGAGCGAGGATGGGGCCACCATCTAGGCTCTCGTTGACCAAGTGTACGGTACAGCCGTGCTCACGGTCGCCAGCTTCTAGGGCCCGTCGGTGTGTGTGGAGCCCAGGATGTCTGGGTAGCAGACTCGGGTGGATGTTGAGGATTCGATCTGGAAAGTGGCTCAGAAAGCCTGGGCCGAGGATGCGCATGAACCCGGCAAGAACGACCCAGGTTGCTCCGTGCGCGAGGACGAGCTCAGCCAGATCAGTGTCGAAGCGTCCTCTGTGCTCGGTGCCATACGGCTGGTGGTCCAGCACTGCTGTTGGAACCCCCCGAGCCGTGGCGAGCCCGAGGCCTTCTGCTTCGGGCCGATTGGATGCGACCAGCGCGATCTGATCCGACCAGCCCTCTGCGGTTGCATTGTCGAGAATGGCCGCCATGTTGGAGCCACGGCCAGAGATGAGAATGGCAGCCCGGGGTCCGGGTCGGGTCATGAAACGAGAACCCCTGAGCAGCCCTCCGGTCGCTCCACAACCTCCCCCAAGACGAATGCTTCTTGACCATGCTTGTCGAGAATGGAGACCGTAGTACTCGCCTGGTCGCGGTCCACGAGTAGGACCATGCCTACCCCGCAGTTGAACGTCCGGAGCAGATCGGTCTGGGACAGGCGCCCCTCGGTCTCCAGGAACTCGTAGATAGCAGGTAGGCTCCACGACTCACGTTCCACTCGTACAGCCAGGTCCTCGGGAATGACTCGAGGAATATTCTCCAGGAGACCGCCGCCTGTGATGTGGGCGATGGCGGCCACGGAGACCTCTTCCAGGACGGCTAGTACCGGTCGAACGTAGATGCGCGTCGGCTGCAGCAGCTCGTCGGCGATGGTGTGATCGGTGCCCGGCAGAGGAGCGTTCATGTCCAGGCTCAACTCGTCGAACAGGATGCGGCGCACCAGCGAATAGCCGTTGCTGTGTAGTCCTGAAGAGGTGAGCCCCACCACGGCCATCCCCGAACGAACGCTGGTCCCATCGAGGATTGCGCTGCGCTCCGCGCCCCCGACCGAAAAACCCGCAAGATCGTAGACGCCTGGGTCATAGACACCCGGCATTTCTGCGGTCTCGCCGCCGACCAGCGCACAGCCCGCCTGGCGACAGCCCTCCGCGATCCCGCTTACGACCGCCTCGGCGACGTCCACATCGAGCTTGCCCGAGGCGAAGTAGTCCAGAAAGAAGAAGGGCTCGGCGCCGGTGCAGATGATGTCGTTGACGCACATGGCGACCAGGTCGATCCCAATCGTGTCATGGCGGTTGGCCGCTTGGGCGACCTTCAGCTTGGTGCCAACCCCGTCTGTGGCAGAGACGAGCACCAGGTCGTTGTAGCGCCCGGCTGGGATGGACCACATGGCACCGAAGTGCCCCAGGCCTCCAAGGACCTCGTCGCGCATCGTCGAGCGGGCTAGTGGGGAGATGCGATCGACGAGCAGGGCTCCAGCATCAATGTCGACACCAGCCTCTTTGTAGCGGTCCTGGACCACGGAAGCCCCCGGGGCCGCCTGCATCGGCCCGTGCTCGCGAGGGGCAGAATCGCATGCCGATTCCACTCCCGGGAACGGCGGCATGATGCAGGACAGAGGGGACCTTTGCAAGGAGGATGAGGCCTGTAATTGGACTCGGCAGGGGGGGGCTTTGCAAGGCGCGTTGACCTGCCTATTCTCCGCCGGTCCCAGTCTCTTTGCCGAGGCCTGGACTTGGAGCTCTCATGGTCGGTCGTTCACGACGCTTCAGCCCCTTTCGGATAGGTCGACTGATTGGTCGAACTCTCTCCGGAAATATCGGGAGCCTGGAGTACTACATGGGGGATGGAGTCGTCCGTCGCGATGACAGCGGAATGGATGGAGAGACCGTCCTGTTGATCCAGGGATTCTTTCAGACTCGGGCCGTCATGCGGACGCTGGAGGATCGACTGCGGGCAGATGGATATCGCGTGCTCTCGTTCCACTTGGGTGGCTTGCTGGGGAACTTCAACACCCGGAGCATCGCCAGCCTGGCGCAGATGATCGACGTCAAGATTCGTCGACTTCAGGAGCGCCGAGGGTTTGGTCATCTGCACATCATCGGTCACAGCAAGGGGGGGCTCATTGCGCGCTATCTGGTGCAGCGCGCTGGCGGCCACGAATACGTTCGAACAGTCATCACCCTTGGCACTCCCCACCATGGGACCCCTGTTGCTGCCATCGGTGCCGGAGTGGGGCTGTTGCTGGTTTCCAGAAGCCTGTGGCAGCTCTTTCCTGGGTCCGGCCTCATTCGAGAACTCAACGAAGAGCCTTTTCCCCAGGGTGTACGCCTGGTCTCTGTCTACTCGACGTCGGACATTGTCAGTCCCCACCGATTCTCCACGCTGACCGTGGCCAACGGCCAGGACGTGCGCAATGTGGTGGTGCGCGAGCTAGGTCACATGGACCTTGTGGAAGATCCTTACGTGTACGGATTGATCCTGCGTGAGCTGCGAGACCGTCCGGTGGATTCAGCTGGAGGACCCATGACGGAGTTTGACGAGGAGGTCACCATCCGCCGCCGTCGCTCTCGGTGATGGAATCGGATCAGGCGTCGACTCAGTCTGCGCAGCAGCGAGCGCCCACGTGGATCTGAGAGAACGTGGGTGGTCGGTCATTGCGTCCTGAACACCGGGTGTTGAGTGCGTCTCCACCGCGAGGCCCAGGCTTGACGATGTAATTCTTGCCGTCCGGGGTCTGGGTGGAAGTCCACTCAGCGACGCCTCCTGACATTCCAGAGACGCCGTAGGCACTCTTGCAGGCCGGGAGACTGTTGACCTTGTCCCCACGCTTGAAGCCCGACTCCAGGCAGATGCCCTCACTGGTGATCTCGCTGCCCTGCGGGTTGTAGACGGTGATCGCCGGGTCGTCGCCATAGGCATAGATGGAATTGCTGGGCCCCTTGCAGGCCTTCTCCCACTCATCTTCCGTGCAGAGCCTCTTGGAGAGCCGCTCGCACTCGGCCTTGGCCTCAGTCCAAGTGACCTCGCGGACCGGGCCGTAGGCGGTGTTCTCGTTCCAGCGGGTTTTCTCTTCACTGAGTGCTTCAGAGTCTTCCTCCAGCACTTCCTTGGGGGCGTAGTGCATCTCGTACTGATCGATCCAAAAGCCATCCACCTGTACGACTTGCTCGTCTAGCTCGCCCTTGCCTTGCATCGCCGTGAGTTCTTCCGAGGCGAATCGGAACTTGCCGCGTATGAACTGACCTGCAGGCACGTACTGCATGCCCGCGTACTTCGCGTGGTCGGGATTGTTCGGGTCGATTGCGGGGGCCTTTTCGGGTTGGCCGTTCTCCATCTTGATCCGTTCCCGCATGGCGTCCCGATGCCGGTAGTCACTGGCCAGGATCTCTTCAGGGGTCGGCTTGCTCTGCTGAAAGTAAACGCCGGCCGCCATGAGTGCTGCCGCCAACAGCAAGAGCAGGAGGAGCGTGCGCCTCATGTTGGTCTCAGAGACCAAATACACCTCGGAGAACGCTTGCTCCAGAGCGCTCTGCATGTCTTCGCATCGCTGGAAGCGATCTTGGGGGTTGGGAGCGAGGGCGATCTCCACAAAGTCATCGATACTGTTGGGCACCTCGCCACTGCGGATGTCCGAGGGCATCTCGTAGACGCCAGTGGGGGGATAGCCCAACAGCATCTCGTAGAGGATGGCGCCCACCGAGTACAGATCGCTGTTGGGGGCTGTCTTGTCCCGGAATTCGGACATCTCGGGTGCGAGATAGAAGGCGTTCTCTCGATTGAGATACGAAGTCGCGAAGATCGTGGGGCTGACCACGTTGGCGATCGCAAAGTCGCTGACCTTGACCTTACGCATCAACTGTCCGTCCTTGTCGGGGACGTCATAGAGCAGGATGTTCTCTGGCTTGAGATCCCGGTGGATGGTGGTCCCGTGCGCATGCTTGAGGGCTTCGAGAACCTCGTCCAGTATCTCGTGAACCTCGTCGAGCGGTAGGTCTTCACCGCGGGAGCGGTACTTGGTGATCAGATCTCGAAGAGACTCGCCCTCGATCAACTCGGACGTGAGGTAGAGCGTTCCATCCGCCTCCCCACTGTCCAGCAACTTGACGATGCCCGGGTGGTCGAATCCCTTGGCAATCTGCAACTCGTGGTTGAATCGATTGATGTCGATGTCCTCGGCCACGAGCTGAGGCCGGATGAGCTTCAGAGCCACGACCTCGCCTGTGGCCTCGTGCTTGACCTTGTAGACAGCCCCTAGCATGCCGTCTCCCAGCTTCTCAATTACCTCGTAGTGGCCCCCGATGCGATCGCCGGGAGCGTGGTCGGGTAGAGGATGATCCTGGGCGGCCTGAACGCTGATGCTGGTCGTTGTCATGAGTTTCCGGGGAGGGTACAGAAGAGCTTGGACTTCAGCCGGCGAATGCTACCAGTGGCTGCGAGCCCGAGTCCAGCCAGCTTCAACGGCTGTTCTGCCGATCGGCCCGGGAACCTCGTTCCAGACCTGGTATGAAGCGAAGGAGCCAAGTCCATCGGATCTTCTGGAAAGGCTCCTTGAAGAACAGGTTCCAGAGCAGGGCGGTGATCAGTCCACCGGCAACGAGGGTGGCCAGCCCGAGCCCCACGACGACGGTGAACGCCAGCAAGGTTCCTACGAGCCCGTAGCCCTCGGACTGAGCCTCTTGCTGGACGAGCACAGCCATCAGGGTGGAGGCCGACACGAGGAATGCTGAGGCGCCCAGGGCGAAGATGAGCGCACGGCCCAGTCGATCGAGGGTTCGAGTCAACTCGTTCAGTTCAGGCACCGCCGTGTTGAGCATCAGCTTGCCTCGCTCGAGGTCCAGCATGAGTTGGTCCACTTGCGAGGGGAGGTCCTTGAGCAGAGTCGCTGTGGACAGGCCCGTTCGGAGTAGATCTCCGCCCATGCGCTGTGGGTCGAGGCGATCTGCTGCCAGTCGGTTGGCGTAGGGGCGCGTCGCCTCGATGGGATCCCAGTCGGGGACAAGGCTTCGTGCGATGCCGTCGAGGGTGACCTCGCTGCGGGCCAGGACCGCGTACTGTTCGGGCAACTTCAGTTCGTGCCCGCGAGCAATCTCCAGGACGTCCAGTGCGATGCGGCTGGTGTCCTGATCTTGGAGCGCGATGTTGCCGTGTCGGTCCAGGAGTTCCTCAATCTCGGCGCTGAGTTGCCGGATCTGCACGCGGCCTTCTGCCGCCCCGACTCGGTAGAGTGTCCGGGCGATGGTGTCTGGGTCCCGGAAGACCGCCCCCACGAACAACGACTCCAGTGTGTCTCGCATCTCTGGGGTAATCCGGCCGATGAGACCAAAGTCCAGGAAGCTGAGCGTCGAGTTGTCGTCCACTACCAAGTTGCCCGGGTGAGGGTCCGCGTGGAAGATTCCACTCACGAAGATCTGCTGATACGTAGCCTCTACGAGGCGGTCCATTACCAACTGTCGGTCGGCCTTGGTGCTGTCGATATCGGACAGCTTGACCCCCGTCACCCAGTCCATGCAGAGCACACGTCGGCTGCTCAGTGCTCGATGGATGCGCGGCACCTTGACTCCCTCGATGTCAGCTACCGCCTGGCTGAAGGCCTCGGCGTTGGCTGCTTCCGAGTGGAAGTCGATCTCGACGAAGACCGCTCTGTCGAACGCTTCGACAATGGCTACGGGTGAGGTGACGCCGAGGTCCAGCTGCCCGGTGAAGAGATCGGCCAGCAGATAGAGGATGTTGATGTCGGAGCGCAGTGTTTGCTCGATGCCTGGCCGCTGGACTTTGACCGCTACCACAGTTCCGTCTGGCAGCTTTGCTCTGTGTACCTGGGCGATGGATGCTGAGGCGACCGGCTGGTCCTCAAACCCATCAAAGACATCCTCTATCTCCGTCCCCAGCTCGTCCTCAATGATGGTTCGTGCGGTGGTGCCAGCAAATGGAGGGACCTGATCCTGCAGTGTGGCGAACTCCGTGAGGTAGGACTCGGGGAGGATGTCGGGTCGGGTGCTCAGCACCTGGCCCAGCTTGACGAAGGTCGGTCCCAATTCCTGCATGGCACGAACGAGTCGGCGTGGAGCGGTGCCTTCCTGGGGGTCTTCGACACTCTCGACCGCCTTGCCCAAGCCGGGGATCCGGTGCAGTGGCAGCGAAGAGATGACCTGCCCGAACCCGTGGCGTACACAGACGCGAAGGATCTGTTGTGCTCGGCTGATGTCCCTCAGGCGATAGGTGGGCGACCCCGGAGTGAACGGGATGGCCGCACCCGCGCGATGAGTCGGCTGCCAGGTCACTGACTGCCTCCCAGGTCGAACCAAAGCAGCCGACGGCTCGCCGGAGCCCACACCAGGAACAGATATTGGTAGAGGGTGCCTCGGAACACGGAGCCTGTTCGTGGACGCAACACCGCACAACGCAGATGTTCTCGCTCGATCGTATCCAGCTCTTCTCTGCTGGGCAGGCCGAGGGCGGCGGCCACCTGGTCTTCGAGCACCTCCAACAACATGAAGGCGTGCGGGGAAAACTGGCCCGCCGCTGTTCCCGGTCGGGCTCCCCCTGACACTGGATGGTGCTTGAGAGCTTCGAGAATTCCAGTGCGCACATCGGTCCAGCCGATCTTGCCTACCCGAGCCACGTGTTCGTCGAACCGAGCGGGACCGTCGGAGATGTACGTGGGCAGCACATGCTCCTCCAAGAAGCTGGCGAGAAGCGAAGCGTGGCTTCGCTCGAACGGGTCCCACTCCTGAGAGTTGCCATCCACAGAGAACGCTCGCGCATCCCACCAGGTCATGAAGTTGGTCGCTGTATAGAGCTCACCAATTTGTGCGAGCGCGCGGTGCAGCGGGTCGTCCTGGGGTAGTGGCTGGAACTGGAGGGGGCCGGGGATCATGATCGCGATTGTACAATGGCTGCTTGCGAGGGCGGGTGAAGGACTACCAAAGGTGGGCTGGGAAGGCCCCGTTGTCTTGCAATGGCACACACACGCGTGTAAACCCAACAGGCGATTCAGGCGGGGTTTCAGTTTGCGGAGACCCCACTCTAGTTGCCTACTTTCGGTGCAACTGGAGAGGACGCTCGTTGCCGCTTGCCTGGATGGGCTACAGCCCGCGGCTGGGAGTCAGGAGTCTTGATGTCGGCCCAGTACCTTCCGGTGCTGTTTGCGTTCATGGGCGCCATCGGCTTCATGGCCGTCATGCTCGGGCTGAACCATCTGCTCGGGCCGAAGCCGAAGGCTGCCTTGACCCCGGCGGTCAAGTTCGAGCCCTTTGAGTGCGGGGTTCCTGCGCTTCAGCGAGACAATCGCAGGCGGATCTCCGTCAAGTACTACCTCGTCGCCATCTTGTTCGTCATGTTCGACCTGGAGGCGGTGCTGCTCTACCCGTGGGCTGTGCTGTATCGGGAGCTGGGCCTGTTTGGTCTGGTGGAGCTCGTGGTGTTCCTCATCTCTTTGGTGGTGGGGCTTATCTATGCGTGGAGAAAGGGGGCTCTCGAATGGCAGTAGATGAAGCTGGCCCGCCTGCGGAGACTGGCGCCGGGCCTGAGGCTGCTACGGTCCAGATTGGTCAGGGCTCCGGTTCGGCTGCGGCTCTTCCGGTGGCTCCACTGCCGCCGGGTAGCGAGATCCTCGCGGAGAGTGGACTCGCCAACACGGTCTGGACCTCCCGTGTCGATGCTGTGATGGGTTGGGCACGGAAGTTCTCACTGTTTCAGTACCCATTTGTGACCGCCTGCTGTGGCATGGAGTTCATGGCCGTCTCAGGCAATCACTACGACACGGATCGCTTCGGAGCGGCGCTGCCCCGCTTCTCGCCCCGCCAGAGCGACATGCTCATGGTGGTGGGGACCATCGTGCACAAGCAGGCCCCGGTCCTGAAGACGGTCTACGATCAGATGTGTGAGCCCAAGTGGGTCGTTGCCGTGGGCGCCTGTGCTGTCTCTGGTGGCTTCTATCAGAACTACACATCGGTGCCCGGCTGCGACAAGGTGATCCCCGTTGATGTCTACATCCCTGGTTGTCCGCCCCGTCCAGAGACGATCCTCGACGCCCTGATCAAGCTTCAAGAGAAGATCCAGGGCCAGCGACACCCCATCTTCTAGGCCCCCTCCTTTCCCCGTTGACCGCTGGTACCCTCCGCTTCCCATCATGACTGACGCACCCCACCCCGCTTCACCCCAGGACGCCGCTGCAGAGCCGTCGATGAGTGCGGTTCTGTCGCGTGTCATCAGCGGCTTGGGTGAGGCGGTTCTGTCGCACCACGACCGACTGGGCGATGACACGATTGTCATCGAAGCCAGCCATCGGCTCTCTGCCAGCCAGTGGCTGATGGAGGACTCTGAGCTGCAGTTCGACATGCTGATGGACAGCACGGCTGTGGACTGGATCGACGAAGAGCCGCGCTTCGAGATCGTGGACCACTTCTTCAGCACCCGCTTCCAGCACCGGCTGCGCGTGAAGTGTCGAGTGGATGAGGACGAGGCCAGGGTGCCGTCCCTGTGCTCCCTCTATGGTTCTGCCAACTGGATGGAGCGAGAGACCTACGACATGTACGGCATCGAGTTCGATGGTCACCCCGACTTGCGTCGAATCCTTCTTTATCCAGAGTTCAAGGGATTCCCGTTGCGCAAGGACTACGACAAGCTTGAGGCACATCCGCTGTTCGAGGAACGGTACCCGGGCACCCGCGAGACAGACGAGGTGGTTCACCCCGGCCCTCGAGATCTGGACGCTCCCAAATGAGCGCGGGCATGCCAACAGAGGGGTCGCCAACTCTGCCGTACACCCAGGGCGGGGAGTTCGTCACAGTGGGCGAGGGGCTGTGCATTCGTCGGATCTATCCCGAGGGAGAAGACTCGGATCTCAGCGCCCGGACGATGATCAACATTGGTCCGTCCCATCCCGCAATGCACGGGACCATCCGCATGGTGGTGGAGCTCGACGGCGAGACGATTGTGGGCGTCGATGTCATCCCAGGCTATCTGCACCGAGGCTTCGAGAAGGAGTGTGAACACCACACCTACCATCAGGCGATTCCGTATACGGATCGGCTCAACTACTGCAGTCCGCTCATCAACAACTTTGGTTGGGTGGAGACGGTGGAGAAGCTGTTCGAGGTTGAGGCGACTCGAAGGACGCAGTTGATTCGCACCTACATGTCGGAGGTGTCCCGAATCACGGATCACCTCACCTGCCTCGGCGCAGCGCTGATGGAGCTCGGGGCCCTCACTCCGTTCCTCTACATGATCGAGGTCCGGGATTGGCTGTGGGAACACATCGCCAATGTGAGCGGGGCTCGATTGACCCAGACCTATGCCCGCGTCGGGGGGCTGGCTCGAGACGTCACCGATGAGTGGCTCGATCGATGTGAGCACTTGTATGTGGAGGAGCTGATTCCGAAGCTTCGGGATGTGCATGGTCTCGTCGACCACAACCGGATCTTCATCGACCGCATGCGTGGTGTGGGGGTCATCAGCAGGGAAGACGCGGTCTCCTACGGCGTCACAGGGCCCGTGCTGCGCTCCACTGGGGTGGGCCTGGACGTTCGAAAGTACGCGCCCTATTCAGCCTACGGGGACGTCTCGTTCGAGGTGCCCATCGGCAAGTACGGGGACAACTACGATCGTTACTTCGTGCGCATGCGGGAGATGGAAGAGAGCATCCGCATCTGTCGCCAGCTCGATCCGATGATCCGAGCGACCAATGGGGAGCCCATTGTCGTAGACGATGCGAGGATGACCCTCCCCGACAAGAAAGAGGTCTACAGCAACATTGAAGCCCTCATGAATCACTTCAAGCTGATCATGGAGGGCCCGCGGCCGCCCAAGGGTGAGGCGTACCACGCGGTCGAGGGTGCGAACGGGGAGCTTGGCTTCTATCTCGTGAGCGATGGCACGGGCCTTCCCTACAAGGCTCGCTGCCGGCCGCCATCATTCGTGAACATGGGCGCCATCCACTTGATGCTGTTGGGCAGTCAGGTGGCCGACATCGTGCCGGTGTTCGGCCAGATCAACATGATCGGTGGAGAGTGTGACCGATGAGCGTCGACACCTCCCATCTTGAGTTCAGTGCCGCGGCCCGCGAGCGTGTCGAGTGGCTCAGGACCCGCTATCCGAAGGATCATCAGCGCGCGCTGATTCTGCCGGTGTTGTCCATGGCCCAGCGTGAGTTCGGCCGGGTGGGGCCGGACGTAGTGCACTTCGTGGCCGAACAAATCCCGGTGCCCCCCATGTGGGTGGAGGAAGTCGCGACGTTCTACACGATGTACAACACCCAACCCGTGGGTCGTTGGCATCTGCAGGTGTGTCACAACATCAGCTGCTCGCTCATGGGAGCCGAGATCGTCATCGATCATCTGGAGCAGAAGCTGGGTATCCGTAAAGGCGAGACGACCCCCGATGGCGAGTTCACGCTCATCGGCGCCGAGTGTCTCGGGTCCTGTGGCACCGCGCCCATGATGCAGGTCAACGACCACTACTACGAGAACCTCAGCCTGAAGGCCGTCGACGAGCTTCTCGAGCAGCTCAGGGCGACCCCCGACCAGGAGCCTAGGGCGGAAGATCTGCCCCACGGTCCCGGCTCCGGGCCCAGTCGGCGGATCGCTGATGGGGCCGCCCTTCAGGCGGGCCGCGGGGTCGTGGTACCTGGCCATGGCGTACACCGCAGAGACGAGGACCGACCGACAGTGGGTGACGGTGAGGCGCAACCACCGTTCCAGCCACGGGATATGGCGCAATGACCTACCCCATTGTGGATGGCGCCCGGGTGCTGCTCAACTTCGAGCGCAACACCGAGAGTTGGCCGCTCGCCAGCTATGAGTCTCGCCATGGCTATGTGACGGCGAAGGAAGCCCTCGGCGGGAAGTACACGCCGGAGGCGCTGCTGGAGGAGGTGAAGCAGTCGGGGCTGCGTGGTCGCGGCGGTGCCGGCTTCCCCACTGGGCTCAAGTGGAGCTTCCTTCCAAGAGATCCGGAGGGTCCAATCACGCTCGTGGTCAATGCGGACGAGTCCGAGCCGGGAACGTTCAAGGACCGAGTGGTGATGGAAGAGAATCCTCACCAGTTGATCGAGGGCTGTGTGCTGTCTTGCTACGCCATGGGCAGCAACAATTGCTACATCTACATTCGCGGTGAGTACGTCGGCTGCCTGAAGCGAATGCATGCCGCTGTGGAAGAGGCCTACGCAGCTGGTCACCTGGGTAAGAATCTCTACGGAAGTGGCTTCGACTGTGACATTACGGTGCACTCGGGTGCTGGGGCCTATATCTGTGGCGAAGAGACCGGTCTAATCGAGAGCTTGGAAGGCAAGAAGGGCCAGCCTCGCATCAAGCCGCCCTTCCCGGCGGTGTATGGCGTCTACGGCTATCCCACCATCGTGAACAACGTAGAGAGCATCGCTTCCGTTGTGTACATCGCGGATCAGGGAGCGGGAGCAACCGTGGACCGCACGGGGTACCGGAGGTGGGGCACCGAGAAGAGCGCGGGCACGAAGCTGTTCAGCGTCAGCGGTCCCGTCAAGCGTCCGGGTGTCTACGAGGTGCCCATGGGCTACCCGTTTGCTGATCTTTTGAACAAGGAGTGCGGAGGCATGCTCGATGGCATCGCACTCAAGGCACTCATTGTGGGTGGGTCTTCTGTTCCCGTGGTCGATGCCGACACGGCCATGCAGATCACCATGGACTACGAGAGCTGCCAGGAACACGGAACGCTGCTCGGGTCCGGGGGCGTCATCGTCATCGGCGAAGGCACCTGTATGGTTCGGGCACTCTGGGTGTTGCTGCGCTTCTATCACCACGAGAGCTGCGGTCAGTGCACTCCCTGTCGCGAAGGCACCGGTTGGATTGAGCGCATTGTGCATCGCATCGAGCACGGGCACGCCAGCCCCAACGACATCGACGAGCTGTACCGCATCGCCGACGGAATGGAGCTTCGTACCATCTGCACCCTGGCCGATGCTGCTGCCTGGCCCACGAAGTCGTTCATTGATGTGTTCCGCAGCGAGTTCGAAGAGCACATCGACAAGGGTTGCTGCCCGTACGACAACCAGTTTCCTGACCCCCTGAATCTGCGTGGAGGCGGTGTGCCGCAGCGCCACGATGACCCCGAGCACGTGTTCGTGCCCTGACTGTTCGAGCGAGAGGACCATGTCGGACAACGCAACAAGCGAGAGCGCGTCGGAGAAACCCGAGGTGGCGGTCGAGCCCACCGCTCCCGTGCCCGAGACGGTGACGCTGAGCATTGATGGGATCGAGGTCACCGTGCCCAAGGGGACGAAGGTGATCGAGGCGGCCAAGCAAGCGGGCAAGGTCATTCCCCATTTTTGTTATCACCCGGGCCTGCCCGTCGATGGCAACTGCCGCATGTGCATTGCGGATGTCCGTACCTGGAATCCTCGTGCGGAGAAGCACATGCCCGCGCGTCGTCCCGCGGTGACCTGCTGGGTCGATGCGGAAGACAACATGCAAGTGTTCACGGATACCCCCGAGGTCTTGAAGTCTAGGGCAACGGTGATGGAGTTCTTGTTGCTCAATCATCCGGTCGATTGCCCCATCTGTGACAAGGCCGGTGAGTGCATGTTGCAGGACTACTACATGCTTCACGACCGACAGCGGTCGGAGGTCCGCGACGAGAAGGTGCACAAGCCTCGCCTAGTTCCCTTTGGAGATCGCATTCTCTACAACGGTGAGCGCTGCATTCTTTGCTCTCGTTGCACTCGCTTTACCGAGCATGTGACGGGGACCCACGAGCTCGGCATCGTCAATCGGGGGGACCGGGCGATCGTCGAGGTGGTCGAAGGTGGCGACTTCGCCAACGCCTACACGGACAACGTTGCGGACATCTGCCCGGTGGGTGCCCTGACCAAGACAGACTTCCGCTTCAAGAAGCGAGTTTGGTTCCTGAAGCACACGGAGTCGGTCTGCGGTGGCTGCTCTCGCACCTGCAACACGGTAGTGGACCACGACCGAGAAGAGATCATCCGCATCATGCCGCGGGAGCGCCCGGGCGTGAACGACTTCTGGATCTGCAACGAGGGCCGGGACCTCTACAAGGAGTTGGCGGCTACGGAGCGACCGGCAGCAGCCAGCTTGGCCGGCAAGGACCAGGCCTCTGCAGAGGATGTCATCGCGTGGATTGGTGAGGGCTTGGCAGCCCACAAGAAAGAGGGTCGGGAACGCCTGGCCGTCATTGGTTCGAGTTGGATGAGTAACGAGGAGGCGTGGTTGCTGGGCCATCTGGTAGGGAAGGGGGTCAAGGGACAGCACCTGGCCGTCAAGACCGACCGGGTCGATGGCTATCCTGCCGACGACGTGCTCCACACAGACGACCACAACCCCAATCGTCTCGGCGCCTCAGCATCGGGCATCGCGCCCGGCAAGAAGGATGGCAAGGACCTCGCTGGGATTCTCGCCGCAGCACAGGCGGGCGAGATCGATACGTTGATTGTGTGGGGTCCAGGGCTCGCCCACGACTGGGGCGGCGACGATGCTGTGGCTGAGGCCCTCGCGAAGGTTGCCCGCGTAATTCAGCTGACGGATGCTGTGGACGCGGTGACTCCGCTCGCTCACGCTGTGATTCCCCTGCGGAACTGGGCGGAGCGGGACGGTACTTGGACCAACGTGGATGGATTCCACAGTCGGTTCAAGAAGGCTCTGCGGCCACCCAAGGGGGCGTGGGACGGCTTTGAGCTCCTGCTGGCCATAGCCGATGCGGGTGGACTGAAGTCGCCCGCGAAGAATCTCCGCGAGGCCCGCAAGAAGCTGAAGCAGGATCCCGAGCTGCAGGCCCGGGAGTTCTTGGATGGCCGCTTTGAGTTCCCAGGCAATCAGACCGGATTCCGCCACCTCGGCGGGGTGTTGGAGACCTGAGAGACGTCATGGAACCCGCGTTCGTCGTCGTGGCGTTGCTGAACCTGGGCTTTGTGCTCGGGTTGCTGCTCAACTTGGGGGGTCTGTTGACCTGGGTCGAGCGCAAGCAGGCGGCTGTCATGGCCAACCGCATCGGCGCCAACCGGGCCTACATCCCCATACCGATCCCGGGCAAGGATGGGATCCGCTGGTACAAGCGCTTCACACTGATTGGGCTGTTTCACGGCATCGCTGACGCGATCAAGATGCTGACCAAGGAAGACTTCACGCCGCCCTTTGTCGACCGCTTCGTCTTCAACCTGGCGCCGTGGTTTGCCGTGATCCCGGTACTGGTTACCTTCGCTGTTGTTCCGTTTGGAGGCCCCTTTATTCCTGGCGTGATGCTGGAAGAGGTCCTGCTCTTCGTGGGCGCCGATGGGCTCGCTGCTACGGCACACGACTTCTTCGGTGACACGACATTTCAATTGCAGCTGGCCGATCTGAATGTGGGTCTGTTGTTCGTGTTTGCCATGGGCGGTACGGGAGTCTTCTCGGCGGCTCTGGCTGGCTGGTCGTCCAACAACAAGTACGCCCTTATGGGAGCGCTTCGATCCAGCTCCCAGATGATCTCGTACGAGGTCTTCATGGGGATGGCCATCTTGGGCCTGCTCGTGATTTACGGCACCGTGGACATGGGCCTCATCGCGCAGATGCAAGGCGACGTTTGGTTCGGCTTCATTCCGACCTGGGGTGTCTTTGTACAGCCCCACATGTTCGTCATCTTCCTGGTGGCGATGATGGCCGAGAACAAGCGGGTGCCGTTCGACATGCCAGAGGCCGAGTCGGAGCTCGTCGCTGGCTACTTCACCGAGTACAGCGCCATGAAGATGGGGCTGTTCATGATGAGTGAGTTCATCGAGATCGCGGTGATTGCGGGCATCGTGACGTCGCTCTTTTTTGGTGCCTACCATGTCCCTGGAGTGCACGCGGTCACAGACGTCTGGTACTGGACCCAGCATCCTGAGCTCGTGCCGGGCAATCTGGTCTTTGGCGCGACCGTACCCCATGTCGTGGTCGTGGTGATGCGGGTCCTGTCGTTCCTGTGCAAGCTGGCCTTCTTCTGTTGGTTCCTGGTCTTGATCCGCTGGACTCTGCCGAAGTTTCGCTACGACCAGATCATGCGCCTGGGCTGGAAGATTCTCTTGCCCATCTCCATCCTCAACCTTCTGTTGACGGCCATCGTGCTGGCTGTCGTCGGCAGCTGAAGGGAGCCTCTGTGACTGACTTTGGGCGCAACCCTGGCTTTAGGAACCTGGTGGATGGACCGGTCTTGCCGGAGTCCGCCTATCCAGGGGAGTTCACCGAAGGCGAGATCGTCACGTACTACAACCCGGAGAAGATGACTTGGGTGGAGCGGATGTACATCCCGTACGTCCTGAGTGGCTTGGCGATCACCGCCGGCCGATTCTTCTCCAACATGGCGCAGTGGGCAGTGTGGTTCTTCGCGTGGATCCGAGGCAAGGGAGCCGAGACAAAGCGCGGCACTGTGACCATCTACTACCCCGAAGAGCAGCGCCCCGACTTCTCGCCGGTGAACCGGGGCAAGCACATCTTGACCCAGCGCCCCAGCGGAGACCCCCAGTGTGTGGCCTGCTACATGTGCGCCACAGCTTGCCCAGCCTTCTGCATCCACATTGTGGCGGGCGAGCACCCCGATCCTCAGATCGAGAAGTATCCGGTGCGCTTCGACATTGAGATCGATAAGTGCATTTTCTGTGGTTACTGCGAGGAGGCCTGCCCGGTCGATGCCATCCGGCTAACGACGGACGTGCACCTCGTGGACTACAAGCGTCAACGCATGGTCTACGACAAGGACTTCCTGCTCACCTGGAAGCCGACTGTCGTTGAAGACGAACACATCTACCCGGGGGATCGACCGCGCGAGGACTGACCCACAGGGGCCAGCCTCATTGCGCACCAGGGCGCTTGCACAGCCCCCAAGTAGGAAACTGATGATGGACTTCAGCGTTGCACTGCTCTACGTCTTCAGCGGCATGGCCGTCGCTGGTGGACTGGGCCTCGTGCTCTGCAAGCACCCCATTCACGGGGCCATCAGTTTGCTGTTCTCCATGCTGTCCTTGGCGGGGATCTACGCGCTCCTCGACGCCCACCTGATCGCCGCCTTGCAGGTCATTATCTATGCGGGCGCCATCATGATTCTGGTGGTTTACATCATCATGTTGCTCGACTTGGGCAGCGCCGATGCACAGACGGTGTACCGCAAGGCCGGGCTGATGGGCCTTCCCCTGCTGGCTCTGTTACTGCTTCTCCTGGGGCAGGGGATGATCTCCGTGGCTGGTGACGCTGCCGCACCCCCTCTCGCACAAGGACCCGTGGTCTGCCCCCCTGGTGTCGCTTGTGAGACCGACTGTGGCGACGGTGTCGATCAGGACGGCGACAACATGACGGACTGTGCAGACACCGATTGCGCCGGTGTTGCGATCTGCTTCGGCACGGTCGAAGCGGTCGGAGCCAATCTGTTGGGTCCTTTTGTGCTGCCGTTCGAGATTGCGTCGGTGCTCTTGTTGGCCGGCATCGTGGGAGCCATCTTGCTGACGGGCCGAAAGCCCGGAGAACTGGAGCCCTCGGTTCCACCGCCGGCCATTCAGCCGGGCTCGATCGCCGATGCTTCCGGGTCGTCTGAGGCCCAGGACACTGAGGGAGCAGTCTGATGCCTCTCGATCATCTGCTCATCGTTGCTTTCGTACTCTTCGTCGTGGGAGCGGCGGGTGTCATGGTGCGTCGCAACCTGATCGTCGTGCTCATGAGCATCGAGCTGATGCTCAACGCGGTGAACCTGGCCTTTGTCTCATTCTCACGCCAGATGGTGGATCACGACGGGCAGGTGATGGTGCTCATGATCTTTGTCGTGGCGGCGGTCGAGGTCGCCATTGGTATGGCGATCCTGGTGAACATGTACCGGCAGAAACGAAGCCTCTCTGTCGACGTCTTTCACTCGATGCGGGGTTAGCGGATCGTGCAACCTCTCCTCGCCCAGACCGCTCAGGCTATCGCCGCCAGTGCCGGCCAAGCTGTCGCGCATGGAGCGGGCGGTGGGCACGGCGCGGCCGAAGGCCCGATTGTCGCAGTAGCCCCGACGGTGGAGGCGACCTCGCTCTTGGCGGTGGTGATCTTGTTGCCACTCCTGGGGGCTGCGCTGAATGGGTTCCTGGGCAAGCGCCTCGGCACCCAGGGGGTCAACTTGGTCGGCTGCGGCACGGTGGCTTTGTCGGCCCTCTTGTCCTGGAAGCTGGTCTTGGACCTGGTTCAGCTGAGCGGGCCCGGGCACGCGGCTGGTGGGAACTTCGGTCTGCACCAGAACCTCTTCCCCTGGATCCACGTGGGATCCTTCCAGGCGGACTTTGCGCTGTGGCTGGACCCGCTGGCGGCCGTGATGCTGCTCGTCGTGACCAATGTGGGCTTCCTGATCCACCTCTACTCCATCGGCTACATGAAGGGGGACCCGGGCTATGCACGATTTTTCGCTTACCTGAACCTCTTCTTGTTCTCGATGCTCTGCCTCGTTCTGGGCGACAACCTCTTGGTCCTGTTCCTGGGCTGGGAGGGGGTCGGCTTGTGCTCGTACTTGCTCATTGGGTTCTGGTTCGAGGATCGCGCCAACGCCAGGGCAGGCAAGAAGGCTTTCGTGACCAACCGGGTGGGCGACTTCGGCTTCGCCCTGGGCATGATGATGCTGTTTGCTGTATTCGGGACGCTCGAGCCCCAGGCCATCAACCAAGCCCTCGCAGTGCCTCAGGGGAGTCTCCCAGCTACGGTCCCGCTGTGGACTCTAGAAGCTGCAGCTCTGCTGCTCTTTGTGGGCGCTTGCGGCAAGTCCGCCCAGATCCCGCTCTACATCTGGCTGCCCGACGCCATGGCTGGGCCGACCCCGGTCTCGGCTTTGATTCACGCGGCCACCATGGTGACCGCAGGCGTGTACATGGTGGCTCGACTCAACGGCGTCTTCTTCCACGCTGAGTTCGCCTGTTACGTCGTGATCGTCGTGGGGGCTTCCACCGCGCTCCTGGCGGCGACCATTGGGCTGGTTCAAAACGACATCAAGAAGGTGCTGGCTTACTCCACGGTGAGCCAGCTGGGCTTCATGTTCGTTGCTATGGGCGCCGGCGCCTGGGCTGTCGGCGTGTTCCACCTGATGACCCACGCCTTCTTCAAGGCCTGTCTGTTCCTCGGCTCTGGATCGGTGATCCTCGCGATGCATCACGAGCAAGACATGCGCTTCTATGGCGGGCTGAAGCGCTTCATGCCCACCACCCACTGGACGTTCTTGTTCGCCACGCTGGCCATTGCCGGGATCTTTCCGTTTGCCGGATTCTTCTCGAAGGACGAGATCCTCTGGAACGCCATTGCCTCGCAGCGCGGAGGCACGCTCATCTACGCGGTGGTTTTGCTGGCGGCCTTCTGCACCGCCTTCTACATGTTCCGCATCTTGTGGATGACATTCTGGGGTGAGCATCGAGGGGTGCCCGAAGGACACGGTCACGACCACGGGGCTGAGTCGGCCGACGACGACCACCACCACCACGCCCATGGCGACCCGCAGGAGAGCCCGTGGACGATGACAGTGCCTCTGATGGTGCTGGGCGTGCTCAGCTTGGTGGGTGGCTTCCTGGGTGTGCCTGCCGTGTTGGGCGGGCACTTTGGGTTTCCCAATCTCCTCCATGACTGGCTTCACCCGGTATTCCAGTACAGCACCGTGGCGCTCGACCCCACGATGGCTCACAACCACGCCATGGAGTACGGGCTGATGGCCCTGAGTCTTGGAGTGGCAGGGCTGTCGATCTTCCTGACGTGGCTGCTCTGGGGCGGCGGTAAGGATGCCCTGCGCGACATCTTTGCCGAGAAGTCGCCTTGGCTTCACGACCTGCTGTGGAACAAGTGGTACGTCGACGAGCTGTACGAGTCTGTGCTCCTGAAGCCGCTGGTTTTCGTGTCGCGAGAGGTGCTCTGGCGCATCGTCGATGAGGTCATCATCGATGGCTTGGTCAACGGTGTGGCGTCTTTCTGTAAGCAGGCCGCCGACAAGATGGGGCGCGCGCAGGATGGTGACGTGGGCAACTACGCCACAATCATGGTGGCCGGCATGGTGGTGTTGCTCTTGGTGATTGTCGGGTTTGGAGTGGGGACGTGATGGATAGCCTGCCCCTGCTGACCATTGTCACGTTCTTGCCCCTCGTGGGTGGTCTGTTGCTGTTCGCTGTCCCAAAGGGTGCGGAGGGCGCGGTTCGGTGGGTGGCTCTCGCAACGGCCGTTCTCGGCTTTGTCGTGTCGTTGCCTCTCTTGGGCTACGACGGCGTGGCCGCGGGAATGCAGTTCGCGGAGAACTACGCTTGGATCCCCACCTGGGGCCTGACCTGGCACCTGGGCATCGATGGCATCTCCGTGTGGTTGGTGATGCTGACGACGTTCCTGGGGCCCATCGTCATCCTGGGCGCCTGGGACTCTGTGTCTCGAAGGCACACCGAGTTCTTCTTCCACCTCCTGGCACTGCAGACCGCCATGCTCGGTGCCTTCGTGGCTCAGAACCTCGCAGTCTTTTATGTCTTCTGGGAGCTGATGCTGATCCCCATGTTCTTCCTCATCGGGATCTGGGGTGGAAAGGAGCGACTCTACGCCACGTTGAAGTTCGTGCTGTACACCGTGTTCGGCTCGATGCTCATGCTGGTCGCCATCTTCTACCTGTACTGGTTGCACCATGAGCAGGCAGTGGCCGGTCTGCTGGGGCCAGCAGCGGCGCTGTCCCCCTGGTCTCTGGAGTTCACGGATCTCTATCGAGTTCAGATGGGCGCAGACGTTCAGGCTTGGCTGTTCCTGGCCTTCGCGTTGGCCTTCGCCGTCAAGGTGCCCATGTTCCCACTGCACACCTGGTTGCCCGATGCCCACGTGCAGGCGCCGACGGCTGGATCGGTCGTGCTTGCGGGCGTGCTGCTCAAGATGGGGACATACGGCTTCTTGCGGCTGGGGATGCCTCTGTTCCCCGCAGCTGTTGCCGAGTGGGCCTGGGTGATTCTGGTCTTGGCGGTCGTGGGCATCGTCTACGGGGCGCTGGTCGCCATGATTCAGCCCGACATGAAGAAGCTGGTTGCGTACAGCTCCGTCTCCCACATGGGCTACATCATGTTGGGTATCTTCGTGCTGAATCCCCAAGGCGTGGAAGGTGGCATCTTGCAGATGCTGAATCACGGTATCAGCACAGGGGCTCTCTTCTTGTTGGTTGGCGTTCTCTACGACCGCACCCACACCCGCCGCATCTGGGACTTTGGTGGCCTGGCAAAGGTCATGCCCATCTACACGACAGTGTTCATCGTCGTAGCGCTCAGCTCCGCGGGGCTACCGGGCACCAATGGGTTTGTCGGCGAGTTCCTGACTCTGCTGGGTGCCTTCCAGTGGGGTCACGAGGCCTTTGCCCAGACAGGCTCATTCTGGTCCTCCTACGGCTACGTAGTGGTTGCCGCGACCGGTGTGGTGCTCGGGGCGGTGTACTTGCTCTGGATGATCGAGCGGGTGTTCTTCGGGCCCATACTCCAGAGCCGATGGCTTGGTCTCAAGGACCTCAGCGCCCGCGAGGGCCTCGTGTTTGCGCCGCTGTTGCTCATGATCTTCTGGATGGGTCTGTATCCGAAGCCTTTCATCGACAAGATGGAGCCGACTGTAGAGGCCTGGATCGAGCAGATCAGGGCTGGAGAGAAGAAGGCAGCAAGCCTGCCACAAGGCTTTGGGTCTCCAGCCAACCCATCAGGGGAGCTCCACAGCCGCCTCGCTGCCTCGGGAGATGCCCAGTCCGAGGGCTCTGAGGGGGGAGGGGACTGAGGCCATGCCGACCGATCTCCATTTCTCACTGATGATTCCCGAGCTTGTGGTGCTCGGTAGTGCGGTGCTGGTCCTGCTGCTGGATGCAGTGCTTCATGGGGGTGGCCCAAGACCCGGAGAGGAGGACCCTCGGGACACGACCCTCGCGCTCTCGGTGGTTGGATGTGTGGTTGCCGCGGCCTGGATCCCGGCCGTCCTGTGGAACATTGAAGGACCGCGGAGTTCGTTCAACGGCCTGTTCGTGGCGGATCGGTTTTCGCTGTTCTTTAAGCTGGTTGTGCTCGTGGGCGCGGCTCTCAGTCTGTTGCTCTCGGATAGCTGGTTGCGTCGACGACGACTGTCCTCGGGTGCGGCTCATGCGCTGGTCCTGTTTGCTACTTCAGGAATGATGTACATGGTCTCCGCGGGAGACATGGTCACGCTGTTCCTCGGCCTCGAGGTGATGTCCATCCCCGTCTATTGCTTGGCTGCCTTGCTGCGCTGGGAGGACCGCTCCGTGGAGGCGGGCGTCAAGTACCTCGTGCTGGGCGCCTTCGCGACAGCGATCATGTTGTTTGGTTTCGCCCTTCTTTACGGCTACCAGGGCTTGGTTGGAGGCGTGGCCACGACCCAACTGGAGCCCCTCCAAACCACCTTGATGGCCAACGCAGAGGCACTGCCCCTGTATGCGCGAGCAGGTGGACTGCTCGTTCTCATAGGGCTGCTCTTCAAGATCTCTGCTGCACCGTTCCACATGTGGACTCCCGATGTGTATGAGGGCGCCCCGCTCCCGTTTGTGGCTTTCATGTCGGTGGCGGTGAAGGCGACCGCGGCTGCTGTGCTGCTGCGTGTCTTTGGGGGACCTCTGCTGGCGGTATTGGGCTTGGACGGCATGCTCTGGGTTGTCGCGGCCTTCACCATGGTCGTGGGCAACTTCATGGCGCTGGTGCAGGACAACGTGAAGCGAATGCTGGCGTATTCCTCCATCGCCCACGGTGGCTACATTCTCGTGGGCGTGCTGGCTGGATCTGCGGAGGCCCAGGCGGGGGTGCTTTACTACGCTCTCGCCTATACCGTGGGCAACGTCGCAGCCTTTGCTGTGCTCGTATATCTGTCCCGGCAGGGGCACGAGGCTGAGCGCTTCAGTGATCTGCAGGGTCTGGGCGCTCGGCACCCGCTGGTGGGCGGGGTGATGGTCTTGGCCATGCTGTCTCTCACGGGCATTCCTCCCCTCGTCGGCTTCTTTGGCAAGTTTGTCATCTTCAAGGCTGCGGTCGCTCAGGGCTACGTGGGCCTCACAATCCTCGCCTTGCTGACGAGCGCGGTCTCGTTCGCGTACTACCTACGCCCAGTCATCGCGTTGTTCATGCGGCCGACAGTGGGCTGTGAGGTCGCTGTGATCCCGGTCAACCGCCGCGTGGCTCTTTGTATGGGGCTTACGTCTCTGGCGATCTGTGCTCTGGGCGTGTTCAGTGAGTCCTATTTGGGCTGGTTGAGCTCCGCCGTCCTGGCGCTGGCTGGTTGATCTGAGGTCTGTGGGGTCCTAGCCCGTGACGTCTCCGTCGTCGTCGCCGCCGCGTGTTTCGCTCCGCCTCTCCATCGTTCTTCATTTTCAACAGGAGGTGGACTGCTCTACCGACACCCTGAATCAGGCGTTCGAAGAGGTCTACGAGCCCCTGCTTGCTCTGTTGGGTGATTCTCCCCGGTTACGACTCAATCTCTACTTCTCGGCGTTGATACTTCAGCACGCACAGGCCCATCGACCCGCTTTCCTGACGAGCCTTCGGGGCCTCGTGGGAGATGGCCGGGTGGAGGTGCTTGGCGGTGGCCTGTACGACCCAGTCTTGGGTTCAATCCCCGAGCGAGACGCCCTCTCTCAGCTGCAGGCATCCCGCCAGCTCATCAAGCAGGCTCTCGGCAAGGCTCCTCAGGGTGTCTGGCTTCCCCTTCGCGCTTGGGACCCTAGGTTGCCGGTGGTCCTAGCACGTGCGGGTCTTCGCTACACGCTGCTGGACGACGCCCAGTTTGTCTTAGCTGGCCTGCACCCCGGTGAGCTTGGCGGGCACTACACAACCGAGCGCGCTGGCCACCCAATCTCGGTGTTCCCCATGGGAAGCGAGTTGTCTCAGGCTGTTTCCTCTCAGCCGCCGGGGGAGATCAAGGAACTGGTGTCACGGCTGGGTCGGAAGCGCGTGCGCTCCACGGCTGCCGGCGAGGCTGGACATCTCGAGGTGCTGGTTGCGGATGGCTCAGCACTACTAGGAAACGGCGGACTCCAGAGTCTGTTTCACCTCCTGGAGCACGAGCTTCCGTGGGTCAAGACCCAGCTGCTGGACCAGGCTTGGTCGCAGGCTCCGGGCAGCGGTCGGCTCTATCTGCCCTTGGGCGCTCGCCCGGATCTGCGAAACTGGAGTCTTCCCGCGTCGGCTGTGGCTCGTCGCCAGGGGTTGATCCGCCACATGCAACAGGATGGCACCACTGAGGACGTTCAGCGGCTGCTAGGGGGCGTCCTTTGGTCCAACTTCCTAGTGAAGTATCCAGAGGCGAACCGCCTTCACAAGCGCATGCTTCGAGTGTCGTACAAGGTCGACCGATTGCGCGCCGCGGCGAAGCGTCGAAGTCAAGCGGGAGGTGGAAGCTCGGATCCCATGGACTTGGCCCAGGTGGTTCGCGGTGCCTGCGACGCCCTTTGGCGTGCCCAGAACAACGGTGTGTACTGGCATGGGGGCTCATCCCACTTGGGGATCTATGACCCGGATCTCCGCAGACGCACCTTTGGCGACCTGCTGAGAGCTGAGCGCCTCGTGGACGCGGCCGCGAACGATCCAGCCAACAGGGGTTGGGTGGCGGGGACAGCGGACAACGACGCCGATGGGCACGACGAGGTCAGCGTGCGCTCGCCTCATTTCCAGGCGCTCGTCCATCCAGTCGATGGCGGTACGCTGTCCGAGTTGGACCTCCGCCAGGCCCAGATCGCTCTTCAGACCAGCTTCTCGGGTGGTGAAGAGCCTGGGGAACGGCGGCTAGAGGGCACGGAGGTGTGCCTTGTCTTTGACGACGTCGCCCAGGAGGGGGGCCGAGACGATGGCGCGGATGCCCCAGACCATGCCGATTGGTCTGCCGTGCTGCCGCGCGGAGCTTTTCAGGACCACTTCCTGGGGCCAGAGACCACCCTTGAGAGCTTCGCCCGACGGCAGTTTCGAGAACTCGGCGACTTCGCATCCCAGCCCTTTGAGGTCATGAAGGTGTCTTCGCCAGAGACATCGGACGAGCTCTCGGCTGCGGGCGCTGTGACGGTGGGGCGCAGCGGCGTGGTTCAGGACACGGAACACAGTCTCCTGCTTCGGGTGGAGAAGACGTTTCGATTCGAAGTGGGCCGTCCTCGGCTCGATGTACTGCACGAGATCCAGAACCGCTCGCGTGACTCGGCGCAAGCTTGGCATGCCCTCGAGTGGACCTTTGGGTTGCCTTCGGGCAATCCCGCTGCCGTCGTGCTTCGTCGGGAGGGCGACGGAAATGAGGACGACGTCGCTCTTGTCTCGGGGCCGGCCGACTTAGGAGCCCTGACCTGGTTCGAGTGGGTAGACCAGGAAGCAGGCCTGAGCTTGGTGTTCGAGTTGGACCGTCCGGTCGGCGTGTGGTGGATGCCCGTGACGACCCGCGTGCAGTCGCCGGACAGCAGCCAGGACATTGTTCAGGGCAATACTCTGGTCTTCCACAGCCCTGCCGACGCCTGGGGCGAAGAGACACTTCATCTCAAGCTGAGAGTGGACTTCCTCTGGGAGTCCTGACGGGTCCTCCCCGCGATCGAGACTCTGCGGCCCCTTGGCTTGGGAGGGCCGACTGACCGCCTCGCTCGCTAGCGCGTGGCTCGCGAGACTTACCCAGGCCTACCCAGTCCACTCCACCAGGCAGATGTTGGTCATGTGACCCCCGCCACCGGGGTTGTCGTGGGCGCCGAACCAGAAGTGTCCGCCGGGCGAGGCGCTGAGGTCGATGGGTAGGACGACACCGGCCTGGTCGCACACGATGGAGTCCACGTAGTCGAGGTAGTCCCATGCATCGAGCCCTTGGTCCTCCCAGCCTTGGCAGCGAGTGACCCCATCGGACTGGGCTGGGCCGGTGTTGCTAGAGACAAAGCCGATGCCCCCTTCTCCGTTCTCACAGAGGATGCCCAGCTGTGGGTCTCCCGGGCCAGGGGCTGTGAACAGCTCGTCATCACAGATCTCAGCGCCGTTGCGAGCACATGCGAGGGTGGTCCAACCGGAAGGTTCGGTGGTGTCCGCGCAGGTGACGTCTACCTCGCCTACAGCCTCTTCTCCGAACCACTGGACGGCTTCGTGCACCATTTGCCAGTCCG
Source organism: Deltaproteobacteria bacterium (assembly GCA_002724675.1). GTDB lineage: Bacteria > Myxococcota_A > UBA796 > UBA9615 > UBA9615. Next base: position 407 of record PBPL01000101.1, on the reverse strand, counting down.
TCGTCAGCAGGCCTGGAGTCGAGGGAGCCTGCATGTCGATGTAGAACGTCCAGTTGTCACCAGGAAGGACGACCGCGTCGGCGGGCAACCACACTCGCGTGTCGGGACCATAGAAGGGGTCACTGTCATCGACGGCTCCTAGCTTGTAGCCGTCGGCTCGGGTCCATGTAGTGGTTCCGGTGTTCTGCATCGTGACGGCTGCCGAGCGGACACCGTTGCACTCCGACTCCAGCGGGAAGTCGGCATACACCAGGGCAGCATCGTCCAGATCCGCTGGAGAGTCGTCTTGATCGGTTGTTGGGTCCTGGTCACCGTCAGCCGCGCCATCGTCGGTGTCGGTGTTTTCGTCGCCGGTGTTTTCGTCGCCGGTGTTTTCGTCGCCGGTGTTTTCGTCGCCGGTGTTTTCG
>PBPL01000100.1 GCA_002724675.1 Deltaproteobacteria bacterium | reverse complement strand
TGATCCCCAAGTCCATCTACCGCCACTACTCCGCACAAGTGGCCCCCCTCGTCATCGGCCCCCTCACCTTGCTCTCTACGCTCCTGTTCCCGCTCGTCGCCCTCGTGCGCGGCCTCGCGTCGCTGCTGATGGATGTCTTGGGCGCCCCCAGGCGGTCGCACCTGGAAGTGTCTCGCGAGGAATTGCGGGTCCTGCTCGACTACGGCGAAGAGGCCTCAGAGGTCACCACCGAAGGGGAGGCAATCGAACCAGCAGAGCGAGACATGATCGAACGCATCTTCCAGTTCCCCGAGGTGACGGTGAAGGAAGCCATGCGGCCGCTCATCGACGTCGTGGCCATCAATGAAGAAGCTTCTCTGAGCGAAGCCATTGAGTTGTTCGTCTCCAGTGGCTTCTCGCGGATCCCGGTCTTCCATGACCGCGTGGATGACATCGTGGGGATCATCCGAGCCGTCGACATCCTGCGCCTCCCCGATCCCACGGGCAGGCGCGCAGCAAGCCTGACCCGGCCCGTCCCCTACGTGCCCGAGACCCAAAAGGTCGAGCTGTTGCTGACCGAGCTTCAGCACCAACACCAAGGAATGGCGGTCGTCGTCGATGAGTACGGGGGCGCGCAAGGCATCGTGACACTGGAGGACATCCTCGAGGAGATCGTCGGCGAGATCGAGGACGAGCACGATGAGCCCGTCGCAGACATTCGAAGGCGTGGGGAACGGGAGTACCTGGTGGCCGCTCGTGTCGAGCTGGACCATCTGAACGAGACACTCGACCTGGAGATCCCCGACGGAGACTACGAGACACTGGCTGGGTTCCTTCTGGAACACTTCGGACGGATCCCCCGAGATGGCGACGTGTGTGAGACAGACAAAGCCGTCTTGACCGTGGTCGCGGGGACTTCTCGCGTAATCGAAGAGGTTCAAGTCGTTGTTCGAGAGCCCGAGATCATCGAAGAGCCCACACTCTAGATCGACCAATCATGGGGCACTGAGCGCCGATGGTTGGCCCACTTCGGGCCCATCTCACTCCTCTGCACGGCGACACAGACTTCGAGGCCTTGACCAGCCTGGTTGACACCCCCCGGGCGATCCCTCGATACTTCTGCCGATCCGAGGCCTCTTGGGGTGTCTTGCGCAACCAGCGGGCCATCGACAGCGGTCAATCTGCTGAGCGATTGCGCACCGGGCGCCACCCCGGATACAGGGGCCAGGAGCCGAAGGCGAAACCGCATGGGACGCGCGATCGGAATTGACCTAGGCACCACGAATTCCTGTGCTGCTGTCATCGAGAACAACAAGCCCACGATCATCATGTATCGGGCGGGCAGCTACACAATCCCTTCCCTGTTCGCCATCGACGAAGGCGGGAGAGAGTTGGTGGGACACGAGGCCAAGGAACAGGCCGCGCTGAATCCCCAGGACACCGTCTTTGCTGCCAAGCGGATGGTGGGGCGTGACTTCCACTCGCCCCAGGTGGAGAAGCTCCGCCAGCTGTTCACCTACGACATGATGGAGGGAGACCAGGGGGAGGTCATCGTCAAGGTCAAGGACAAGACCTTCGACCTGAAAGAGATCTCGGCGGCCATCCTCAAGAAGATTCGAAACGTCGCAGAGGAATACCTGGATGACCAGGTGACCAATGCGGTCATCACTGTTCCTGCTTACTTCAATGACCGGCAGCGGCAGGCGGTGCGCTCCGCCGGCAAGCTCGCTGGGCTCAACGTCCTGCGGGTCTTGAACGAGCCGACCTCGGCCGCGCTCGCCTATGGCTTGGGCAAGAATCTACGCCAGCGCCTGGCTGTCTATGACCTGGGCGGTGGCACATTCGACATCTCGATCATTGAGATCCGAGACAAGGTGTTCGAGGTGATTGCTTCCGGTGGCGACACCTATCTGGGTGGCATCGACTTCGATGACCGCATCATCGGACACGTCATCGAGGCCTTTGGTAACGAGCACGGCATCGACCTCTCGACCGACCGCATCGCGATCCAACGAATCCGCGAGGCCGCTGAGCGAGCGAAGATCACCCTCTCCACGACGCAACAGGCGAACATCGAGGTGCCATTCATCGCTCGGGGCCCCAACGGGATTCTGAACCTCGAGCATGTGCTCGCGCGAGATCAACTCGAGGCGCTGGTGGATGACTTGGTCAAGCGGACGGTCTCCGCCTGCGAGTCCATCTTCAAGGACGCTGGACTCGGCCCAGAGACCATTGACGAGGTCCTGATTGTAGGTGGCCAGAGCCGCATGCCTCTCGTCCTGAGCCGGGTGAAGACCTACTTCCAGAAGGAGCCCTGCAAGGGGGTCCACCCCGATGAAGCAGTCGCCGTAGGGGCCGCCATCATGGCCCACAGTCTGACGAGCAACATGGGGGAGCAAGTCACATTGCTCGACGTACTGCCCATGGCCATCGGGATCGCAAAGGGCGACGGCAGCTTCCTGCCGCTCTTTCCACGCAACTGCCCCATCCCCCATGGGCGAAAGCTCACCCTGACGAACAGCAAGGACGACCAGAAGAGCATCATGCTGCGAGTCTTCCAAGGCGACGAGAAGCTCGCTGCAGACAATGAACTGCTAGGCACATTCGTCTTCAGCGGCATGCGGCAGGGCCCCAGGGGCTCCGTGCGAGTACAGACCTGGCTCAACGTGGACAGCGAGGGGATCCTCAGTGTCTCGGCCAAGGACAAAGACACCGAAGAGCCTCTGGACGTGAAGCTCAAGCTCCGACAGCAGGATCTAGCCCCCAACCTGAGCATCCAGACAACAACGGCCGGCGACGACGCTCCGGCCACCCGGCGAACAGCACCACCGCCACCATCGACGGAAGACACCGGCCCCAGTGCTGCCGATAGCAAGTCGGACAGTAGCCCGACCCCACCGGCGCCGACGGACGATGCAAAGACGTCACCAGCAAGGTTCGGCAGCATCGCGGGGGACGACAGCGACGCCCCAACACCGCCGCCAAGCGAAGAATCTCCGACAGCTCATGCGACCAACAAAGACGAGGCAAGTGACTCCACCCAAGAGTCGAGCCCATCCTCAGGGGTCGTCTCCCGGGCATCGGATCAGACAGACAGCGCCGGCCCACCGGCGGCGCCGGCCGAGACCAAGGTCACTCCAGCGGAGGAACCGGGCTGCCTGAGCCTACTGCTCCCCTGGAACTGGTTCCGCTAGTAGCCCCACTCGGGCATGTCGACCAACTCCCCCGCTCCAGCACGTCCGCCAAGGATCGTTCTCGTTCGTCCACTGTACGGGGGAAACGTAGGCAGCTCAGCCCGAGCCATGTGCAACATGGGCCTCTCGGATCTGAGGGTGGTAGACCGACAATATCGCGACGACTTCGAAGCTCACAAGATGGCCATGGGAGGCCAAGAACTCCTGAAGGCTGCAACTTTTTGTGACAGCCTCCAAGACGCCGTCGCCGATTGCGCAACGGTCATCGCCTGCACGGCCCGTCCCCGACGGTGGAAAGCCTGGAAGTGCCTCGACCCGAGGGAGGCTGCCGTGCTGCTAGCGGAGCAGGGCCAAGCTGGAAACGACAGCGCCATCGTCTTCGGCTCGGAAGACAAAGGTCTGGACAACAAAGACCTGGAGTGGGCAACACACCTCTGCCACATCCCCACCGACCGAAATGTGTCGAGCCTAAATCTCTCGCAGGCAGTCCTCTTGCTGGGATGGGAGTGGGCCCGTGGCCAGAACCAGCTTCATCGGCGGCCAGCACGTACCCGCAACCGAGCTAGCCCAGCCATGGAACAGGTCAATGGTGCAGCAGACCAGGTCGGCAGCCTCTTGGACCGAATTGATTTCTTCGCGGGACGGAATCGGGACCAGGCTCTCGCTACCATTCGGCAGACACTGTTGCGGTCGGAGTTGACCGACACCGAGCTGCACTTTCTACGCGGCGTGGTCCGCAAGCTGCACTGGCACGTGGATCACGGAGAGCGGGTCGAATAGACTGCTCCCCGCTCGGGGGTTCTCGGGCGGCCTCGCCGCAGCTACGGGGCCAGCCAGTGAGTTGATTACGAACAGGGGAATTCGCTGATGTCGCGCCTGTCCTGGGACGAATACTTCATGACCATCGCGTATCAGGTAGCCACCCGCGCCACCTGCGACCGCAAGCACGTCGGAGCTGTAATCGTTCGAGACAAGACCGTGCTCTCCACCGGGTACAACGGCTCCATCCGAGGACTGGGCCACTGCGACGACGAAGGACACTTGATGGAAGATGGCCACTGTGTGCGGACCGTGCATGCCGAGGCCAACGCCATCGTTCAGGCGGCCAAGAATGGTGTGGGTATCGACGGAGCCAGCATCTACGTCACAGCCTCACCTTGTTGGGGCTGCTTCCGGTTAATCGCCAACTCTGGGATCACTCAAATAGCCTTTGGCGAGTTCTACCGGGACCCCCGCATCTTCGAGTACTCGGAGCGCATCGGGATCGAGCTCTTGGACCTGCAACACGTCAAGCCAGTGACAACCTGAGCAGAACGGAATCAAGCGCCGTGGACAAGCTCGTCATCGAAGGAGGGACGCCGCTCAGAGGGGAGGTCCGGATCTCCGGGGCCAAGAACGCAGCGCTGCCTCTTCTCTTCGCGACACTACTCCACGAGGGCCCCAGCCACATCGCCAACTTGCCTCGTCTACAGGACGTGCGAACGACCCTCAACCTGTTGATCGAACTGGGAGTGGGGGTCCGGCGTAGCGATGACGGAACTGCCGTCCTGGACGCGGCGAACCTTCTGTCCCATGAGGCACCATACGATCTCGTTCGCCGCATGCGAGCCTCCGTGCTCTGCCTGGGCCCACTTCTTGCCCGCAACGGTCACGCTCGAGTATCCCTGCCGGGAGGGTGTGCCATCGGCGCACGGCCCATCGATCTGCACCTTCAGGGCCTCGAGGCACTGGGGGCGACGATCGAGTTGGCCGGAGGCTACGTAGAAGCCACAGCTCCCCGTGGTGGCCTCGTCGGTGGACGCGTCCTGTTCGACCAGGTCACGGTAGGAGGAACCGAGAACCTCATGATGGCCGCGGCTACGGCCCAGGGAAAGACAACCCTGGAGAACTGCGCCAGAGAACCCGAGATTAGTGACTTGGCAATGGCCCTTCGCTCCATGGGTGCACAGATCACAGGCGATGGAACCTCCATCATCGAGATCGAGGGCATACCCAAGCTGGGCCCCATGAAGCACACGGTCGTCCCCGACCGCATCGAAGCCGGCACCTACATGGCGGCAGCAGCGATCACCCGAGGCGATGTCAAGCTCGTAGGAGCACGCCTCGAGCACCTGGACTCGCTCATCAGCAAGATGGCCCAAGCAGGGGTCGAAGTGCGCAGAGAGGGCAACGGACTTCGTGTTCGCCACCACGGTGAGTTGCATGCCGTAGACGTCCAGACACGACCCTACCCAGGCTTCCCCACCGACCTACAAGCGCAGTTCATGGCCCTGATGACGGTCGCGCAGGGGAGTTCTACTGTGACCGAGAGTGTTTTTGAGAAGCGCTTTATGCACGTGCCCGAGCTCAACCGAATGGGCGCAGACATCCAGACCAAAGACCGCACAGCGTTCGTCCGGGGTGTCGAGAGCCTGCACGGCGCCAAGGTGATGGCCACCGACCTTCGCGCCTCGGCCACCCTAGTCATCGGCGGTCTGGCCGCGCAAGGGCGGACCGAAGTCCTCCGCGTCTACCATCTAGACCGTGGCTACGAGGCCATCGAGGAGAAGATCGGGGCCCTCGGGGGCGTAATCCGCCGGGTTCCCCAGGACTGGGAAGACGACTGAGACCTCCGGAGCCTCTCCACCAGGCCACAAGAGCGGCTGGGAGCGGGCCCACTTCAGCCGACAGAGGCCGCCTCAAGACAGTCCTTGCACGTTTGCAAGCAATGCCCTACCCTCCTGCCGCCCCGCATCGTCCAGCCTACTGAGGCTGGCGAGCAAGACAGCGCAACTGCGCGGAAAGGGGGTGATTGCCATGGCTGGAGTTCGAGTTCGCGAAGGAGAACCCTTTGAGCGAGCCCTGCGACGTTTTCGTCGACAGGTGGAGCGCGCAGGCGTTCTGAAGGAAGTCCGCCGCCGGCAACATTACGAGAAGCCAAGCATTCAAAAGAAAAAGAAGGCACTGGCTGCTCGTAAGCGCGCCGTCAAGAAGCAGCGCAAAGGTAGTTACACCTAGCGGAATGTGACCGGCAGGCCCCGCTGGGGTTTCCGGATCCAATTCCTATCGGAACAGACCATAATGGCGGCCCCCGGTTCCAGGACCGGGGGCCGTGTTCTTTCCGGAAACCATGGGACGTAGCCGAGTCCCTTCCTCCGCCCGGGGGGGCGCCGTTGCCCAAGTACAGCCGAGAGTTTCTGACTGACCTCGCCGATCGCACCTCTATGGTCGAGGTGGTCAGCCGGCACGTGCAGCTGAAGAAGCGGGGCAGCAATTGGTTGGGCCTCTGCCCATTCCACCAAGAGAAGACCCCCAGCTTCAATGTGAGTGAGCCCCGCAAAGCGTTCAAGTGCTTTGGCTGTGGCGAAGGGGGAGACGCCATCGCTTTCCTGGAGAAGATCCAGGGAATGAGCTTCCACGAGGCGGTCGAAGAGCTGGCCGGTCGAGCCGGCATGGAGCTGCCCAAAGAGACGTTCGACCCCCAAGCTGCTGCGCGCTCAGCCCACCGGGACAAGCTGTTTCATGCCAACAACATCGCGGCCGACTATTTCGCCCGTACCCTGGCAAGCCCTTTAGGTGCAGCAGGTCGCACCTGCCTGGAAGAGCGAGCGATCGAGACCCCGTTCGCGCAGTCGTGGCAACTCGGTGTGGCCCCTGACGCCTGGGACGGCCTCTCCAACGAGCTCCAGCGACAAGGTGTTGCGCCCCGAATCGCCGAAGAAGCCGGCCTGGTGATCCCCCGGAAGGGCGGCTCCGGCTACTACGACCGGTTCCGCAACCGGCTGATGTTTCCCATCAAGGACCCTCGTGGCCGGGTCGTTGCCTTTGGTGGGCGAACCCTCGGTGACGATGACGCCAAGTACATCAACAGTCCCGAATCCCCCGTCTACAACAAATCATCGACTCTGTACGGCCT
>PBPL01000099.1 GCA_002724675.1 Deltaproteobacteria bacterium | reverse complement strand
GACCGGAAACGACACCCTGTCCAACTCCTCCGACTTCTCTTCGGGTGATGACGAGGAAGTGGTCGTGGCGGGCGACCTGATGGCGAGCCTTGTGCGGTCCGCTTCGGTGGGCGACGGGCCCCAGACCGACCTCTGCGTCGTCAGCGACGTAGCCAACCCGGTCATGACTGGCATCTACGGGTCGTGGAATGCTGCCTACACATTCACCGCGGCCGACACCAACCACGAGAACGCTGCCGCCGACGCAGCACGCGGCGGGGTTCGTGTTGCTGCCGTGGGCAACCGCGCCAAGATGATCTACACCGAGGTTATCGGTGGCGGCTCAATCCTCTATTGGAACGGCAACTCAGGTCTGGGGGACTGGGACTCGGACTTCAACCCCGATCTGGGGGCAATGCTTCGCAACGCCGTCACGGCCATGAACATGGGCTGCGGGGGTCTGTTTCAAGGTGGCGACTGCGATGACGACGACGCCACCCTGCAGCCTGGAACCTGCCCTTGATCTTGGCTGCAGTTCCTCAGTAGAGAGGACGCCAGCACGCCGTGCTCGTGCCCTCTAGCGACTTCGCTCGAAAGCCTGCTTCAAGTCCGCGCATAGGTCGTCCGGCTCTTCCACTCCCACACTGACCCGAATGAGACCATCGGCAATCCCGATGGCTTCCCGGGTCGCCTTGGGCACCGAGGCATGAGTCATGGCAGCGGGCAGCTCGATCAGGCTCTCGACCCCTCCCAGACTCTCGGCCAGCGTCATCACACGGGTGGACGAGACGAAACGTTCTGCTCGGGCCAAGTCTCCACGCAGCTCGAAGCTGACCATCCCGCCAAAACCTGACATCTGCCTACGAGCCACCTCGTACTGAGGGTGACTCGAGAGGCCCGGGTAGATCACACGGTCCACCTCTTCGTGACCTGATAGGAACTCAGCCACGGCCCTTGCGCCACGCTCGTGGGCGGCCATTCGCAGGTGAAGTGTCTTCACCCCCCGCATCGTCAAGAAGCAGTCCTGCGGCCCTGGCGTGGCTCCAATGGAGTTTTGAAGCCGAAACAGGTTGCCCGCAATCTCGTCGTCATTGCTGAGGATGGCCCCACCCACGACGTCGCTGTGCCCCCCCAGATACTTGGTCGTGCTGTGGAGCACGGCATCCGCACCCAAAGCAAGGGGGTTCTGGAAGCAGGGAGTAGCGAACGTATTGTCCACAAAGCACCAGGCATCCACCTCGTGCGCAAGCGCCGCGCAAGCCTCGATGTCCACGATCTTCAGCAGCGGATTTGTTGGGGTCTCCACCCACAGCATCTTCGTCTTGCCAGGACGCAGCGCGGCCCGGGTTGCCTCCAGGTCAGTCATGTCCACGAACGAGAACTCGATGCCTAGCGGCTGGAACACGGTCTGGAAGATACGCCAGGTTCCGCCATACACATCATCCGACGAGACAACGTGGTCGCCCGGCTGGAGCAGGTGGATGGCTGTGGTGGTCGCCGCGCAGCCCGAGGCAAAACAGATCCCGTGCTTGCCGCCTTCGAGAGAGGCCAAGCAGGTCTCGAGTGCGGTCCGCGTGGGATTCCCGGTGCGGGCGTATTCGTAGCCCCGATGTCCCCCAACCCCATCCTGCACATAGGTGCTCGTCTGATAGATAGGCACCATCACCGCGCCGGTGACGGGTTCCGCGGGCTGGCCGGCATGAATACAGCGGGTGCCAAAGCCCAGGTGGGCGTCAAGTAGATCCCGGGGTGGCCAGGGATTGTCGCTTCCGTAGCTCATTGGTTGACCTTCGAGATGTGGTCGATGAGATCAATCCGGGTGATCACGTTGACGACAGAGCCCTTGTCCAAGACCAGTGCCATCTTGGCCCGGCCGAACATGGCGGAGAGCACGGCGACAGTCGTGTTGAAGTCCACGGTGCAATAGCTACTCTCGGCCAGGTCATCCACCGCATCGCTGGCAGCTCCTGGATGGTCCAGCAAGCGGCTCAGCACCTTGCCTTCGGTCAGGATCCCCACGACACCGTCCTCACTCATGAGGGGCACCTGGCTCACGCCATGCTCGCGCATGAGCCCCGCCACCTCGGACACGGTCTGACCTACGTGCGCTGAGAGGACTGGCTTGTGCCCATCCCTACTCAACAGCTCGCGGACGGTACCCAGCCCCGGAATGGACTCCAGGTAGCCGTTCTCGACCATCCAATCGTCGTTGAAGATCTTCCCGAGGTACTGGCGGCCAGTGTCAGGCAGCAGGACGAGGGCCTGCTGACCGGGCCGGTCGTTCAAGCGCAGCCACTTGAGGGCGCCGCACACAGCTGCCCCCGAAGAGCCACCACAGAAGATGCCCTCGTTCCTGACCAGATCCCGGGTTGTCAGATAGCACTCACGGTCGGTGACCCGCACCACGTCGTCGAGCACTTCCAGATCCATCGTCGAGGGTAGGAAGTCTTCGCCAATGCCCTCCACACTGTAGGAATAGGCCTCGCTCATCCGCCCCGTCTTGAAGAGGTCGTAGTAAATGGAGCCAATGGGGTCCACGCCCACCACCTGGATGTTGGGATTGACCTCCTTGAGATAGCGCCCCACCCCCGTCAGGGTGCCCCCCGTGCCCATCCCTGCGATGAAGACATCGAGGTTCTCCGCCATCTGTCGCCAGATCTCGGGACCCGTCTGCTGGTAGTGGGTCTCTGGATTGTCGGGATTGTGATACTGGTTCGCGTAGAAGGAGTTCGGGGTCTCCTCCACCAACCGCCGGGACACGGAGTAGTAGGACCGAGGGTCCTCGGGCTCAACGGCAGTGGGCGTCACCACGACCTTGGCCCCAAAGGCACGCAAGGCCTGCACTTTCTCCATGGACTGCTTGTCGGGCATGACGAAGACCGACTGATAGCCCTTGAGCACAGCTGCCATGGCCAGCCCCAGCCCTGTGTTGCCCGAAGTCGCCTCGACGATGGTGCCGCCGGGCTCGATCTCCCCTCGGCTCTCGGCCTGCTCGACAATGAAATTGGCGATGCGGTCCTTGACCGAGCCGCCGGGGTTCATGAACTCCAGCTTGGCGAAGAGCTGAGATTCGAGCCCACTGGCCACATCGTTCAGTCGAACAATTGGGGTATTTCCGATGCACTCCAGGACGGAGTTGTGCACGTTCTCGCGCTGAGCCATGACGTCCCTCGGGATGGGGGTAGGAGAGGTGGGGGGAGGCCCCCTGTGCGCGGCATTCGTACCACGCGCGCCCACACCGGGCAACGATGGCTTGGGCGCTTTGCTGTACCCTCAAGGGCCATGCGGGTCGTCGTCCTCGGGAGGGCAGCCAGAGCTTCAGTAGTGGGGCGGCTTCTCTTCTCCGGGCGCAGGAGGATTGTCCGGCGGGTCCTCGAGCAGCCTGCGCAGCGAGCGGACCTCCTTCTCTAGACTTCGAATCCGGCCATCGAACGCCGTGACGAACTCCTCCATGCGAGCCACCTCGGCCTTGCCCTCCTCAGAGCGCATCTCCAGCTCCACAATACGAGCCTGTAGGTCTTTCACGAGCGGGTCGGGGTCGGTGGACATGGGGGAAGGATACCCGACCTGCGCACCACGAGGAGCCCGTCATTGCGGCCCAGAGGGTCGGGCACCTGAGCTTGCAAGCCCGCGCGCAACACGGTAGCTCTCGTCCTCGTCCACCTCCCTCTCACCTTGCCGCTGGAGGAGACAACTCCTGGCAACACATACCCCAGCACGCAGACGCCTTCGGGTCTCCGCTGCAACCGCTCGGATTGTGCGCAAGGGCCACCCCTGGGTGATCCGCGACCGGGACACGGGCGACCTGTCCGCGCACCGGTCGGGAGACTTCGTGGACCTGACGGATCCACGCGGGCAGTGGCTCGCCCTCGCTATCGTGGACCCGTCGAACCCACTGTGTGCCCGAGTGGTTAGTCGGACTCCGGGAGAAGAAGTCCATGGCGAAGAGTGCCAGCGGCGGCTGAAACGAGCCCTCGGTCACCGGCAACCAATCCTGGACGAAGAAGGCACCACCGCCTTTCGGCTCGTACACGGTCCTGGCGACGACCTGCCGGGTCTGTTCGTGGACTGCTGGGGGGACGTTCTGGTGGCCACTCGCACCACCGCGTCCATCCAAGGGCTGACGCCCGCGGTCTACGAGGCGCTCCTGGCCCACTTCCCCGACCACGCCCTGTTCGAGCAGGACCACTTTGCAGATCTGCGAAGCGGACGGGCTCCGCGGAATGCCCACCTGGACGGACGCTGGATCCGCAAGCCCGAGGCAACGGGTTCACCCGAGCGATGGACAGTGCTGGAGCGAGGCCTACGCTTCGAGGTCACTCCCCTGTCCAGCCTGACCACCGGTCTGTACCCCGATCAGCGACGCAATCGCACACGACTGGCCGAACTCATAGCTGGCCAACAAGGTGGACGGATCGCCAACACCTTCGCCCACACGGGGGCCTTTTCCGTAGCTTGTGCAGCTGCAGGTGCCCAGGAGGTGACCTCGTTGGACCTAGCCAACCGCTACTGCACCTGGGCGGAAATGAATCTCAAGGCCAATGGCCTCGATCCAGAGCAACACCCTGTCGTGCAGGCAGACGCCCTGTCCTGGCTGGAGCGGTCCAAGTCTCGATTCGATGGCTTCGTTCTCGACCCGCCCGCCCATGCCCGGTCACGCAAGCGCCGGAGCCGGGGGTGGAGCCTCAAGCGCGACTTTCGCGCCCTGGTCGCTGCGGCCGCAAGACGAGCCAACCCTTCGGCCTGGATCCTCTGCTGTGTCAACCTAAAGGCCCGCAGCCGCTCCTTCTTGAAGGACCAGGTACAAGCCGGCCTTCGAGATGCCAAGAGACGCGCTGTACGGCTCGACGGCGCTCCCTGCGGCGCCGACCACCCTCAGATCCGCGGATTCCCCGAAGGACGCCCCTTCGAGGGCCTGCTCGTCCGACTGGACTGAGGCCTCCGCCGTGATCGGCGCAGTCACCTGCGAACCGGGCTAGGATGCGTCCAGACGCCATAACAATGGCTGAGGAGAGAGTCCATGCGAGAGAGCAGTCCCATCGAGCCCATGTGGGAGGCTGAAGGGCAGGACGCGCCCCCGGAAGGTCCAGGCAGCGGCATCGTTCGCTCGGCGGCTCGCGTGGCGGG
>PBPL01000098.1 GCA_002724675.1 Deltaproteobacteria bacterium | reverse complement strand
TCGCCGTCGTCGTCGTCGTCGTCGTCGTCGTCGTCGTTGGCCTCGTCCGATGCTGAATCGTCGTCGTCCAGAGACGACCCTCCACCGCCTCCGCCACCACGGGAACCTCCTCGCGGCCCACCACATGCCGCCAACAACAGGCTCGCAAGCAACACGATCCACAGCTTGTTGAGATTCACGCCGACCTCCAGGCATTCAGCCTAACGCAGGAACGCTTTGGTAGAGGTGAGGCTTGGGGGCCAGCTCGGGGGAACTCGGCTAAGTAGCCCGACGATTGGGACCCAGCATCGGCGAGGCTGCGCCTGCCGCTCGAAGCCTCGGGGGCTAGGTTCAGCTGCTGCAGTGGTCTTCCCACAGCGCATCGAAGACCTCACCGACTTCGGGTGTGCGCAAGGGGGGCTCGAGCTCCGTAGCGGTCTGCAGTAGCTCGATCGCTTTGGGACGGAGGGATGCAACCCGCTGTTCGTCATCGTTGTCGGCAGCCTGCTCGCAGCGAGCGGCTAGCGCGAGGCCCACCAGCATCGTGCGGCGTGGCTCGGGGCCGCCAGACATCGTGACAAAAGTGAGCAGCGCCGGTTGGGTCATCTGCTCGAACATCGAGATGGGCACTCCGAGATGCTGTTCGATGTCGATCTCGACCTCTTCGAGGTTTTCGTCTCCGGGCCGAAGCCCCATGAGCCTGAGGGTCGCTACGGCCAGCTCGTGAATGCTCCGGATCAGGTATTCGCTTTCGATGGACATAGAGTGCTCGCTGTTCCCGTGCGGCTCATCATGGCGGAGGAGCCTGTGGATCGGACTTAGGTTGCCCTAGAGAAGTGCTCGCACACACCACCAGAGGGTGTAAGCGCCAGCACAGAGGAACGCCAGGTGGGCAGTGAAGCTTGCCGTTAGGCAGGTGATGAAGGTCAGAAGGTCGACACTGTTGGGCCTGTTCTGCACTGGCGCCAGGTCTAGCTTTTCACGCAACTCGCCCACCGTCATGTTCAGGATAGTGTCGTCAAAAGGCTCCGAGTAGAGGCTCTTGCTTCGCCGACCTCGTGCCCACGCTTGGAGTGCGCGGCGGGCCCAAAGAGGGCTGATGAGGATGGCCTGCAGATTGAGGAGCCACGCCACCCACTTCGTTCCGCAGCCCGAGGCAATTTCCCAGGCTGCAATCTCGGTCTCGCCGGTCAGGTCCGTGTCGTACCCTGTGATCAGGTGATTGAGATCGTGGTAGCGAATGGCGTCCTTGCGGGCGTCGACGTTGCGCACTGGGAACGGGATGGGTCCGAGCTTCACGACCTCCCACTTCTTGTTGTAGCCACCGTCATCACCAAAGCCATTGGCGCGCCAGTAACGAAGTCGGGCGTCACGCAAGAGTTCACTGTCGTCGTAGCTGAGTTTCGCCATGGCGGGCCCCTTCACCGGAGCCTACCACCCACCACTGCACGGTGTTTATGGCTGTGCAGTACCCCATTGAAACACCTTGTAACGGAGTGAAACACCTGGGTTACGTCGTTGGGGGAATTCTGAGGACGTCGATGGCGAACGTCACGACGCCGAGAAACTCTTCCATCTCGCTCACCCAAAGGAGCCCGACATGTTCACTAAGATCCTGACCACTTCCGCAATCATCCCTGCCCTGATCTTGGGCAGCACACTCTCGACCGCTATCGCCGCACCCGGTGGTGACGACGGCCGTGAAGCCGCCACTAGCGAGCGCGGTGATGACCACTCTGAGACCACAGAGCAGGGACCGAGCCCCCTCCAATTCGACATCGATCTGGTGGGCGTCAATTCCACTGGAGCCAACGGGCAGGGGTCTTACCAGCTCCTCTTGGATGGGGAGTTTGTCACCCTGGAGATGAAGTTCGGTAGCCGCATGCAGGCGGTATCCATCTATGACGACGGAGGAGACTTCCTCGTTGGTTACGTCGCCAGGGGTCAGAGGGTCTCGATCATGGATGCCAGTGGCCCGGTAGAGCGCGGCTATGCTGACCAGATCGACCCCAACGTCCTGACCGACTATGGCGCTCCCGGCGCGCTCCTGGCCAACCCGTGGTGGGTCGTGAACACCCTCTTGTCTCTCGAGGAGCTGAGCTTCGGTGCGGGCGCCATTGGCACGTTCGACACGGATGATGGCGATGACCCACCGGCCTTGTGGTGGTGCCTCAAGGCCGAGATTTATGTCGACTGTGATTCCGAGGGCAACTGCAGCTACGGATTCTCGCTCGGCTGGGATTGCTAAGAGGCACTGGTTCGCTCAGAGCCCCCCACGAGCCCCCCGAGCTCAGTCGCTCGGGGGGCTCGTGTCGTTCTTGCCCCCTCACTGACAACTACAGGTGACCGACCCTTCGGGCATTGTCTGTGCGTCGCAGTCGCTGAGTGTGGGTAACCATGGCTCCTCATCACTCTAGCTGAGGGGCAGGTCTGCACCGGTGAAAAGGGCGGTGGGGGTCCTGTCGGGGCATTGGAGGGGGCCGGGGTGCAGCCCTTCTTGCAAAGGGACGGGGAATCCAAGAGTCCCTCGGCTGGATAAGGGTTGGCGCGGGATCTCCGCTCGGCTA
Source organism: Deltaproteobacteria bacterium (assembly GCA_002724675.1). Classification (GTDB taxonomy): domain Bacteria; phylum Myxococcota_A; class UBA796; order UBA9615; family UBA9615. The sequence continues at coordinate 17,416 of PBPL01000098.1, read as the reverse complement.
AAAACGGAGCCGAACCACTGGGAGGCCACTCCGATGCAGTACTTGAACCCCACGATGCTCTCCATTGTCCTCAGCGCGACTCTGCTCGGCCTGGTGGCTTGCTCGGAGACGACGCCCATCGATGAGGCTCGAGATGCCTACTTTGCGACCCTCGACGGTGACGATCAGGACTGCGAGGGCTGGTTGCAGTGGTGCATCGACGAGGGCTACCCACAGGAGGCCTGTGAAGAGCGCAACGAGTACTGCGAGAATGGCCGGTGGGTCGGCGGCGAGCGCGGTGATGACGACGACTCTGCCGATCCCTGCGGGGCCGCAGCCGAAGCGGCCTACGATGACTGCATCGCTGATGGTGGCTCGGAGGAACAGTGCCGAGAGGCTGCCGCCGACGCCTACGACGACTGCGATCGCGGCTAGCTACGGACCACGGCTCTCGGTCCAGCGGCCCCTGAGCGGATCCGGAGCGCAGCCTCCGCAGCCTAGGGCCCTCAGCTATTCGCGGAAGAGCTCGATGCGTCGGGTAGTGACCGCTTCGATCTCGGCCCGATCTGTAAGCAGCCTTGCGTATCGCCCCTCCAAGTAGTCGTCCAATTGTCGGGCGTGGAGCGAGCCCTCAGGCTCAGCCTCTGCTGTCAGCGGGTAGTTCACCCACAACTCGGGCCGGCCCTGAGCGTCGAAGCGGGCGATGCTGCGCTCCACCGGAACCCAGGTCGTCGTCCAGACCTGAGCCTCTTCGTCGAAGGAGAGGTTCTGGGACACATTGAGGGTGTCTTCGCCCCCATCACTGGGCATGTCAAAGAGGGGCACGCCAAATCCGAGGGCGTGATCGAAGCGGGTCACCTTGAGGTCCCCCCAGGCAAAGGCCTCTTCTTCAACGGCCCCGAAGCGTTCGCGCAGCTCTGTCCCAGTGCGAAGAGCGGCCCTCAAGACGACGGCGTCGGCCGACTCGGACAGAATCGCGGTATCCCCGAAGGCTCCCTGGAGCGCGAGCACCGCGAGCTTCATGAGGAACACGGGCTTGAGCTCGATAGCAAAGTCGTATGCCAGGGGCATATCGTCAGCGAGGATGTCCTCGCACAGATGGTGGAGATAGGTCTGGAAAGCCAGCGCTGCTGCAGAGTCGCGCGCCATCTGCCGGTCCCAACGGGTCAGCAGGCCCACCAGGTCCTCGATGTCGTCCGAGGCTGTGAACTCTGAGAGCTCGGGGTCAGAGTCTCTGCGCTCCCAGGCTCCCAGGAGCAGAGGCACCACATCGTCTGCCAGGGGGCTGTGGATGTCGGTCTGTAGGTCCTTCATGTCTCCGAGAGCCACATCACCTCGTGCGGTCAGTCGCTCCAGCTCGGAGTGGATCCGCTGGGCACGGTAGCCGGGGGCGAAGAAGGAGCCGTAGTACCAGGGGTCGTTCTCGAAGCTGCCGTCTGCCGTGAAGCCGAAGGGGTCGTTGTTGGCGGTCCCAACCCAGCCTCTGTCGGCCCCCCGACTCCTGGGCAGTTGCTCGTCACTCAGGCGATCGTCGTTCCAGATGGACTGCACGTCGTCGCCGTCCAGCGCGCGCCAGGGCCCGCGGGAGCCGGTCACATCGGTGCGGTCGGGCACCTCGACGCCCACTCTGTAGGCAATGCCGTGGGTGTCTGCGGCGACGAAGCTGTAGTTCATCTCTTGCATCCGGTCGACCGCTGCCTCGAACTCATCCAGCGACTCGGCCCGGTTCAGCTCCATGAACCAACGGGCGGGCCGCGCGCGGAACCCGGTCCAGCCCGTCATGTAGTCCCCCAGGGGCAGGGGCAGCAGATCGGGCGGCAGCATGACGCCGAAGCCCGGTACGTCCTCGTATTGGCGGACCTCGATGTGTCCCTGTCCTGCAGGCAGGCCTTCCCCCCGCACCAGCACCGCCTCGCTGCGCACGCGCAAGGGGACGAGCTCGTCACCCACCTGCACCGCTGTGCCCTGTCGGTTGACCTTCCAGAGGTCCATGACGTCCGCGAACGCAGAGGTTGCCGTCCAGGCGAGGTGGTCGTTGTGCCCCAACGCAATGCCCGGGGTTCCGGGGAAAGCGAAGCCGGCTACGGCATAGGAACCACCGCCCTCTTTGCTGTCCACGTGGAGTGGGTAGGGCGAGCCGAAGAAGTCCATGCCCATGTGGGGGTCGCCAGCAACCAGCGGTGTTCCGGAGACAGTGTGGTTCCCTGCCACAGCCCAGCTGTTGCTTCCCGTTGGCCGGGCCCAGCGGAGGAGCGACCGCTCGAGCCCAGCCAGTTCGTTGCTGAGGGCACGGGGCGCAGCGGGACTCTCCACAGCTGCTCGGTGGGAAGCCGATGCGGTCATCCTGCGGTTGGAGGTTGTCGTGGGCCGGCGATGGCTTGCGACCGAGGGGCGCTCGTCTGGCGGTACCGAGAAGGCCCCGTGAGCAGGTCGGAAGACATCCACGGACTCCAACAGCGAGGGGTAGAGCCGCTCGATGATCGTCATGGCGATCTCGAACTCGACCGTCTTGTCCATCGCGAAGTTGGCGCCCGCCAGGACCGTGTAGGGATCCGATTCGTCCCAAAGCTCCGGGAGAAAGTCCAGTTGCTCGGCTCGGTAGCCCCAGGGACGGGCGGTGACGCCGTCCAGCACCTCCTGGATCCGTCGGTTCATGCCCTGGCGCCACATGTCGATCAACTGGGCGCGCTCGGGATCAGCCTCTTGGGTTGCCCGCATGTTGTCCTCGCCCAGCTGACCGATGTTGAAGAGTCGAGCCTGTTGATCGCGCAGCAGCGCCTCTTCCCCCAGGACCTCCGATGCACGCCCGAGGGCAAACCGCCGGAGCATCTCGCCCTGGAACATCCGATTGCTGGCTGCCTGATAGCCAGCTCCGTACCAGGCATCTTCATCGGTGGCTGCAAAGACGTGAGGCACACCGGCGTCGTCGATGAGGATCTCGATGGGTTGGCGGCAGGCCGCGCAGAGAACCATCAGGAGGGCCAGGAGCACGGGTGTGCCGAAGGCTTTGAGGAGGCGCTTTGTAGAAAGGAGTTGCTTGCGATTCATGGTGAGGACTCGCTCCTTGGCTCAGAGTGTAGTCAACTGACTACACCTCTTCTGCCAACTCCGCAAGCCTGAATTCCAAGGATCTCCGGCTCTTTTTCCTTGACGGTCCCGCCTTATGAGTTTACTTACTAGTCAGTTAATTAATTCAATACGTACTTTGTCCATCGCGGCGAAGACCTCGGCTACCTGGCCCGGGGGTGCTCCAAGGGAGGAGCTAGACCATGCCATTTATCCACTCGGTGGCCTGCCAAATGGCCCCGCACTACTACGAACAAGAGACCCTGACTCGAACTCTGCTCGAGGACTGGAGCGGCGACTACGTCAACACCGATCGCATCCTTCAGTTCCAGCAAAACGTTCAGGTCGGTGGTCGCCACTTGGCGGTTCCTCTTGAGCGTTATCGAAAACTCAAGACCTTCGGCGACTTCAACGATGCTTGGCTCGAAGCTGCCGTCCCCATGGCAACGAAGGCGGTAGATGAGCTGCTCGATGGAGCAGGGCTCAGCCCAGAGCAGGTCGGCTCGATCACGAGCACTACCGTGACTGGCCTTGCCGTGCCCAGCCTCGATGCCCGCCTCATGAATCAATTGGACTTTCCTCGTTCCACGCGCCGGACCCCGTTGTTCGGGCTTGGTTGCCTGGCAGGTGTGGCGGGGATCAACCGGGTAGGGGACTACCTGGTGGGTCACCCCACAGAGGCTGCGATTCTGGTGGCCGTCGAGCTCTGCTCTTTGACGCTCCAGAAGCAGGATCTGTCCGTGGCGAACCTCATCGCTTCGGGTCTCTTTGGTGATGGCTGCGCGGCAGTGCTGATGGTCGGTGACGAGCATCCATTGGCCGCCACGGCGCCGCTGGAGTGGTCCAATCCACGGTCGGCATTCTTCAACGACACCGAGCGTGTGATGGGCTGGGACGTGGTGGACTCGGGCTTCAAGGTCGTCTTGTCCCCCGAGGTCCCGCGCCTGGTTGCCAATGAGGTTCCCAAGGAGGTGGAAGCCCTTCTCGAAGAGGCGGACGTCGACCGAGACAAGCCGGACTTCTTGGTGGCGCACCCCGGCGGTCCTCGCGTGCTCGAAGCGCTCGAGGGTGCGTTGGATCTGGAGCCGGACATGCTCCGCTTCAGCTGGGACAGTCTCCAGAAGCACGGAAACATGAGCTCGGCCTCCGTGCTCTTCATTCTCAAAGAGACACTCGACAACCTGCCCCCGGCCGGCTCTGTCGGAATGATGACAGCGCTCGGACCCGGTTTCTGCGCCGAGTTCAACCTACTAAGGAGGGCAAGCTGATGAGCATCGGATTGACCGCTTACTTCTTCCTGGTCGCATGTGTGGCTGCCCAGAGGCTCCTGGAGCTTCGCATTGCGTCCAACAACACCGAGGCCTTGCTCTCCCGAGGAGCGCGAGAGTTCGAGAGTCGCCACTACATCGTCATGAAGGTCCTGCACACGACTTGGCTCGTGGCATGTGTGGCAGAGGCTAGCTGGCGAGGCGTTCCCCCGGCCATGTCGTTTTCCGTCTACGCCGGATTGTTCTTCGCCATCGGTCAGATCTTGCGTGTGGCTGCCATGACCGAGCTCGGACCTCGCTGGACGACTCGAATCATCGTGCTTCCCGAGGCTCCGCCTGTAGCTGGCGGCATCTACCGCTTCATCAAGCACCCCAACTACCTGGGCGTCATTCTGGAGATCGCGGCCTTGCCCCTGGTCTTTGGATCCTGGTTCACGGCAACGATCTTTTCCATTGCCAACCTGGCCCTGCTGTTGGGTGCGCGGATCCCTGCTGAGGAAGAGGCCCTGACATCCAACAATCCCGGCGCGGATCTCACTGAGTGGACCCGCAGGGGACGTTTTGTTCCTGGAAGGAGCTAGAGATGAATACTCGAAAGCAAGCAGAGGATGCCGTGTTCCACTCCCTTCGAGTGGTCTTTGGCAAGGAAGACCTCACCCCCAAGCTCAGCGACCGCCTACAGCATGACCTGGGCCTGGACAGCATGACCTTCTTGCACCTGGCACTGGACCTCGAGTCGTTTCTCGGAGCTCCTCTGGGTGAGGACCCGGAGCATCTTCCCGAGACGGTCGATGACCTGATCGAACTCATTTCACAGCGCTTGGGAGGACTGAAAAATGTTGCCTGACCGAGTTGAAAACGCCTTCCTGGAGGCCGCGGAAGTGGATGGACTCGGAGTGGGCTTCTGGCTCGGACCGGGTCGGATTGACCACTGGACCTATCGCAAGCTGGCGACCGAGGCCAAGGCCTTTGCCGCCGGACTTCACGACATGGGTGTCGCTCCCGGAGATCGGGTGGCTCTCGTGCTCTCTACCGGCCCCGACTTCTACATCGCATGGTTTGGCTGCATGCTGGCCGGAGCCGTGCCCACCGCCTTGTATCCGCCGGCTCGCCTGGGGCGAGTTGCCGAGTGGCGAACTCGAACAGCCAAGATGTTGAGTGTGTCCAGGAGCGTCCTGGTGATCACGGAGCATCGTCTGTACGGGTTCCTCGGCGCGCCGGTCTTGAGCGCGGACCCAGAGCACGGGTGCACCGATGTTGCCGACATCGTCGAGCGCGGTCGCAACAAGGAGATCAAGACAGGGCCGCGCGGTGATCTGGCTGCTGTTCAGTTCAGCTCGGGCTCCACTGGAAACCCGAAGCCGGTTGCGCTGAGTCACCAAAACATGCTCAGCAACGCCCGAAGCATCCTCGCGCGCCTACCTGGTGATCCCAGCGAGCACCGAGGAGTGAGTTGGCTTCCGCTCTATCACGACATGGGACTTGTGGGTTGCCTGCTGGCTGCGTTGGTCGGCAAGGCTGAGATCACGATGCTCCGTCCCGAGCACTTCGTGGCCAACCCCATGTGTTGGCTTCAGGCGATTAGCGACACTCGTGCGACGGTGTCGGTTGCTCCCAACTTTGCGTTTGGGCTGACAGAGCGGAGAGTCCGCGAGAGCGATCTGGCGGGCATCGACCTCAGCTGTTGGTCGGTCGCCATGTGCGGGGCAGAGCCTGTTCACCCGGATACGCTGGACCGCTTCGTCGCCAAGTTTGCTGCCTGCGGCTTTCGTGAGGAGGCGATTACGCCGGTCTACGGTCTCGCCGAGGCTACGCTGGCCGTCACATTTTCGTCTGTCGAGGAGGCACCCCGATGGACGATCTTCGACCGGGAGGCCATGGAAGTCGACCGGAAGGCGGTGGAGTCCAGCCATGGTCTACGAGTCGCTTCTCTAGGAACGCCTCTGGATTGCGACATTGAGATCCGAGATGAGAAGGGCATGTCGTTGCCTGTCCAGAGCGTGGGTGAAGTGCACCTCCGTGGCCCCGGTGTGATGATGGGCTACCTCGATCTGCCTGGCGAGACTCGCAAGGCCATTGACTCGGACGGCTGGTTGAAGACTGGCGACCTGGGCTTTCTCCACAACGGCGAGCTCTACCTCTGTGGCCGTGAAAAGGACTTGGTGATCATTCGCGGTCGCAACCACGACCCGGCGTTCATCGAGCAAGGCCTAGAGGGAGTGGAAGGTGTTCGAGCGGGTTGTTCGGCTGCATTTGCCGTACGCCCGGACGACGCCGATACCGAGGAGATCGTCGTTGTCGCCGAACTCCAGAAGGGCACAGAACTCGAGGAGACGGTGCTCCGGTCCAACTGCGTCGAGGCGATCCAGGAGGCGACGAGCCTTCGGGTGCACGAGGTGCAGCTGGTCCCGGCTGGCACCCTACCTAGGACCTCGTCCGGCAAGATTCGCCGGTCAAGGTCTCGTCAGCTCTATCTGTCTGGGAACCTCCACGCGCCCGAGAAGGCAAACCTCAAGCTAGTCGTTCGCGAACAGGCCCGAGGCTACTTCAATCACACGCTTCGACGGTTGCGTGTCGCTGCGCGCAACAGCGCTTAGTTGGGTGGTTGGTCGTGACCCAAAGACAGCCGGACGTCGTCGTTGTCGGCGGAGGACCTGCGGGTCTTGCTGCTGCGATCGCTCTAGGACGCCAGGGCATCGACGTCTTGGTGATCGAGCGCTCCACTTGGCCGCGCGACAAGGTGTGTGGTGAGGGCTTGATGCCCGTGGGTGTGGACGCGCTCGAACGGCTGGGTGTCTTCGATCAGATTGACCCAGATCACTTGCGCCCCTTTCGCGGGATCCGTTGGATCAGCGAAGACGGTGCACGTGCCGAGGCCGAGTTCGCCTCTGGACCTGGATTCGGCATTCGTCGAACGGCGCTCAGCAGCGCCTTGTTCGCCGTAGCGTCCAGCCTTCCATCGGTCGAGCTCTGGCCCAATACCCTGTTGAGCACCCTCGAGAGCGACGCGGACGGGGTCTCCCTCGGCCTTCGCCGAGAGGGTCGAAGGGCCGTCATCAATGCGCGCCTGGTGATCGGTGCTGATGGGCGTAACTCCAAGGTACGCAAGCTCTCGGGCCTGCAGGGTAAGCCTTCGGTGTCCGTGCAGCGCTGGGGTGCAAGGCAGCACTTTGAGGTGCGGCCCTGGACCGATCACGTCGAGGTGTGGTGGGCGGACGGAATGGAGGCCTATGTGACTCCTTCGGGGTCTCGCCAAGTCGAGGTCGCATTTCTCTGGGACAAGGCCCGGTTCACGCCAACACAAAAGGGACGTGACCTCGTGGTAGGTCTCTTGGAGAAGTTCCCCGGTCTGAAGGCAAAGCTCGGACGACAACTTCCCACTCCCCTGAGTCAGGCTGCGGGGATCGGCCCTCTCGCTCTGGGCTCAAGCAGCCCCATTGCCGATCGCGTTGTGCTGATTGGCGACGCGCTCGGGTATGTGGACGGCATCACTGGCGAGGGGATCTCCGTTGCGCTGAGCCAAGTGGAAGTGCTCGGCGAGACTCTGCCAGACCTCATTACTTCAGACCGGCTCTTGGCCCGAGACCTGCGGCCGGTGGGTCGCGGTGTGTTCGGGCTGTTCCGTGACACGGTCCCTCTGGTCAAGGCCGCTCTTCTGCTGAGCCGCTTCCCCAAGCTTCGGCGGCTCGCGATTCGGGGCTTGCGCAACTCGAGAGCCCTGTTCGTCCACCTGCTCGAGTCCAATATGGGTCGACGGCCTCTGTACCGACTGCCTTTGGTTGGGGTCTTTCGTTTCCTGGCAGGCGCCTTGCGCCTCGGACCTCTCAAGCTCCCGCACTACCGACGCGCGACGGTCCCCGTGATTCAGCAACAGATGGTCAGCGAAAAAAAAATTAACTGAGCGTAAGGTATAGGAATGAAACGGATCGGACGGCCCCCCAAAGACGCCAACCGCGCCCCGACCAAGGAGCGCATTCTTGAGGCTGCTGCTGAAGCCTTCTCGCAAGCGGGTTATGCCAGCGTTGGGCTCGACGAGATCGCCAAGAAGGTGGGGCTGACCCGGCCATCACTGCTGTATCACTTCGGCTCCAAAGAGGAGCTGTACCGGCAGGTTCTGCTGGAGCGTATTCTGGCGCTCGGACAAGCACTCGCTGAGTTCTCTGAGGGGGGCGACGATGTGTCTCAACACATCGAGACCCTCGTGGGCGGCTTCATCCGGTTTCTAGACGAAAACCCCGAATTTGCCCCGTTGTTGCTTCGCGACATGATGGATGGGCGTGGCCCGAGCCGCGAGCTCCTGGGCACGACGCTGGTGCCGCTGTTCGACGGTGTGGAAGCGAAGGTTGCCGCTGAGGACCAGGGGCAGCTATCCCCCGAGGTACCTCTGAGAGAGGCTCTTCTGCAGCTCGCTTCGTCGGCCCTGGTCTACTGGGCCTCGCCTTCGTTCCGAGATCAACTCTGGACCCGCGGTGACCGCACGATGGAGTTGGCGAGGCTCTTGTTGCTACGCAAGTAGAGCCCAGCGGCTTCTTCGCGCAGGCTCCTACCAGAGCAAAGTAACGAAAGGCGGGCCGCTTAGGGGCGGCGGTAACGCAGCTCGACCGAAACCGGGACTTCGTTCCGGATGGGCATTCCGAACAGCTTGTCTCGTCGGATCGAGAAGTCGTCCAGCAGCACAGTGAAGCTGCTCAGGACAATCAACTCGTCGTCCGACCACTCCAAGTCTACTGCGACGGGCCATGCGCTCTGTTGTCCGTGAAGCAGGAGGTCTGCTTGGCACGATCCCCGCAAGCGGGCTCGCTCAGAGTCATCGACCTCTTGCATCTCGATTTGCTGAAGCCCGCGCAGCTGAAGGGTGGCGGATGGAAAGACCCGCGTCTGCAGCGAGCGCTGAGCATGTTTGTCCCTTGCCTTGTTTCCGCTAGAGAAACCCAGGAGGTCGACAGTGACCGACCCGGAGGTCTTCTCGGGTGCGTTCTCGTCAAAGAGGATTGTGCTCGCGACGTGAGAGGTGTCCAAGAGACCCTCGAAGGAAGCCAGCGGGTGAGAGACACCGTAGCGGACGCTGGCTTGCTGAAGCACCGCTCTCGCGGGCTTGGCCACAGCGGCGAGAGCATCGACGCGGTCGACGGGCAGTTCGGACTGTGCCGCCGAGCCTTGTGCACTTCCCATGACGACGAATGCGCACAGCAGAGCGAAGCCCGAACGAATGAGCACATCCCGTTGGGAGTGCGATGAAGTGAGGGGACTACTGGGCATGGAGGCCTCCAGGGCAGTGACTTGGCACTTAAATAACTGACTGGAAGGTAAATTAGGTCAGAAAGGGCGTCAAGAGACATTTCACAACCGAGAACATTTCGTATTTTTCTTCTTGACACCTTCGTCAGGGGAGTTTACTTACTGGTCAGTTAATAAAAAACATTCATCCCAACGAACTCGATGGAGTCGACAAAATGAACAACCTGCTTGAACTTGAAGGCTTGAAGCGCAGCGGGGCCCTGTACCGCGCCAGCTTCGCCGCATTGCTCACCCTTCTCCTCGTCGCAGCATGCTCGCAACCGACTGCTGTTGAGCCAGTGCCCGAGGGCATTGAGGACGTCGAGGACATCCCAATTCCTAGCCAAGACCTCTCGGATGAGGACGATGCTGACGAGAACGACGACGTGGTCAGTGATGATGACGACGCTACTGAGGACGAGGGCGAGGACGTTCTCACCGATGACGACGACGCCGGCGACGACACGGGTCAGGACGGTGGTCAGGACGGTGGTCAGGACGGTGGTCAGGACGATGGTCAGGACAGCGGTCAGGACGGTGGTCAGGACGGTGGTCAGGACGATGGCCACAACGATGACAACGACGACATCGTCGGGGACGAGGATGACGATGACGATGACATCATCGGAGACGACGACGACGACGACGACGACGACACGCCCATTGTGACCACACCGGTCACCTACACCCTGACCGACGCGGATAGCCTTCTCTACGTGCAGGTCTTCAAGGATCCCAACACCCTGTTTGCGGGAATCGCTCACGACCACGTGATGCGCGCCACCAACTGGACCGGAACCTTTGTGTATGACTCGGCAGACCTGTCGTCCTGTGACTTCAGCATCAGCATCCCTGTGGAAGACCTCTTGGTCGATGAGGACGGGATGCGGGACTACGTGGGTTACGGCGACACAATCAGCAGCGGTGACCGGTCCACGATCCGGCAGAACATGCTCGCTCAAGGCCAGCTCAACTCGGCCAGCTACAGCGAGATCAGCGTGGTCTCTCAGGCCTGTGGAGCAGGCGCTGGCGCCGGAACGACCAATGGGAACCTCTCGGTTACCGCGGAAATGACCCTGCGTGGAGTCACCCAGAACAAGTCGATTGTCCTGGACCTGACCATCGTGGACGGAGAGGTCTACATCCAAGGCGACTTCGATCTGTCCGCGACCGAATTCGGTTTCTCCCCCTACCAGTTCCTGGGTGGCGGAGTCCGCAACCTAGACGACATGACCATCTCTTTTGACATGGTCGGATTCTCCAACGAGTGAGGCCTCGTTTCACGAGGCTCCGAGGTGGGCCGGGGGTTATTCCCCCCTCCTCCCCCTGACCTCCGGCCCTCCTCCCTCGCTCGATGGACGAACAAGACTGGGGCTGCTCAGCAGCCCCAGTCTTTTGTTCGTTCTGGAGCTCAAGAAGCCGGCAGTGTTTCTTGTTTCGGATGCGCCTGTTGCGGCCTAAATCCCTCTTCGTTGCAAGGGGGACAGCCTCAAGAGAGACGCCCGTCGAGCCCGGTTGACGGGTGGGTGCCCCACCGGCGAAAACAACACGTGCATCGCTGGCTCTAAACGTTGCGTTGCTCTCCCTTTTTCCTGCAACGAATGCTTCACATCTAGTTCACTCTGCGGCCACGAAACCACAGCACGCGATCTCTAGAACAAGCCCCATGAGACTCACACACACTTTCTTCTGCCTCGCCGCAATAACCTCCATGCTCACGAGCTGCCTTCCGTCCAGTGGGGGGTGGGCCTCGGCGTCCGAATCGTCTGCGTTCGACTCCAACCTGGAGAGCTCTGGGATCGGTGACGATCACCACGGTGGTCTCGACACCGATGTCTCCGGACACTCGGGCGACGCTGGCGATCCCTCCGAGAGCTCGGATGGGGTGTCGAGCGGCAACGAAACGCTCTGTGCCCAGGCGCGTCCCATCGCCTGCGGGCAGAGCATCACCAGCAGCACCGCGGATCTGAATGAGGGCGCGACCTCAGTGCTCGATCACTACGAGATCGTGCCGGGCAACTACAGCGCCCCCGAGGTGTTGTTCTCCTGGACTCCAGCAGAAGCGACGGCGGCTGAGCTCGTGCTCGTGGGAGCAACGGCTACCCAGGTCAACCATGACCTGTTCGTCCTCGAGAACGGTTGTTGGCCCCAGGATGCCATTGAGTTCGGGTTCAGCGATGTGGAGTGGGAGGCCAGCGGCCAGACGACCTACTACCTAGTGGTGGATGGATATTACGAAGATCAGGGGGCCTTTACTGTCGCCCTGGACTGCGACGCGGAGGCCCCGTCCTCATCGACCGATTCAGACAATGCCGACAGCGAACAGTTCTTCTCGTGTGACGACTACAGCTTGATGTTGAATGTAGAGGCGCAGCTGGTCCGCTCCTGTTCGCAGGACAGCGACTGCGGCCAGGTGTTGACCGGAACAGGCTGTGGCTGCGCTACCGATGATCTCATTGCCAATGACTCTGCCGACACGAGCTATTTCTTCGACCTGTTCGGCGAGGCCACCGGCTGGGGCTGCTCGATTGACTTTGGCACGTCTTGTGACTGCGAAGCCTCTCTGGAGCCAGTCTGTCGATCGGGCAAGTGCTCCTGGCGATAGCCTTCTGGGTCCATAAAGCCCTCATCCCGATGAACTGAGGGGGTTCCCCGGATGGGCTCGCTTTGCCTCGTAGCCCTGGTCCGCCCCTGGCTTTGGACGGCCGTTGCCTTCTCCGCTTGAAGACTGGAGCCAGCCGCTACAAAGCGAGCTCAGACCCCGACCACTCGAAGTTGGAAGTGGGTGCCTTGCAGGGTTCCGGTGAGTTCTCCATCTCCATGCTCGCAGTTCGAGCATTGAGCGGAGATGGGCACTGGTAGTCGACGCTTGCCGAGTCGCTGTTCGGTTCCGGGTGTGGCAAAGCGCAAGGCTCTGCCAACACCCCGGTCCGTCCGGTCTGGCTTAGGGAGTGGTCTCGTAGATGTAGATGACGTCGTCTTCGTAGCCGGTCATCACCAGCTCTTCCTTGCCGTCGCCATCCAGGTCGCCGAAGGTCACGCCGCTTGCCTGCCCAAGGGACGCCTCGAGTACGTGCTCGTGGAACTCACCGTCGGCCTGTTCGTAGATGAGGACGCGCTCGTCCCCGTCTCCGCTGACGACCAGATCGATGTCTCCATCCTGATCGAGGTCTCCGGTGCCAATGACCCCCGGAGCCAGCGAGCCGCGCCCGGGCCTGGCGTTGATGGGGCCCGAGATCCGCGTACGCTCCCAGGGCTCGGAGACCCGCTCGGTCGGGCTGTAGAGGAACACGCCCGCCTCGGGGTGGTCGGGCTCCTCCTCTGGATTGGTGTGATTACTGCCGATGGCGTAGGTCTCGCCATCTCCGAACAGATCGGGCACCAGCGCCATGTCGATTGCTCCGCCGACCTCGTCGTCGATGACGTGGTAGGCCCACGCGCCGGGGTCCGACGAGCCCTCGGGCGCACGCACCTGCTCGTACCAGCCGAACGAGACGCCGGGCAGGAAGTACTGGGCGCCGTAGATGTCCATGTCGCCGTCGCCGTCCACGTCGCCTAGGCGAGGAATGGTTCCCAGGCCCTCGCCGATGGTGTGCCATTCCGAAGAGAAAGGCTGGCTACCTTCGGTACCGGGCCACCAGCGGACTTCAGCCACGCCAGGCTTTGCGCGGGTCTCGAAGCGCTCGCCGACGCTGATGAGGTCGTCGAGCCCGTCGCCGTTGAGGTCTGTCAGCAGCGCCGAGTGGAAGAACAACTCCTGCTCGGCTGCGATGACATCGTGGCGGTTCCAACCTTCTGGTGTCTGCTCGTACCAGAGGATCCCACCGCAAGGAGCCATTCCGGGGACAATTTGGCAAAGGAACCAGCCGGTGGGGACCAGGGCGTCCAGGTCGCCATCTCCATCCAAGTCGGACAGGGTCGTACGGCTCGGAAAGACCAAGTCGTCTTCCTGGGTAGCGATGGGGCTTCGGCTCCACTGGGAGAGGCTTCCCTCGTTGCTGTAGAGCACGACCTCGCCTCGTGGCACCTGCATGGAGGTCGCCGCCTTGCCGTAGCGAGTGACCACGAGCTCGGCCTGGCCGTCGCCGGTAACGTCGCCCACTCGAACCCAGGCGGCCCCGCAGGCCCCCGCGTCGACCGTGTGACGGTTGAACTTGAAGGGGCCACTTTGAACCGAAGTGACCGTCCCTGCGCCGAGGCCCGGGCCCATGGCCTCGGTCACGACGGTGTCGCAATCGGGCTTGCAGCCGGAGGTTGCCAACAACAGAGCGAGAACGAAAAAGAAGCGATGTAGTGTCATGATGTGGGGCTTATATCAACCGTTAGGTAGATAGCTCAAGTTCCTCTTGAAGGTCGGTCAGTTGGGTCTCGGGAATGCAGCGCTTGAGAGCAACTCCGAAGGCCTGTTCAGGCTGTCGCGGAGGGCAACTCCTGGCTGTGGGGCGCTCTGGCCACGGCGTTTTGGTGATGTCTTGGTTTCTTGCTCCCAGCAGTCCTTCAGCTCGAGAGCAGGGAGGTTGCACACAGGCGGAGCGATGCGATCGCTTCTCTCCGCCTGTGTGCGCTCCGGGGGCTGCTAGTGCAGCCGAACGGGGTCGAGGGGCATGGGGACCCTAGAAGCCGTTCTTCATCTGGGCAGCAACCAGGCCGGCCGTCTCGAGGCCGTCCAGCTCGTCACCGCCGAGCCAGGCGCTCGGCCAGTCTTGGTCGCGCAGCTCGGACTCCAAGAAGGAGGTCATGAACTCACGAGTGAGCGACTTGGTCACTACGGGGTCGTCTGTGCCAGAGGGGCAGGCCAGACAGACCAGGCAGAAGGGGTTGTCCAGGAAGGACATGTGGCTGGCTCCGACGACTTCCAGCTGCATGGCGGGGCCGGTGGCCGACGCGTAGTACGACTGGAAGTTCTCTCCGGCTGGCGCGCACGCGGGCGTGAAGCCACTGCCGAAGGAGTTCTGGATCTCTCCCACCAGCAGGATGGGGGCGTCGATGTAGCCCATGAGCTCGGGAGCCACGGAGGGATAGTCCACTGCGTTGCCGCCGGTGGGCGGGCCCGAGTCGACGGGGTCGATGGCGAAGACAGCGTCGGGACGCTCATCCTGAGCGGCTACCAGGAGGGCAATCTTGCCACCCAGGGAGTGGCCGGCGAGGGCCAGCGCCGAGGAGTCCGCGATGCCACCGAGCGCGGTCGGATCGCTTTCGATCCAGTCGAGCACGTCTGTGACGGAGTCGCTCAGCTCGGCGTGGGTGGGGCTGGAGAGGATGTTGCCCGGGAACTGGGGGAGTACGGCCACGTAACCCCAAGAGGCGAGGTGCTCGCCGTAGCTGACATAGTCGATGGGGCTGAGCTGGAAGCCGTGCGTGAACACCACTACTGGGAAGGGGCCGTCGCCGTCGGGGAGGTAGATCGTGGAGTCGAGTCCGCCAGCGATGGTCTCGACCACCGTGAAGGTCATGAGACCCGAGCTCGCGGGATCCGAAGGCGGCGTCATGTCCACATCGTCGTCGTCGTCACCAGTGACGGTGTCGTCTTCATTGGTCGCCGGGTCTTCATCGTCCGTGACGGTGTCTTCGTCGTCGGTGACAGTGTCTTCGTCATCGGTGACGGTGTCGTCGTCGGCGACGCTGTCGTCCTCGTCGGTCACCGAGTCATCGGTGTCGTCACCTGTGGTGTCGTCACCTGTGGTGTCGTCACCTGTGGTGTCGTCCCCTGTGGTGTCGTCGGTGTCCTCGCCCACGGTGTCGTCGGTGTCTTCGCCCACGGTGTCGTCGGTGTCCTCGCCGGCATTGTCGGTGTCGACGTCGTCTCCTTGGTTGGAGCCGTCGTCGTCGGCGGGAGTCTCTGCTCCGCTGTTGTCGGTCAGGACTGGTTGGTCCGAGCGGCCTGTGCCGCAACCGGTTAGCAATGGAATTAGGAGAAGCCCGACCAGGAGGAGGGGCAGGGTTACACGAGTGTGTGTTGCAAACATTGGATTGACCTAAGGAAGTATAGGAGTTCAGTTTTCTCGGCTGTGGGGGGTCCGCAGCGGAGATCGTGGCCCTTATTGGCCAACCATGAGGGGCGCATTAATATCGACCGTCCGGTTGATAATCAAGGGAATATTAACGCCTTCGAACAAAATACCTTCTGGTAAGTCAGTTTTTGGGTGCTGGAAGAGATGATGCGAAGCTCTTGTTTGCTGTGTGGTTTGAGTTGAAGCTTGTCCTCCAGATAGGCCCGAGTGCCCCATCATCGTTTCTTGAGTTCCGGGTTGTGGCTGTTCGGGCGCTTGCTCCCGTGGGTTCCACCAGTGCTTCCGTAGCTGCATTGAGCGGGAACGGAGGTGTGGAGCGGACGACGAAAGCTCGATGGATAGTTCTCGCGCGACGCGCGCGCGCATGAACTATCCGTTGAAGTCTGCAGCCTACCGAGGAGCCCCCAGTGAACTGGACGATGAGCCTCCTCTAGACTCTCTGGTGGTGGCGTCGGGTGCCGCGGTCTTTTCGCGCTGGGTCTAGGGTCGCGGGACAGGCTAAGAGTCCTCGTGCACACTTGGCTCGGCAGCCCAAAGCTTGTGGCTACGGTCTGGTCTGTGCCGAGTCCGTGATTGTGGAGGTGTTTCAGCTTTGTCAGATAGACTCCCGAGCCTGGACCCTTCTACCGATACGCCACAAGAGGAGCCTCTGACGGTTGCAGGGAAGGGCGCCTCCTCGGCGTCCGTGGACAGGCTGCGTCGGTCCCAAGCCACGAGCAAGCAGGAGGTGAACTCTGCGCTCGCGGAAGAAGAGGTCGCACGCGCTCGGGCGTGGGCGACATGCATGGTCATCCTGCCGTCCATCGCGGTGGTCTTCTCCCCGTGGATGCCTGGCTTGCCGATGATCAAGGTGGGCTTTGTGGTCTCCGCTCTCTCGTATGCCGGTGCTGCGGGGTTGGTGTACTGGTGGATCCGCGATCCGCGGCGCTACACGGCAGGCGTGTTCCGTCTCTGGGGTTATTCCTCGGTCGCGATGACCGTCCCGCTCCAGTATTGCTTGGGCGCGTTCTCGCCAACCCCCCTCATCGTCACCCTTGGCCTCTCCTTCTTTGGCTACGGGAGAGACAATCGCCACTCGGTCCTGATCTCCGGAACGGCGATCATTCTCTATCTCGCCATGTCTCTTCTGATCACCGGCGGGGTTGTTCCGGATCTGGGAATGCTCTCCAGCGAAGGCGCCCCGATCGTGATGTTGGCTTTCTTTTCCGTCATGGTGCCGCTCGTGTTTGTGTTCGGCCTCTTCTTCTCGCGGGTCTCGCACCGCGCGTTGGTGAAGGCTGTGACTCAGGCGATGGTCGCTCAGAGATTGGCGGGTGAGCGCGAGGGCCAGCTCTTCGAGGCTGAGCGGGACCTAGAGGCTGCGTTGAATGCCGGTGCCGGTCGCGAGGGTCGCTACAGCGGCTTTTCAGCTGGTCCCTACAAGCTGGGGGCTGTCATCGGCCGCGGCGCAATGGGTGAGGTGTACGCCGCAAGCCATGTCAACGATGGCAGCGGAGCTGCCGTGAAGCTGGTTCGCTTCGACGTGGAGGAACGTCAGGGGGAAGAACGCCTCCGGCGATTCCTGCGAGAGGGCGAGATCGGGGTCAATCTGGACGTGCCCAATGTGGTGCGCGTGTATGAGGTGGGGCAGCTGACACACGATGTGCCGTACCTCGCCATGGAGCTCTTGATCGGCGATGACCTCAGGGCCGTACTTCGTCGCGAGCGCAAGATGGCCCTCGCCACCTGTGTTGAGTTCTGTGCTCAGGTCTCGGCAGGGCTCGATGCGGCCCATCGAGCTGGCATTGTCCACCGAGACATCAAGCCCCAGAACAT
>PBPL01000097.1 GCA_002724675.1 Deltaproteobacteria bacterium | reverse complement strand
GTGTCGTCATCACTGGTGTCGTCGTCGTCATCACTGGTGTCGTCGTCGTCATCCCCTGTGTCGTCGTCGTCAGCCGCGGAGTCATCGTCATCCGCTGTGTCGTCGTCATCAGCCGCGGAGTCATCGTCATCCGCTGTGTCGTCGTCAGCCGCGGAGTCATCGTCATCCGCTGTGTCGTCGTCATCCGTGGTGTCGTCTTCGACCACCTCGCCATCGTCGACACAGCCACCCAGCAGCACGGACCACACAAAAAGCAGAAGCAAAAGACGAAGGGACATACCCGGCTCCAGAATCCAAAGTATCAACGCCTGCATTATGGCAACTCTTCTTAGAGAACCGCGTTCTTAGTCCCCAACTCTTCGAGGACCCTTGGAGGGGTGGTGCCATTCGAGCCTGTCATTCTTGGTGCACGGAGATCTCGTCACGAGATGGCCTCACCATCTCGGGTCTCTCGCCAACAGCCTCTCCACCTCAGTCGCCTCGAGGGGCCGCGAGAAGTAGTAGCCCTGAGCTCGCTCGCAGGACAGTTCGCGCAGTTGAGCTAGCTGCTCCTTGCTCTCTAGGCCCTCTGCAGTGACGCTCATGTTCAGGCTCCGTGACAGCTCGATGATCGTCTCGATGATCTCTGGCCGGTGACCTCGGCTGATGCGACGCACGAACGACCGATCAATCTTCAGCACATCGATATCGAAAGAGTGCAGGTAGTTGAGCGACGAGTAACCCGTACCGAAGTCATCAATACACAAGCGGATCCCCTGCCCTTGCAGAGCCGCGAGGACCTCCCGAGAATCCTGTGCATTCTCCATGACAACCGACTCGGTGATCTCAAGGCGCACGCAGTCCGGCCCCAGGCCAGCCTCTCGGAGAGCCCGAGCGATAGTCTCGGTGATTGACTCCTGACGGAACTGGCGCCCGCTCAGGTTTACATTGACCTTCAAGTCCGAATAGGTAGCGAACCGAGACCGCCACTCTGCTGTGCGCTGACAGGCCTCCCCCAACACCCACCAACCGATCCCGTTGATCAGCCCCGTCTCCTCAGCCACCGGGATGAACTCCTCGGGGTACACAAGACCCCGCTCAGGATGTTCCCACCGGACGAGCGCTTCAAAGCTGTCTATGCGCCCATCTTCGAGACACACGATGGGCTGGTAGTGGACTCGGAACTGAGACCGCTCCAGAGCTCGGCTCAGATCGGTCTCGAGCCGCAATCGTGCCACTGCGTCTTCGTGCATGCGGCGATCGAACACTTGATAGCGAGCCCGGCCTGCTGACTTCGCGTTGTACATCGCCGTGTCAGCATCGCGGATGAGGTTCTCCGGTCGGCTGTACCCAGTCGTGCTCAACGCAATCCCAATGCTCACCGAGCTACTCACTTCGTGGCCTGCCAACTCGAAGTGTGGCTTCAAGGCCTCCTGAATCCGATCAGCGACAGCCGTAGCGTCTCTGGGGTCGTCCATGTCGTCCAGGAGGATCGTGAACTCGTCTCCGCCCAGCCTCGCCGCGGTATCGCCGGGTCGAATACACCCCTTCAGTCTACTGGCCATCTCGAGCAAGAGTTGGTCCCCCAACTCGTGGCCCAGGCTGTCGTTGATGACCTTGAAGCGATCCAGATCGAGAAAGAGAACGGCAAAGAGGTAGGCGGGCCGTCGGCGCGCTCGAGCCACGGAGTGCGCCAGCCGATTGAGGAACAGAGCTCGGTTGGGCAATCCCGTCAGCGGATCATGGAACGCGTCGTGGAGCAGTTGTTGCTCATACAGCTTTTGTTCGGTGATGTCCGTCAGCGACCCAGCCACCCGCATGGCCTTACCGCTCGTGTCACGAACAGCCAGCCCCCGCGCCTGGATCCATCGATAGGTACCATCGGCGTGCAGAACCCGGTGCGTATTCTCGAACTGGGTGGCACCCACCAACACGTGCTGGTCCAACTCTTCGCGCAGCCGCTCTACATCTTCGGGATGCACCCGATCGTACCAATCCTCCAACCCATTGAACCGCGTCTCCAGGGGCAAGCCGAGCATCTCTAGCCAACGGGGCGAGAAGTAAGCGGAGCCACGCCGGAGATCCCAGTCCCACAGGGCATCACTGGCACCACGCGCAGCCAGCGAGTATCGCTCCTGACTCTCAGCCAGCTGACGGCTACGAGCTCGGAGATCGGCGAGGTCCTGTTGTAGCAGCTCGCAGATCAGCACAATCATCACTGTCACCAGCGCCTGAACGGTCAGTGACCAGACAATTTCGTCCGGACTGATCCCCGGAGCGACGACCAAGATGGTCAGGACCGCCAGCAAATTGACCGCGCCCACTCCGGCGGTGACACGGATTGGGAAGAACATGGCGCAGAGCAGAATCCCGCTCATGGCAAAGGCCGAGCTGGTCTGGACCCGCGCTGGCACCGTCTCGGCCAGGGCGAACAGCCAACTCCCCCCAACCCCCATCGCCACCGCCAAGCCCACAGCCAACGGATAGCGAGTCGTTCGACTCAACGCATAGGCCGCAGTCACCCCCAGGTTGACCCCAAAGTGCAGCAGGACCGTGCCGCGGGACACCTCTCCGCCATAGGTCAGCAGATAGATGACCATGGAGAACCAACTGATCGGCACCACAATGACAAGCAGCGCCGACAAGAAACGAGCACGTCGCTGTTCTGCAACCGTCGAGACCGCTGAAGAAGGCAGAGTCAGAGCGTCCCAGACACGACCGAACGGTCGGGCATCTGCATCCCGAAGTGCACGCATCCGGGTAGTAGTCAGTTCCGTGTGGTCCGAACCCACCGACCCCTCGCTTCCAGGAATCCGCCTGCCTGCACGGATTATAGGGAGACTGTGCCCGAACAGCCCGCTCCCACGATACAATTCACTCAAGCAGTGCTACACACGGCCTCCTTATCACCGGCCTCTGAACGGACAAATGGCTCCATCTCCCGCCGACACACCGATTCGAATCCTGCTCGTTCAGGCTGACACTTCGTTTCGTTCTGTCCTAGAGGACGGTCTGAACAGCAATCGCAACGTGCAGTTCGTGATCGAGCAGGAGACAACACTGGCCACAGCCACCAGCCGGCTCCCACAAGAGGTGTGTGACCTCGTCCTGCTGGACCTGGACCTTCCGGACGCGTCGGGCCTAGCCACAATCGACCGCGTGCACCAGACGGCACCTACGCTACCGATCGTTGTCCTGACGGGCCTGGAAGACGAAAGGCTCGAGCTGGAGGCTCTGCAGGCAGGGGCCCAAGACATCTTGAGCAAAGACCACCCCGACGGTCGCCTCTACTCCCGAGCGATCCGCTATGCCGTCGAGCGCAAGAGAGCCGAGGTCAACCTGGCCTACATGGCACAGCACGACCAACTGACCGGCCTCGTCAACCGCACGCTGTTCCGCGTCTGCCTCGAGAAGGCCATCTCCCGAGCCAGCCGTTCCGACAGAATGATCGCGATGATGCTGGTGGACCTGGATCGCTTCAAGGTCATCAACGACACCTTCGGCCAGGATGCTGGTGACCAATTACTCAAGGCGGTCGCTGACAGACTCAAGGGCTGCGTCCGCACGGGCGACACCGTGGGCCGACTGGGCAACGACGAGTTCACCGTTCTCGTCGAGGGCGTGCGCACAACCCGCGACATCGCCCGCGTCGCGCAGAAACTGCTGAGCGTCATGGAGGTCCCCTACGTACTGGCGGGCGAAACCGTGGTCGTTACACCCAGTATCGGCGTAGCCATGTCGGACGGTGAACAAGGAGACGCCAGCACACTCACCAAGGCGGCAGACACCGCCATGTGCCGCGCAAAAGAGTCGGGTGGAAACGCCTTCCGCTTCTTCACCCCCGAGATGCATGTCGCCGTCGCTAATCGACTGTCATTGGAGCGGGATCTTCGCAAAGCCATCGAACGGGACGAGTTGGTCTTGCACTACCAACCGCAAGTGGATCTGGTCTCCGGCGACGTGGTGGGCATGGAGGCCCTCGTCCGCTGGCGGCGAGGTAGTGACGAGCAGTTGGTCCCGCCGGGACACTTCATTCCCATCGCTGAAGAGACTGGCCTGATCGAGCCCATCGGCGAGTGGGTCTTGCGAACCGCCTGCTCCGACAACAGCTCATGGGCAAAAAACGGTGTGGGACCGCTTCGGGTCTCGGTGAACCTGTCTGTTCGCCAGCTCCGCCCGGACCAACTGGCTCGAACTGTCAAAGAAGCCCTTCGGTCCTCGGGCCTGTCTCCCGAACTCCTAGAGTTGGAGGTGACTGAGAGCCTCTTGATGGACGACGTGGATGCCGCTCGTGTAGCGCTGGGCGAGTTGAAGGAGCTGGGCGTCCGCATCTCCGTAGACGACTTTGGAACCGGCTACTCATCCATGAACTATCTCAAGCGGTTCCCCATCGACACACTGAAGATCGACCAGACCTTCGTGCGTGAGGTCCCTGCAGATCCAGACGATACTGCGATCACAACCGCCATCATTGCTCTGGGGCATGGACTTCGCATGGATGTGGTCGCCGAAGGTGTGGAGACCGAGGTTCAGCTCGAGTTCCTCAAGGAGCAAGGCTGTGATAGGGCCCAGGGATACCTGATGACACGCCCCATCCCGCCGATGGACTTCGAGAATTGGGTCACCGCCCGCCGCCACCAGGACAGCTAGAAGGCTGTTCCGTGCCCGTAGACTGGCTTGTCCGGGCGCTCTGCACCATCGTTGGAACAGTTGCCGTAGCAAGCACCTTGGTGTGCTGCTCGGACAGCCGCGACAGCAACACGGCAGGTTGGGGCGGTGACACAGAGCCTCAAGAGAGCGACTCGGAGAGCAACGATACGGGCGACGACGACACGTCCACTGACGGGGACACCGACCCCGAGGACGGCACGAGCGGCCCAGACCCCTGCGACCCCGTCAGCTCGCCCCAGACTCTCAGCGAGGGTCTCCGGCCAGCAGAGGTGCAGGGGCCCTCGGACTGGTGCGCTGACCAACCCCTACCGGTCGTGTTCCTGCTGCACGGCTACGGTGCGAGTGCGTGGCTGCAGGACCTCCTGTTCCGTCTCAACACTCAGGTAGAAGAGCGGAGCTTCTTGCTGGTACTGCCCGATGGGACCGTCGACGCCGCCGGCAGCCGACACTGGAACGCCACACCTGCTTGCTGCGACTTCTACGGAGCCGAGGTGGACGACGTGGGCTACCTGACGAGTCTGCTGGACGAGCTGGAGAGCCGCTTCACCGTCGATCCGGACCGCGTCTATTTCACCGGCCACTCCAACGGCGGCTTCATGTCGTATCGCATGGCCTGTGAGATCCCGGAGCGAATCGCCGCCATCGCCCCACTGGCTGGATCCACGTTCCAAGAGGAGGGTCTCTGTGCAGCAAGCCAACCGGTCAGTGTGCTCCACATACACCCCACCCTCGACGCGACGATTCCCTATTCTGGCACCCCGTATTACCCCAGCGCCGAAGAGGCAACGAGGCGATGGGCGGAACGCAACGGCTGCTCAACCACATCCAGCCAAGCGGGCGAGTCCCTCGACCTAATCAACTCCATCGCAGGCACCGAGACCCGAGTGACAGACTACAGAGTTGGCTGCGAGGACGGCTTCCATGCCAGCCTCTGGACCATCGAAGGCGCCGGCCACGTGCCCGTGCTCAACGACGGCTTCAGCCAACTGCTGCTGGACTGGCTCCTGGACCACAGCCGCTGACCCGGTCTCAGGCGTACTTGACGGCCAAGGCTTCTTGAGCGAGAGCGTCGAAGCTCATGCCGTTTGTCCGCTCCAGCTCCACCTCCGAGTAAAGCTGCACAATGAAACGAGGGTCCACCCCGATCGTCCGCCGCAGCACTCGGCCAAGCACCCGGCCCACGACCGGAGTGTTGTAGAGGTCCTGGAGCGTCAGCATGAAGCGAACAAACGGGCGACTCTTCACTTGGTTGCGACGCGAGAGCAACTGGATGCGTCGAAAGGCCTCCATCATGCGCTTCCCCTCGGGATCGACCAGATCCATCGGCTCGAAGAACACGGCCTTGAAGAATGGAGCTGCGAACCACAGCACACAGGTGAAAGACCAGGCAGCCCGAATGCGCTCTCGGGGTGGCAGAGGTGGTCGCTGTTTCAGGGTCTGAATGTACTCGTCGGAGCAGTAGTACTCGACCATGTGGAAGTCGATGGCAATGTGGCGGGACTCGTCTCGATTCACCCGATCCATCGCCTCCTGGCTCATGGCGTCATCGACGAAGTCGTTGATCGAACGCAACAAGGCGATGTCCAGAATCAGCTCCCCAGAGGTGATGTAGGCATTGGCGATCTCGTTGCTGAGATAGCGGATGGCATTGACGAAGTGCGGTGCAAAGCGCAGTAAGTGGCCATTGGTCTGGTAGTGCTCGTAGTGGTGGACGTTGTAGTAGTCGGCGAGCATCTGGGCCACATGGGCATGACGAAGTTCGTCCTGAACAAACGTGCTGAAGATCTCCTCCAGCACCGGGTCCACTGCCCGCTTCCGCTGCTCCTCGAACAGGGCCCCTGCGAGACGCTCGATACCGGCCATATCCGTGAAGTACTGGACGATGGCCCGCTCAGTCTCAGGAAGCATCGGCTTCGGAGGTCGGCTCCAGTCCAGATCACCAACCGACCACTGCTCTGAGTGACACTTCTTGAGCATCCGCTGCAGGTCCACGACGCCTCCCATTTCGCTGCCCGACTAGCTTCAGTTCAGAAACCAGCCTCCCCAAACAGCCGTCTTCGATTCTACCTGTTCGTCGTGATAGGCCCGCCCCCAGCGACCGAATCCATATCGCCGTGGGCCTCGTCCTCCGGCTCCACGTGAATCGTAACCAGAGCGTTACCGAACTCTCCCTGAATCGCCCCCTCCAGGCGGTCGCAGATGTCGTGGGAAGCCCGCACACTCATGCCCCCTGGCACAACGAGGTGGAATTCAATGAAGACCCGATCACTGGCCCGGCGAGTTCTCAGATCGTGGGCCTCGATCGCTCCTTGCATGTTGTCCTGCAGGAGGGTCTCCAGGTGTTGTCGCTCCTCGGGCGGCAGCGCCGCGTCCATGAGGCCGGCCACCGAGGAGCCAACGATGCCGACGCCGATGCGAAGAATATTCAGCGCCACAAGAATCGCGAACAGCGGGTCTAGAACCC
>PBPL01000096.1 GCA_002724675.1 Deltaproteobacteria bacterium | reverse complement strand
GTCGTCGTCGTCAGCCCAGTCATCGTCGTCATCGTCGTCGTCGCTGGTGTCGTCGTCGTCAGCCCAGTCATCGTCGTCGTCGCTGCTGTCGTCGTCGTCAGCGACGTCATCATCATCCCACGGGACGATGTCCTCATCCGCCGAGTCATCGTCATCGTCGTCACCAGGAGCACAGTCGCCCTCGTCCCAGTTGTTCTCGACGCAGTTAAAGTCATCGTCGCAGGTACCGTTGCCCAACCTGCCGTCGTCTGAAACAAAGTTGCCGTCACAGTCCTCAACGGGCGGAGGCTGGATGGACAAGGCTGTGCCCGGCAGCACAAACAGCGACACAAGACAGACAGCGCATGAGCGAACAATCGATGACATCGACATGGGAATCCTCCTTCTTGAACCCGATCCCGAGCACCACAGCTAACACCGATGGCCAACACGACACAAGCAAAGTCAAAGCCTTCGTGTGGAGACGTAGGGGCTCTTGTCCACGCCAACACCAACCGGTAGGGTCTCGCCGCCGTCTCGCCGCGACGCTGTCGCACCAGGAGGAACAATGTACAGATCTGTCATCATCTCTTTGTTGTCACTCAGCCTTGGTTTCGTGCTGTGGGCTTGCGATAGCAACGAAAAGGGGATCGATCCGAAGCACGCTGACGACAACGCAGCTGGCATGTCCAAAGACGACATCAGCTCGATGCCCGACACACTCCAGTCGGACTACGGGGTAAACCAAGAGAACAAGGTTCTCAGCGTGGGAGTGCTCAACGACGAGAGCGGTCCAGCTGCCGCCATCGGCAAGCCCTACGCCAACGGGAAGCGTCTGCTGGCAGCGCTTGTGAACTCCGGCGAGTCCTCAATCCTTCCCAAGGGTTGGACTGTGGAGCTCGTGGAGCGCGACCACGCCTACAATCCGCAGAAGTCGGTCCAGGCATACAAAGAGATCAAAGATCAGGTCCTCTACTTCGGCACCAGCTTCGGCACACCCAACACCTTGCCGCTCCTGCCCATGCTGAAGATCGACGACATCGTGGTGTTCCCGGCCTCTCTGTCCTCGGACATGGCGGCCAACGAGTTCACTCCGCCCAGCGGACCCAGCTATCGGGTAGAGGCCATGCGCGCCATGGATTTTGCGGTCAGCCAGGCTGGTGATGCCTCGGCGGTCAAGGCGGGCATCGTCTATCAGCAAGACGACTATGGAAAGGATGGGCTCGACGGCTGGAAAGCAGCGGCGGCCCATGCCGGAGTCACGGTGGTCTCCGAGCAGACCATCACACCCGGACAAAAAGACGTCACTGCGGTGATTGCAGCGCTCAAGAAGGCAGGAGCAACCCACGTGCTGCTGACGACCTTGCCCAGCGGCACGGGACCCATTCTCGGTACGGCCGCGCAGCTCAAGTACATGCCCACATGGCTCGGAAGCACACCGTCTTGGATCGATGCATTCTTCAGCCCCGAGGTCATTCCTGCGGCCGTCTTTACCAACTACCACTGGGTCACTGGCTTCCCATACTGGGGTGAGCAGGTACCAGGGATGGACGCCTTCTTGGCAGCGTGGGAGACCCACGGCAAGGAGCTGGGCAAGCCCGACTTCTACACGCTGTTCTCCTTCGTCCAGGGAATGCTCTCCCTCAACGCGTTCAGCAAGGCGCTCGCCGCCAACGATGTGACGCGCTCAGGCTATCGACGAGGCCTCTCCAAGGTGCACGCATTCGATGCGGGAGGAATGCTCCAGCCCCTGGATTACAGCCAGGTCCCGTACCAGACTGGCTCAGCCATTCGCGTGCTCAAGCCCGACATGACCAACAAGACTTGGACGGTCGCAGCAGACTACGCGACCCCCAGCGTCCTAGCAGTTGACACTCAAGCTGAGACCCAGGCGGCCCCGCCGGCGCCCGAAGGTGGCGATGCCCCAGCGCCAGCAGCAGAAGGTGACCAGGCCGCTGCGCCAGCGGCAGAGGGTGACCAGGCCGCTGCGCCAGCGGCAGAGGGTGACCAGGCCGCTGCGCCTGCTAACACGAGTTCCAAGAACTCCGCCGAGTAGCAGGCCAACAAGCAAGGCTGGTTTCCGGAGGCCTCACACGATGCCTACACTGGAGATCGCCAACCTCGAGGTCGTCTACCACTCGGTTGTCCGGGTGCTCTCGGGCATCAGCCTAGTCGTCCCAGAGGGGAGCATCGTTGCCCTCTTGGGCCCCAACGGTGCGGGCAAGACCACGACGCTGCGAGCCATCACTGGTTTGCTTCCCTTGCACGATGGGGAAGTGGTCCGCGGCTCCATTCAACTGGACGACAACAGCCTGGTGAATCTGGAGGCCGACGCCATTGTGCGGTCTGGGCTTGCCCAGGTGCTCGAAGGCCGCCGGGTGCTGGTCGATCTCAGCGTCGAAGAGAACCTGCTGGCTGGCGCGTGGTCTCTGAACCGCTCCCAGGCCTCCGACCGCGTGGACCACTTCTGCGCCCGCTTCCCCATCTTGGGAGAGCGCCGGCACCACCTGGCCGGCTATCTGTCGGGTGGGGAGCAACAGATGGTCGCCATCGCGCGAGCGCTAATGCCCCAGCCTGAGATTGTGCTGCTGGACGAACCCTCCCTGGGCCTGGCTCCTCGCATTGTGGACGAGGTGGTCAAGCTCATCCGCGAGATCCGCGAGTCGGGCGTGTCTGTGTTGCTTGTGGAGCAGAACGCGTCCATGGCGCTCGATCTAGCAGATGCGGGCTATGTGCTGGAGAACGGGCGAATCGTGGCCAGCGGCACCGCCGAAGAGCTCCGAGGTGACGCCGACATCCGCGAGTTTTATCTCGGTCTAGGGAGCACAGGCAGTCGCGGCTACCGCGACGTGAAGCACTACCGTCGGAAGCGCAGGTGGTTGTCTTGATTCCCTCGCCGACCACGAGACAGGGCCCACTGCTGGAGCTGGACGACCTCCACCTCGCCTTTTCCGGGGTGCGCGCGCTCAAGGGAGTGAGCCTCGAGGTCTCGCCCGGCTCATTGCATGCGGTGATCGGCCCCAACGGGGCGGGGAAGACCTCGCTGTTCAACTGTATCTCCGGGGTCTACGAGCCCCAGCGCGGCACGGTCCGGTTCCTCGACCAAGACCTCCACGCCCACCGACCGCACGAGCGCTCTGCTCTGGGTATCGCGCGGATGTTTCAGAACCTCGCGGTGTTCGATCAACTGACGGTACTGGAGAACCTACTGCTCGGCCGGCACCACCTCTACCGCACAACGTTCTGGCAGGACGCCCTTTGGCTTCCGAGAGCGCGTCAACAGGAAGTGGCCCATCGAGAGCGAGTGGAAGACTTGATCGACTTCCTCCACCTGGAGCGGTACCGGAAGCTACCAGCCGGGATGCTCCCCTATGGGGTTCTCAAGCGGGTCGAGCTCGGTCGCGCCCTCTGCATGGAGCCACAGCTCCTCTTGCTGGACGAGCCCGCTGCCGGACTCAACCGCGAAGAGACCGAAGACATGGCCCGCTACATGCTCGACATTCGAGACGAGATGGGGCTGTCCCTGCTGCTCATCGAGCACGACCTGGGTCTCGTGATGGACCTGGCCGACCGCGTGTCCGTCTTGGACTTTGGCGAAAAGATTGCCGAGGGCCCCCCCGCTGACATCCGCGACGACCCCTCGGTCCGCAAGGCCTACCTGGGAACGAACGAGCTCGGCCAGGCGAAGAGCCCACCCGAAGAGACAGCGGATGACAAGCCAGACAGCGGGGCGAGCGAGCGGCCATGAACGAATTCCACGACAAGCTCGCCAGCACACTGCCAGGCCGACTCGCAATCCTGTGCGACGAACACGGACCCGATGTGGGCCTCCGGGACAAGCAACTGGGGATCTGGCAGGAGATCTCCTGGCAAAGGTATTTCCAGCGGGTGGAGACCACCGGTCGCATGCTGTGGGAGCTGGGTGTGCGACAAGGCGACCGCGTCGCCATCCTCAGCGACAATCGACCCGAGTGGCTGTACGCGGACCTGGGCACCCAAGGCATTGGCGCCCAAGCGGTGGGCATCTATCAAACCAACCCCGAGAGTGACGTCGCCTACGTGCTGGCGCACAGCCAGAGCCGGGTGCTCTTCTGCGAGGACCAAGAGCAGGTGGACAAGGCCCTCGCCGTGACCCACCAGACACCGCACCTCGAGCACATCATCGTCATCGATCCCCGCGGCACCCGGGACTACCAGGACGCGCGTCTGATGACCTGGGACTCCTTTCTAGAGCGAGGCGAGGCCCTGGTGTCGGCGGAGCCGGGCTGGTTTCGGCAGCGTCTCCTAGAGCAGGACCCCGCCCAACCGTCGATGGTGGTCTACACATCGGGCACGACCGGCGAACCCAAGGGGGCACAGCTCGCCGCCAACAACGTCATTGAGGTGAGCGAGGCCGTCCGACCCTTGCTGGGCGTCGGCAGGCAGGACGCGCTCCTGTCCTATCTTCCGCTGTGTCATGTCGCCGAGAAGATCTTCTCGTTGTTCTTGCCGCTGGTCTCAGGAGCTGTCGTGCACTTCGGAGAGAGCATCGACACCGTGAGGGATGACCTTCGGGAGGTGTCGCCGACGGTGTTTCTGGGTGTGCCGCGCATCTGGGAGAAGACCCACGCCCAGGTCACGACCCGCATGCAGGACTCCTCCTGGCTCAAGCGAACCCTGTTCACCTTCTTCCTCCGCCGCCGGCTGGACCAAGTCCGGGGAACCCTGGTTCGGAGCGAAGATCTAGAAGCAAGCGCCAGCCGAAGTCATGGCCTCAAGCCCTGGAGCCGACTGATGGACTTCCTCGGAGACCAGTTGGTGTTCCGAGCACTCCAAGAACGCCTGGGGCTGCGGCGGTGTCGACTGCCCCTGTCCGGTGCAGCGCCGATCTCGGCGGATCTGCTGCTCTGGTTCCATGCCATCGGCGTCCCGGTGGCTGAGGGCTACGGAATGACGGAGTCGGCTGGAATGAGTCACGTGAACCCGCCCGGCGCCATCCGCATGGGCTCCGTCGGCCCCGCCGTGCCCGGAACCGAGTGCCGCATCGCTGACGATGGCGAGGTGCTCATGCGAGGCTCCCATGTCTTTCAGGGCTACCTGGACGACCCCGAAGCGACCAGAGAGAGCATCGACGAGGATGGGTGGCTCCACACCGGCGACATCGGGGCGCTCGATGGCGAAGGCTACCTTCGGATCACCGGCCGCAAGAAGGAGATCCTCATCACCGCCGGTGGCAAGAACCTGAGCCCGGAAAAGATCGAGAACGCCCTCAAGACGAGCATCTACATCCGCGAAGCCGTGGCCATCGGCGACCGCCGCCGCTTTGTCTCGGCGCTCATCCAGGTGGACTACGAGACCACGGGCAAGTGGGCAGCCCAGCGCGCCATCCCATACACCGACTACCCGGACCTGGCAGGACGCACTGAGGTCAGGCAGCTCCTGGACGAAGAGGTTCGCCAGGCCAACGACCTGCTGGCCAAGGTGGAGCAGGTCCGCAAGTTCGCCATCCTCACTCGGGAGCTACACCAAGACGAAGGGGAGCTCACCGCCACCCAGAAGGTGCGACGACGGGTTGTGCTCGAGAAGCACTCGGACATGGTCGAGGAGCTGTATCGATGAGCGGGCTACTGCAGTTGTTGGTCTCGGGCCTAGCGCTGGGCGCCATCTACGCACTGGTCGCCCTGGGCTTCGTGGTCATCTATCGAGCCTCCCAGGTGTTCAACTTTGCCCAGGGGGAGTTCGTCGCCTTTGGCGCCCTCATGATGGTCTCGCTGCACGCAGAAGGCCTGCCTTGGCTCGCAGCCGTGGCCCTCAGCTGCGTGTTGACCGGCCTCTTGGGCGCCCTGGTCGAGCGGGTGCTGCTCCGCCCCCTGGTGGGCCGCCCCGTGTTCGTCACAATCATCCTGACCATCTTCGTGGGCGCACTGCTTCGTGCGGGCATGACCATCGCCTGGGGCCACGAACTTCGCGGCATGCCCACCCCTTGGGACACCATGGCCGAGGTCCAAGTGCTGGATGCCCAGCTCTTGGTGAACTCTCTGGGTGCCATGGCGACCGGCGCCCTGGTCCTGGGCCTCTACTTCGTGCTGATTCGCCGCACCCGCATGGGCGTCGCCATGCGCGCCACGGCCTCCGACCAAGAGGTGGCCCTCGCCCTGGGCATTCCCGTTGGCCGGGTGTTCGGAGCCACTTGGTTCCTCGCCGGCGCCCTAGCCGCCCTGGCTGGGATCTTCCTGGGTATGTACCCGCGCAACGTGGACATCCACTTGGGCTTCGTGGCGCTGCGCGCCTTTCCCGCAGTCATTGTGGGCGGACTGGATTCGGCCATGGGGACGGTCATCGCCGGGATCCTCCTGGGGGTCCTCGAGCTGCTCTGCCAGGGCTACATCAACCCTCACCTGGGCGAGTTCGGAAAGAACTTCCACGCGGTGTTCCCCTACTTCGTGATGATTCTCTTCCTCATGGTTCGGCCGTACGGGCTGTTCGGCTCCCGCGAAGTGGAGCGCGTCTGACATGCCAACCCGCGCTCTCGTCACCAGCTACGCGCAGGACCTGGCGCTCTTCCCCGACCGGTGGCACCGCCTGGGCTTGGTGCTGTTCTCGGCCCTTCTCCTCACCCTGCCCTGGGTCGCGGACCCGCGCTGGCTGAGCGTGTCCAACTTGGCGCTGGTGGCCATTGTGGGATCGGTCGCACTGATGATCCTGACGGGCTTTGCCGGACAGATCAGCATGGGGCATGCCGCCTTTCTCGCCTTGGGTGCCTACACGACCGCAGTCCTGGGCGAGCAGTGGGCCCTCCCCTTCTGGCTGGCGCTGCCAGCGGGTGGGGCTGTGGCTGCCGCCGTCGGGCTTGCCATTGGCCCCTTTGCGCTGCGGCTGCGCGGTCTGTACTTGGCGATCGTGACGCTCGGGCTGGTCTTCCTGGTCAACCATATGCTGCTGACGTTCTCCGACCTGACCCATGGGGTCTCTGGCATCGCGGTGCCCATGGTGACCTGGTTCGGCGCCGAGGCGAGCGCCACCGACTTCCGCTCCGCTACGCAATGGGGAGGGCTCCGAGTCGTTGGGGACCAGAAGCTCTACTTCCTGTTCCTGGCCCTGGCCACAGGGGCGGTCTGGGTGGGCAAGAACGTCCAGCGGTCCAACACCGGCCGCGCCATGATGGCAGTGCGCGACCAAGATCTCGCAGCTTCAGTGCTCGGCGTCGATCCGGCGCGCACCAAGGTGACAGCGTTTGGGCTGTCCTCGTTCCTGGCGGGCATTGCTGGCGGGATGTTCGCGCTGCAGCAGCAGTACATCACCATCGAGCCCCCCTTCGACCTCAACATGAGCATCGAGTACATCGCGATGATTGTCCTCGGCGGTATGGGCACCGTGTTCGGGGCGGTGGCAGGCGCTGTCGCCCTCGTTGCGCTGTCCCCCCTCGCCGAGATCGTCGGCCGGCAGCTGCCCCTGATCGAGCGACTCAGCTCCGCCCAGCAGTCCACGGTGCTCTTCTCAGCGCTGGTCCTCGCCGTGCTGGTGTTTGAGCCCATGGGTCTCTTGGGGCTGTGGCTGCGCATCAAGCGCTACTTCGCCGCTTGGCCCTTCCGCTACTGACTGGTCCTGAATCGGGTCCGGGTCTCGATCAGTTGTTCAGGGCTCCCGCATCGATCCAGCTACGGATCCCGTCGCGGTCGTCCTGCGACAAGGCCGATCCCCCCAGAGGCATCTGGGAGCCCGAGCCACCCGCCGACGACTGCGTTCCGTCCAGCTTGTGCATCACGTAGCTGTTGGCCGAGTCTCCGGGCTCTACACGGTCCATACCGGCGCTCTGGTTCGAAGCAACGTCC
>PBPL01000095.1 GCA_002724675.1 Deltaproteobacteria bacterium | reverse complement strand
TCCCGCACCTGCAAATGGCGTCTCAGCGGGGCTTTGGTCCGCTGGATCTGGACGCGATCGATGTGCTCGGAAGCGACCACTTCTCTCAGCTGCGGGCTCGGGTGTGCGGCTTTGGTGTGTCGGCTGTGGGGCGGGCCGATGAGTTCGCGATCCGCTTCGAGCGGGATCTGGGAGTCCCGTTCCCCTTGGAGGTGTGCTGCGGTGGTTCCTACCAGGCCACGGGCACCCACGGCCTCTTCCTGGATTGGTTGTACACCTCGTACGATCATCCCGACGCTCGGGAACGCATGAAGAGATGGCCCAGGGGGTCGGTTTGGGTGGGCGCTTGCGAGGCGCGGCCGGGTCATCGCTGGTTGTATCTGGTGGGCGACGAGGCCATCGAAGCATTCCGTCAGCAGGCGGCCTATCTCCAGCCAGTGGTGCCCATCCCTCGAGGCCTCCGCCGGTGGTTCGGTGCGATCGCGGGGCTCCATCGATATCGGCTTGCTGATGGCCGAGCCGGATTGACCATGACCGTGCCGGGCAGCCCGCCGTCGCGGGCCGCCATGGAGGGCGCCTTCTTCATCGGCAGTCTCGGTCGGATTCGCTCCTCGCTGTGCTTGGATTGGGCGGGAGGTGTCTTGGCGAGGCTCTGGACCCTGTTGCTGCGCCGCCATCGCAACCGTGACGGGATCCGAGTCGTCCATGCCCGTAAGATTCAGCGGTTCGTGGATCGTGTGTGGCGACGGCCGTGGCTGGATCCGCCTGCTCTGAAGCTCCGCCAGTCCGATGACGGGGAGTCATAGTGAGCAAATCCTGGGCCTTTTCACAGCGACTGGCGGCTGCTGTTGAGGCGTTCGTCGACCCGGTGGGCGTGGGCAGTGCCGAGCCGTCGCCCGAAGATTCCCAGCCGCTGAAGGAGCGACTGGAGGCCCCCGAACCCCTCGATGGGAGCCGGTCCTTCGTGCTCGTGGTCCTGGACTCTTGCCGTTACGACAGCTTCGCAGCCGCTCAGCCAAAGAACCTGCTCCGCCTGGGCGATCTGCAACGCCGATGGTCTTGGGCCAGCTGGACGGGACCCAGCCACTACAACCTCTTGACTGGTCTGTTGCCACACAGCAGCCCCACGCATGTCTTTGCTTCGAGCTACTACAAGAGTTCCTATCTCGACTACAAGGAGCGCCTCGGTGTGGAGGTCTCGTTCGAGGCTCTCTTGCCCTCGCTGTGGCTCCCTCATCTGCTGCGCTATGGCCTCGGCTACCGCACTGAGGCGCGCGTCAGCTTGCCGGTCCTCAACCCGTCTACTGTTCTGAGTCGGGACTTCGACGAGTTTCGGTTGATGCCCAAGCACAACGACTTCGGCGCCATGTTGGATTCGCTCGACTTTACTGGTGAACGACCGGTGTTCTACCTGCTGAACCTGGGGGAGACTCACTATCCCTACCTGGCTGCTGGTGAGGATGGAATCGATCTGCCTCACCTGTCGGGGGTTCATGGTGTCGTTGCTGCTCTCCAAGGGATGGGCCGTCGTGGACAGGGCCTACTGGCGCGGGACGATGCGCCCGACTGGTTCGACGCTGAGACGTTGTCCATGCTCCGTCAGCGACAGGTGGATTCAGTGAGCCGGGTGGATGAGCTGGTAGAGCGTCTGTACGACGTGGTGCCAGCCGGCACTTGGATTACAGTCTGTGCTGACCACGGCGAACTGTTTGGCGAGGACGGTTGGTTTGGACACGGGCCCATCCAACACGACAAGGTCTACGAAGTCCCCCTGATCGAGGGCCGGATTCGTTGAGCGCGCGGGCACAGGGATTCCCGAGAGGCAGATGGGCCTTCATGCTAACGTTCGTGCACCTCTGAGAGGTCGGTTCGCTGCTCCGCTGAGAGAGCGCGTGCTCACAGAGACAGGAGCATTTGCACGACGGTGACCCACAAACGCATCCCCTTGTTGTTGCTGATTCTGCTCGGATGCACGGACTACAACGTGCGCCAGACGGACGAGGCCCCCTTGCCGTTGCCAGTCATTCTGGTGGACCCCCTAGAGATTGTTACCGAGGGCTTCTGCTCCGACAGCAGCCACGAGGTGTTGTTGTCCAGCGTGGGACAAGATGCGCTCGAGATCACGGATCTACGCTTCGCAGAGGGCAGCGAGGGCTGGACCCTGGGTGACTTCGAGGTCCCAGTGATGATCCCAGCGGGTGAGAGCCTTTCGGTGCCTCTGGTCGCCACCGGCGGCTTCGCGCAGCTCATTGTTGTGAGCAGCGACCCCAATCGCCATGAGGTGTCGGTCAACCTGGACTCGGTGAAGAATACGCCCCCTACGGTCGACCTGATGCAGCCCTACGAGGGGGCTGTCGTCTTCGAGAATGAGCTGCTCTGTCGGGCGCTTGTGCAGGACCAAGAAGACGACAACTCGACGATCGGGGTTCACTGGACGGCCACCCCCTCGGACTGGACCAACTCAGACTCCCCGGACGCCGACGGCCTGGTGGAGGCGCTGTGGGGGAGCGTGATGACCGAGGAGGATGAGCGCGTCATGTACGAGGTGCAGCTGGATGCCACCGACTCCTGTGGCGAGGTGACGTCGGTGACCGCGACACTCTGTCGGGGAACCCAGACAACGCACGCCTCGGTGGACCCTAGCAATTGGCAGTTTCGGGGTACGGCGGGTTGGGACATGGACAACAACTGGCTGGAGCTGACACATCGTGACGAGGGGGGTGCCGTCGGCTCCGCTTTCGAGACCCTCTACGAGGTCTCAGGTGCCGATGTCCGGATCGACTTTGCCTTCTACATCGGGGGTGCTGAGGGGGGTGACGGTGCCGATGGTTTTTCGCTGACGGCCCTCGATACCAGTCGCATCGACACCGATGGCGACGGGGAGCCCAACTTCCTAGGCGGTGCCGGTTGTGCCATGGGCTTTGGCGGTAATTCGGGCTGCACGGACACCTTTGGCGGGAGCGATGTGGGGCCTGCGCTGCCGGGCTGGTCCATCGAAGTGGACACCTACTACAACCCCGAAGATGGTGTGGACGAGACGAGCCTCGATCATCTCGCGTTCTACTTCGACGGGAACCTGCTTGAGGCGGCTGCCGTCGCCGAATTGCCCGAGATGGAGGACCCCGCTGACGTTCCCAACACCTCTGATGTGGCGGAAGACGCCTGGCACACGATGAGCGTGATCGTCGACGCTCCCCATGTGCAGGTGCTGATCGATGATGTTGTCTACATCGACGAGGAGTTGACCGGTCATTTCGACTTTCCTGCCTACGTGGGCTTCACCGCCGGTACGGGCGGGGACACGAACCATCACCTGATCGGCGGACTCCAGGTCACCGAGAGCAGTTGCGACTGACCGGTGCTTTCCGGAGCCTGGTCGTGGTTTGGGGGTCTTCTGGTTTGTGACCTGGGCCCATCGGGTGGCAACTACAATTCGCCTGTGTAAACTCCGCTCCCGCCACCTAGGGAGTTGAGCATGGCAGCGACTACTTGGACCCCATCCGAACAGTGCACTGAAGTGTTCGCGCGCTTGTCGGGCGACTACAACCCTGTCCACCTGGACCCCGAGTTCGCGAAGGCGGCCGGCTTCCCCACGACGATTGTTCATGGCATGTGCGTTATCGGCGCTGCAGCGCGGGCCGCCCATGCGTCCGCGCCTGCCCAGTCCATGCTCAAAAAGCTCGATGTGCGCTTCGCCAATCCGGTCTTGCCGACACAGCAGGTGATGTTTGAGCCAGAACTCAAGGAGGTCGGGGACGGCGTTCGCGTGAAGCTCGAGGCCACGCTCGATGATGGGAATCGAGTGATGAGCCCAGCGGCGTTTACGTTCGGTCCAGCATCCGCATCGGACGATCCGGCCGATGCCGACTCCTTTGCTCCCGATGACGAAGACATTCTGGGAGACCCGTACCAATTCAATGCCGAGCAGATCGCTGAGTACACAGGGATTACCCGTCCCACTGAAACGGTTGCTGATGAAGGGACGCCCGCCATGGTGGCGCTCTTGGGGATGACCGGTGCGCTGGAGAAGGCGTTCACCGGCCAGGCGCCTGAGCGTGCCGGCACCTGGGTCCATCTTCGACAGGCCGGTATCTTCTACCGACCTATCGAGGAGGGTGTTTCGTATGTCTGCCGAATCCAGGGTGGACGCATCAAGGTCCGCAAGTCGGCCCTCGGCGCCTACCTGACGATCCCCTTTGTCGTGGAGACCTGTGACGACGGTGGCCTCGTGGCGACCGGGGGCTGCACGCTTCTGTACGCCTTCGAGAAGGACGAAGACTAGTGGCTAGGCTCCTTCCCAGTCTGCTTGTCGTCAGTGGCTTGATGTTGGTCGGCGGGCTGGGCTGCGCGGACGATCAGGAGGGTGTAGTTGTGGGGTCTTGCTCAGACGGTCAGGACAACGATGAGGATGGCAGTGTCGACTGTGACGACCCAGGTTGTTGCGGGGGCATCGAGTGCGGGGTCTGTGGCGGGGACGATGTGGCCTCGGATGATGACGATGACGACAGTGGGGACGGAGATCCCGGCAAGTCTTCGGATGATGACAGCAGCGCCGAGGACGACGACAGCGGTTCTTGACACCGGAACCGGCAACAGAGGGATTCATCATGACGGGCTCCGAGATGACGACACGTGGGGTGAAGGTTCGAGTGGTCTCGCAGTACGTGCCCCGGCGTAGTAGCCCCGAAAATGGCCAGTGGTTCTTTATCTACACGGTCCGAATCACCAATGAGGGTGAGCACACGGTGCAGCTGGTGAGTCGGCACTGGATCATCACGGACGCCAATGGCGAAGTGGAAGAAGTGCGTGGGCCTGGCGTCGTTGGTGCCCAGCCCGTGCTGGACCCGGGGCAAGGCTTTGAGTACACCTCGGCATGTCCGCTCCACACTCCGGTGGGCACGATGCACGGGACCTACCGGATGGTGACTCCTGACGGCGTCGAGTTCGATGCAGAGATCGCTCCGTTTAGTCTGAGCGAGCCTCTTGCGTTCAACTAGCGCGTGATCTCTCCCAGCCTGGCCAGAATGGGTCTCGACGGTGCTCTGTTCGGCATCGCAGGCTAAGTTGTCTCTATGGTTGCTTCGGTGCCCAGTAACGGTTCGGCGAGTGAAGGCCCCCTCGCGGGTCTCCGAGTTGCCCTCGTCTTTCCCATCTTCTTGGATGTCGAGCTGGCGAGCCACCAGGACAACGCTCGCTTCCTAGGCTCCATACCTCCTCTGTCGCTGGGCTACGTGGCATCGGTGCTCAAGGGGGCGGGCGCTGATGTGCTTGTCCTCGACTGTCCCACCCTCAACATGCCGCTCTCTCGCGCAGTGGAGGTGAGCCGAGCGTTCGCACCGGACTACGTGGGCTTCACACTGGCGACTGTGGACTGGCTGAGTTCGCTGGCTTGGATGCAGCGCTTCCACGCCGATCTGGGAGCTCCGATCGTCGTGGGTGGTATCCACATGGAGTGCTATCCGAAGGAGACCTTGACGCACCGCTGCATCGAGCTGGGCCTCGTGGGTCATGCCGACCAAGGGCTCGTGG
Source organism: Deltaproteobacteria bacterium (assembly GCA_002724675.1). Taxonomy (GTDB): domain Bacteria; phylum Myxococcota_A; class UBA796; order UBA9615; family UBA9615. Next base: position 18,605 of record PBPL01000095.1, on the reverse strand, counting down.
ACATGTTGGTGGCCCACCAAGAGGGCACGGACCTTCGCCAGATACCCGGTGCCGTGTTCCGAGATGAGGACGGCAACGTAGTCGTTAGTGAAGCTGTTGATCGACCTACAGCAGAGGGGGATATGCCGTGGCCGGCGCGGGAGTTGATGCCTTACGACAAGCACTTCTCCATCGTCTCTACGGAGTCCAACTTTACGGCGGCGATGAGTAACTTTGGCTGCCCGTATCGATGCGAGTTCTGCATCCTCCGAGGGGACGCGCTGCGTCAGCGAACAGCGTTGAGCATCGTGGATGAGATGGAGTACTGCTATCGAGAGTTCGGGATCCGAGAGATCGACTTCTTCGATCCAGTCTTCACCATGCGAAAGGACCGGGTCCTAGCCATCTGTGATGAGCTGGAGCGCCGCAAGCTCAAGGGTCTCATTTGGTCCATTCGTGCGCGCACGGACGCCCTCGACCAGACGCTGTTGGATCGGATGTGGGAGGCCGGCTGTCGTCGGATCTGTTACGGCATCGAGAGCGGGTCCAACGAGGTCTTGCGGCGGGTGGACAAGCGCATGAAGTCCACCGACCACATCGGTGAAGTGATCAAGGCCACAAAGAAGCGGGGCTACGAGGTGTTGGCTTTTGTCATGATCGGCAACCCTCTGGAGGATCGGAGGACGGTGGGCATGACTCGACGCATGTTGACCTCGCTGCCCATCGACCTGGTTCAGATTGCGAGCCTTTTTCCTCTGCCGAAGACGCCCATTTATGAGGAGATCGTGAGGCGCACGGGAGTGGATTATTGGCAGCAACACATTCTCGATGGAAGCCCGGTTCACCCCGTGGTGCGGCTCGACACCAGTCTCACCGACGATGAGATCAATCAACTGGTCACTGAGACGTACATGCACTTCTATTTCCGACCTTCGTTTGCTCGATTCGCTCTCAGTCGTGCGAAGCAGCCGGCTCAGATTCGACGAGGCCTCGAAGCTGCGGTGGGGATCTCCAAGACTTTTGTCGGCGGCGCGTTCGTTTAGCGCATCCTCGCCTGATCTTTTAAGGCTCCGGTCCAGTAAGATGTCTCCCGCATGAGCGACGCCTTTCTCATTCCTGAGCACGCACCGCTGCGGCGGCACAAGCTGGGTGCGTTGACGTCCATCGGTCGGCATCCAGAGAACTCGATCTCGATCCAGGACCGGTCCGTGTCCAAGTTCCATGCGCAGGTGCACCGCACTGAAGATGGGGGATATGAACTACAGGACCTGGGGAGCCGAAACGGCACCTTCGTAGGGGGCGAGCGCATTCAGAGATGCAGCATCGGCAACGGGGATGAGGTGGTTCTCGGCACGGTGAGGTTCCGATTCCGTGCGGAGCGCGGTGAGGTCGCCATCACCTCTTCCACCAGTGAGGTGGGTGTCCTTCGGCGCGGTGGGGTCACCATGATTGGCCCGACGCCCGGCTCGACGCCTTCGGGGGTAGCCCTCGTGGCGTCGGAGCCCGCCATCGAGGTCGCTGACAGCTTGACGATTGCTCAGGATCGCTTCCTTCCAGGGGACGAGGTGGTGAGTGTCGATGAGCTCCGGCGCGACTACGACAAGCTCAGGATTGCCCATGAGCTGAGTTCTGTCTTTCGAATGGACTCGGATCTGGACGACCTCCTCAAGGCCATCGCGACCCGGAGCTTCGACCTCATTCCAGCAGATCGCTGCGCCATCTTGCTGATGGCCCCCGACGGAGAGACGCTGGAGTCACGCATTGTGATGGAGAGGGGCGGTGGCGAGCCCAAAGAGACGATGAGGCTCTCACAGACCGTGCTCGATGAGGTGATCGCCAACCGCAAGGCCATCTTGTGCACGGATGCCATCAGCGACGGTCGGTTTCAGTCGGCGGCATCCATTGTGGCGCTGTCGATTCGCTCGGCCATGTGCGTACCCCTGATCCACGAGGACGAGCTCTTTGGCGCGATGCACGTGGACAGCCTGCACCAGGTGCAAGCGTTCTCTCAGAAGGACCTTCAGATCTTCACCTCGGTTGCCAACCAGGCTGGTTTCGCTCTGAAGAATGCGTCCTTGGTACAGCAGATCCAGAAGGAGAGTGAGACTCGGGCCCGACTTGGTCGTCTCCTGTCTCCAAACCTGGTGGAGGATGTGGTCAACGGCAAGTTGGACATTGCCCAGGGGGGTGAAGCCAGGGATGTGGCTGTCATGTTTACGGACATTCGGGGCTTTACTCGGATGTCTGAGAGCATGGCGGCATCGGACGTCACTCGCATGCTCAACGAGTACTTCGAGGTGATGGTCGAGATCCTCTTTCAGTGGGGAGGCACCCTCGACAAGTACATCGGGGACGCCATGATGGCGCTGTTTGGGGTTCCCCGGGCTGATGACGGCGGCACGCTCCGCGCTGTGCGCTGTGCCTTGGCAATGCAAGGTGGTCTGCGCTCTCTCAACCGAACGCGTGAGGCGCGAGGCGACGAGCCCCTTGGTATCGGAATCGGCATCAACTTTGGCGAAGTGATCTGGGGGCCCATGGGCTCTCGTCAGACTACGGACTATACGGTCGTGGGCGACGTGGTGAACACGGCATCTAGGCTGTGTTCTCTATCTCCTGCTGGCGACGTGATTATCTCGGAGCGGGTCCTCAAGCTAGTGGAAGGCTCGGTGAAGGTGGAAGAGTTGCCTCCCACAAAGCTCAAGGGGAAGGCGGCGCCTATCCAGGTCTACCGCGTCATCAGCGCTGGCGAGCTCAGCCCTCCCGAGAGCAGCTAGCGCTCAGCGTTCAGAGGCTCTTGTAGTCAGGGAAGCCCCAGCGGTGTGTCTGCAGGTCACAGGTTCCATTCCCATCAAACAAGACGCCTTCAGCTTCTAGTCTCTGGCGCTGTTCTTCGGCCCGCACGATATCTCCCCGATGGCTGATCGAGCCGCGTGCATTGATCACCCGGTGCCAGGGCACATCGGAGGTAGCGCCTAGGTCGGGTGCAAGGCTGGCTAGGGCCCAGCCCACCTGGCGAGCCAGTCGCGGGGACCCGAGCACCGAACCCACATCCCCATAGGTCGTGACGGACCCTGCTGGCACAGTTCGGACAACTGCAAACACACGATCGTGGAACTTGAGGGTGCGATCGGTGGGGTCGAGCATGCGAGCTTCCTCGAGTGCAGGCAGATGCAGCCCGAAGTGTGGCAGCCTGCGTGTTGCCGGATCAAGTGGCTGGAATGAGGAGGTCGCCGACAATGGGAGCGGGCTGGAACATCGCCGTAGATCGGGGCGGCACGTTTGCCGATGTCGTCGCTCGGGATCCAGAAGGGCAAGTCCATGTGCGCAAGGTGCTCGCTGGTGTGGGTGCTGAAGAGCAGGTGGTCGCGGCTCTGCTTCAGGAAGGTGGGGGGTCGTTGGACGAGCTTCGGGTGGGCACCACCGTGGCTACCAACGCGCTGCTGACTGGCGAGGGTGCCTCGACGGGGCTCGTGGTGACCGAGGGCTTTGGCGACCTGCTTCGGATCGGCCACCAAGACCGTCCACGCATCTTCGACCTCTGGGTGGAGAAGCGACGTGGGCGACGACTGCACTCCCGAGTCGTCGAGGCCAAAGAGAGGGTCCTCGCAGACGGACGGGTCGAGGTGGCGTTGGACCGAGGAGACCTGCGCGGCAAGCTCGAGCAGTTGCGGTCGGAGGGGGTGGAGTCTGTGGCCATCGCGTTCCTGCACGGCTATCTGCACCCGGGCCACGAGAAAGAGGCCGGGGAAATCGCCCGAGACATGGGCTTTCGTCGGGTCTCATTGTCTAGTGTGGTGGCGCCGGAGGTGGGAGCTGTGGACCGGGCAGCTACTGCGGTCGTCGATGCCTTCCTGACTCCGGTGCTAGCTCATTACCTGGCTGGGCTTCGCTCTTGGCTTCCCGAGTCGAGTCGTCTGTACTTCATGAAGTCATCTGGGGGGCTCTGCGCGGATGACCGCGTGAGTGGGGTCGACGCGGTGCTCTCCGGTCCTGCCGGAGGAGTCGTAGCTTGTGCTGCTGTGGCGCGGTCGTTGGGTTTGTCCGCTGTCTTGGGTCTCGACATGGGCGGCACCTCCACCGATGTCTGTCGATGGGCGGGGGAGCTGGAGCGCTCCCATGACCTCGTGGTCGCGGGGACCCCGATCCGCACTCCAAGCCTGGACATCGTGACCGTGGCATCGGGGGGAGGCTCGGTCTTGCACACGACAGACCGGCGGCTGCAGGTCGGGCCGGCGTCGGCAGGGGCGCAGCCGGGCCCCGCCTGTTATGGGCGAGGTGGGCCCGCGGCATTGACTGATGCCAACCTTCTACTCGGCCGCCTTCAGCCCGACCTATTTCCTCACGCCTTTGGGCCGGACCAGGACGGGCCCCTTGATGTCTCCGCTGCTGAGGCTGCGCTGGCGAGTGCGGACACGGATGGTGGTGGTGCTAGTGGCTTTGTGGCCGTTGCGAACGCGCGGATGGCCGCAGCGATCAGCGAAGTTTCCACGGCTCGTGGACACGATCCATCTACTCACACGCTTCTCGCATTTGGTGGAGCTGCTGGGCAGCACGCTTGCGCTGTGGCGGAGCTCTTGGGCATCCGCCACGTGGTCTTGCACCCCATGTCTGGGGTCCTTTCGGCCTATGGGATCAGTGAGGCCCCACTCCTGGCCACCAGGAGTCATCCGGTGATGAGCCTCTGGACACCTGATCTGCACGCGGACTTGGCGCACACCCTTGACGCGCTGAGGATCAGCGCGGAGCGGGAGTTGATGGAAGCCGGAGCCTCTCCTGAACAACTGCATGGTCGCGTGCGGTGGGAGCTTCGCTACCAAGGGTCCGACACTCGCCTCCTGTGTGACGATCTGGAGAGCTTCGAGGCCGAGCACCTTCGGCTGTTCGGATTCTTGCGACGGGGGGTGGCTGTGGAGGCCGACCAGGTGCGGGTGGAGGTGGTCGCAGACAGGGTGGGAGTCGCGCCACCGGCCCGTCCTGTGCCAGCGGTTCCGCTCGCCGTGAGTGACGCTCTTCGTGCGGAGCAGGTGGGGTTTCCCGATGCTCACGGAACGAACCACTGGCGGTCATGTCCAGTGTTTCGCCAAGACCAGCTGGTGGAGGGCCACCATGCGCCGGGCCCGCTGCTGGTGGCGGGCGAGGTCACCACGGTCCTCGTAGATCCGGGGTGGAAGCTACAGGTGGGTAGGGGAGGGGTCCTCCATCTCCGCTGTGAGGAGGATGCAGTCAAGGCAAGTCGGGCGGTCGACACCAGAACGTCCTCGTTGGGTGTCCCGGGACTCGACGATACGCGTGGACGTGATCCCGTGATGCTCGAGCTCTTTCATGGTCGATTCTTGTCCATCGCGACGCGCATGGGCCAGACGCTGCAGCGGCTCGCCTGGTCGACCAACATCAAGGAGCGGCTGGACTTCTCCTGTGCCCTCTTCGATGGTCGGGGACGACTCCTGGCCAATGCCCCCCACATTCCGGTTCATCTTGGCGCCATGGGAGAGACGGTGCGCTCTTTGGTGGCCCAGTTGGCCGATGAGCTAAAGCCGGGGCGCTCGTGGGCGGTCAACGATCCTGCCCAGGGGGGCTCGCACCTCCCGGACATCACGGTGATCACACCGGTGTTTGTGGGATTCGGCGGTCCCGTGGCGTTTGTAGCGAACCGGGGACATCACGCTGACGTGGGGGGGACGACGCCTGGCTCGATGCCCCCATTCTCCAGCAGCCTGCGTGAGGAGGGGGTGGTCCTCGATGGCCTTCTCTTGGTGGATGAGGGTGTCTGGCAAGACAAGGCAGTGTCCCGGGCGCTTGCTTCGGGGAATCTCCCCGTACGAGACCCCGCCACCTGTATTGCGGACCTGCAGGCTCAGGTCGCTTCCAACCAGGTGGGAGTCCGTCTTGTGCGAGATCTCGTGGCACGAGAGGGTCGTTCGCGAGTCATCACCTACATGGACCATGTGCTCGATAACGGGGAGGAGGCGGTTCAACACTGGCTCAAGACGCTAGAGGTCCGGTCGCATCGATTCCAGGACACACTGGACGATGGGACCCCCATTCATGTCCGCGTCCAGCGACGGGAGGCTCCAGGTGGTCAGGAGGGCCCCTCTCGGCTGTTGGTGGACTTCGATGGCAGCGGCCCGGCGAGCTCTGGGAACCTGAACGCCCCAGCCGCGGTCAGTAGGGCTGCAGTCTTGTATGTCTTGCGGTGCTTGCTGGGGCGGGACATCCCCCTCAATGACGGCTGTCTGCGGGCTGTGGATCTGCGCATCCCAGTGGGCTCCATCCTCGACCCGCCCCCGGGCGCCGCCGTCGTTGGTGGCAACGTGGAGACGTCCCAGCGCATCGTGGATGTCGTGCTTGGCGCGCTAGGGGTGGCGGCAGCTTCTCAAGGCACGATGAACAACCTGTGTTTTGGTGATGGGACCTTCGGCTACTACGAGACCATCTGTGGCGGGGCCGGCGCGGGGCCCGATCACGCGGGGGCTCACGCCGTGCACACGCACATGACCAACACCCGCATCACGGACCCCGAGGTGCTGGAGCGGAGATATCCGGCCATTCTTCGTGAGTTTTCCGTGCGGAGGGGGTCGGGCGGTCAGGGGCGTTGGAGTGGCGGAGACGGAGTGCGGCGTGTGATCGAGTTCACCCGAGATGTCCGGGTTTCATTGCTGTCGCAGCGACGCCTGACCCAACCCTTTGGTCTGGCTGGTGGTGCGCCCGGTGCGGCTGGTGGAGCGTTTCGCAAGGCTAAGCTGAGTGGCGATCTGGAGACCTTGCGTGGCTGTTTCGAGCGGGGCTTCGCCGCTGGGGATCAGCTCGTCATCGAGACGCCCGGAGGCGGGGGCTACGGTGTGGGTAGCGAGTCCTCGTCCAGCACCCCCGCGGGAGATAGGTCGTGAGTTAATTAGTCACGCAGCGAGCTTGCCTTCGTCGACACACAACTCCTCGGGGAGATCTCCCAACAGGGGCACACGCCCGAGCAGGATGTCGCGCATCATGATCCAGTCGCAGACAAAGCTGTATCCGGGATAGTCGAAGGTGGCGGGTCGGTTGCGCTCGAAGAAGTAGTGCCCGACCCACGCAGGCCCGTAGCCGGCGAAGGCCAGTCCGAGGAGCAACCAGTAGTTGTTTGTGAGTAGGCTCGCAGCGAGCAGCATGAGCACCGATGAGCTGCCGATGAGGTGGAGGAGACGACAGGTGCCGTTGCGATGCTCGCCCAGGTAGTAGGGGTAGAAGTCCGAGAGGCTCTGGAATCGGGGGGGTGGGTTGGTCATGCCTTGGGCCTCCGGGTAGATGGCGATGGGTCGGGTGATGGGGCTGGCCTGGTCAACCCCGACTAGGTTTTGCGGGAGCCTCGATGCCGTACGAGAACTCACAGCGCCCCCAGCTGGGACGGTTCATGATGCGCTGACGCCAGTCGGCCAGTCGGGGGAAGCCCTCCAGGTCGACAACCGGGAGCCAAGGGCCGTAGGCGCACTCGATCATCGAGAAGTCGCCGAGCAGGTAGTCTGCATCTCCCAGCTGGCTCTCCAGCACAGAGTGCAGGGCGTCCAGCGCGGGGCGAGAAGCGTCCAGCTTCTCTTCGTTCGCCGGCTTGCCGGCACGAGCCTTTACTGCCCGCTGGAAGAAGAACGTGCTGGCGGCACCTTGGTAGGCAGCGGCTTCCAAGAACATCAGGTTGTGTCCTTTGGCGCGCAGCTTGGGCTCTTTCGGCCACAGCTGTTGTTGACGCTCCCCTAGGTACACAAGCGCGGCGTTGGATTCCCACAGCACAGAGCCATCGACCTCGAGGGCAGGCACCTTGCTGCGGGGGTGAATGCTCCGGTAGTCCGGTGATTTCTGCTCGTGTTTCGCCAGATCGACGAACAGCAACTCGTAGTCGAGCCCTAGTTCTTCCAGGGCCAGGCGGACCTTCTGCGGATTGGTGGACCAGAACCAGTGGAGACGCATGCGAGAACTCCGTTGGGGATTGGATTCTTGGGGCCTCTCTTGCGACCTGGAGAGGCCAGCGTTACTCGGCCGGGTAGAAGTCGCCGAGCACTTTGAGGGCCTGGGACAATCCCTCGACAGCTTCTGGATCCACAGTCTGTTTCGTCTTCATCGCTGCGCGGAGGACCCCATGACAAGCCGTGAGACGAGCCACGTAGTCGGCGTACGCTTTCTTGTCTTTGGGGTCTGCCGGCTTGATCTTTTGAGTGAGGAAATACTGGGAGACTACGTCGATGATTCGCGACGCGTGGTCCTCTTTGGTCTGGGTCCACCGAACCCGCTGGTTGAAGCTCTGGGCGTCGTCCTTGTCCTGTGCTTCTTGGAGCTGGGCCACAGCCTTGCCGATGGTGGCTACATCTTCTTCCATCGCGTGGATCCGAGCGTGGTCGTCGTAGATACCGCAAGGCACCTGGCAGTGTGCGGACGCTTCCAAAGGAATGGCGATCATCCAGGTCATGAGCACCACCATCAACAGCTTGTACATCGTTCCTCCTCGGCTTCGTTGGCCCACGGTTCTCTCCGCTGGGAGACCTTCATGGGCGCCGCCAACGTGGGGGTGTCCGCGCGAGCAGCGCGCCCATTGAACAGAGGACGGGCGTCGCGCGCAAGGCCCCGGCCCATATCTATCTCTGTGTCCGAGAACATTCGCAGCGGAGCGGCCGGTCGCAGCTCTCTCCGAGGGCGGATGCCTGCGCTGGAGCGGAGCTACTGGGTGTACAGCGGTTGTTCTATGGGGCCAGCCATCTCTCAATAGCCTGGATGGCCTTCTTGTTGTGGGTGAAGAGCACCGTGTGCATCCCCACCTCTCTGGCGCCCTGGATGTATTGCGGGCTGTCGTCCAGCAGGACTACCTGTTGGGGAGGCAGCCCCAGGCGTTCACAGGTCAGCCGGTAGATCTCGGGCTCTGGCTTGTAGAACCCCACTTCATGGGAGTAGACGATGTGGCCGCAGAGCCCCTCCAGGCCCAGATGCTCTTGTTCCCGCTCTCTGGCACCCACAAAGCTATTGCTCAAGATCCCAGTGATGCATCGACTCTGGAGGGCTCGAAAGTAGGCGATGAGTTCGTCGTTGGGCGTGCCCAAGTACTCGACCCAGATGTCCGCCATGAAGCTGTCGGCGGTCTGGGCGTCGATGCCCAGCAGCCTCTGTATGCTCTCTAGGACCTCGTCTTCGGAGACTCGTCCATAGCAGCCGTCTTCGAACACAGTGTTTAGCCTTTGACCGATTTCGCCAGGTGGTAAGTGAAGCTGCTTTTCCCACTTCGGAATCGTGTGCAACTCCGGGGTCAACTCCAGAACGCCACCGATGTCGAAGACCACACCGCGCTGACTCTGTTGTGCGTCTGGGGTCACTTCTCCGACTCCTGATGGCGTTCAGCCTGTTTTCGTGGGTCGACCAGAGCGTGCTCCTACAGTCGCTGTCAGGCTCCCGCTCTCATAGACGGCAGTAGGTTAGCTCTTCAAAATATTGGGAGTGTGGGTCACGATGAGAAGGTTGAGCGCGTGCTCAAGTATGCCCAGGAGGTGGAGCATTCAGCGGTTTCTGATTGGTTTGCTCTCTGTCTTCCTAGCTACCAGTTGTGGGCTGGAGGATCGGCCTGAGGACGACAGCTTGGCGGTGGATGACGACGACACGGCTGCCGATGACGACGATACGGCTGCCGATGACGACGACACCCAAGCTGATAACGACGACACCGCAGGGGATGACGACGACACCCAAGCTGATGACGACGACACCGCAGGGGATGACGACGATAGCCAAGCTGATGACGACGACACCGCAGGGGATGACGACGACACCACAGGGGATGACGACGACACGGTTGCCGATGACGACGACACACCGGCCGATGATGACGACACGCCGGCCGATGACGACGACAGCGCAGGGGACGGCGACGACACGGCTGCCGATGACGACGACAGCGCAGGGGATGAAGACGACACACCGGCCGATGACGACGACACACCGGCCGATGACGACGACACGGCTGCCGATGACGACGACACGCCGGCCGATGACGACGACACACCGGCCGATGACGACGACACGCCCACCGATGACGACGACACGCCGGCCGATGACGACGACACGCCGGCCGATGACGACGACACGCCGGCCGATGACGGCGACAGTGGCTACAACCTCTGCGGCCAGAACGCGGCAGTGGTTCGGGCCAGCGGCACTCTGGCCGACCCTATTGATGCGCCATGGACCCCCTTTGTGGACACACACGACACGACCCTTGCTCTTCAAGATGAGGTCGATACGTACGCCGATTGTGCTCCCGACACCCTTGAACACGGCCCAGAGGTGGTCTACCGCTTCGTCGCGCCTGCGGCCGGTGACTTTCGAGCAGAACTCGTCGACGGCTCAGGAGTCGACATTGACCTTCACCTCGTCCAGAACCCGTCGGTCGTCGGAGGGGTCCTGACGGGCTGTATCGCCCGGGCCCACGAGACACTGGAGGTGACTGGCCTGCCTGCCGGGGAGTACTGGCTCTTTGCGGACACCTGGACCTCTTCGTCTGGCATCGAGCATGCGGGCGCCTACGAGCTGGCCTACGAGTGGATCACTCCCGACCAGTGGAACGAGGTGCCCCTCGGTCCGGGCTTGACCTGGTCTCGCTTGCGCACATCGGCCCCCGTTCAGACCTTCAACGCCATCGCCGTCGATCTCAGTCAGGGATATGAACTGCAGCCCCATCGCCATGCAGGCTGCGAGACGGTTGCCCAAGCGGCCCCAGGAGTCGGAGCGTTGGCTGGAGTCAACGCCAACTTCTTTGCCGGCTCATCGTGTACTCCCACGGATCTGCTGCGGGTGGACGGCACGCTCCACAGCACCAACAGCACGGTGGTGGACAGCCTGGGCAACACGCTGTCGCAGCGCAGCGTGGGCTGGTCGGGGAGCAGTGCGCCCAGCTTCCAGTGGGTGGGCCCTGGGGCTGACTGGAGTGGGGTCTCCGATGCCATTGGTGGTTACCCCAGCTTGGTAGAAGCGGGCACGGCGCTTGCGGCCGTCCAGCCAGGAACCCAGGTTTGGTCATCGGTCGATTGGTCGCCCAATCCTCGTACGGCCTTTGGAGTGGATAGCGCAGGACACGCCGTGCTCGTGACCGTGGACGGACGGACTGGAGCGGGCGTGGGGCTGAGCACTCCCGCCTTTGCAGACTGGCTCGTTGGGGAGCTGGGGCTGCTGGATGCCATCGGCCTGGATGGTGGTGGCTCCACCACAGCGGTGGTGCCAGGGTGCTGGCTCAGTGACACCGTCAACTACCCATCGGACAATTCGGCAGCTGACCACTGGGGTGCTCGAGCTGTCGGCAGCGGCCTGTACATCCGTTGAGTCGGAGCCGCCGCCTCGTCCATGCAGCCTGATGGTGCACGAGGTGTCTGCGCCTAGAGGTCTCAGCCGAGCGAGGCCCCCTCGATGATCACGAACGCGTTGAGGGGGGTCTTGGTCAAGTCGCGTGTGTTCTTGAAGCCCATGGAGGCGTAGAACTGCAGCTGTTCCGGTCGGTCATCGGTCAGCAGGACTTTTTGGCGAACGTGCTTGTAGCGGTCCAACACAGCCGTGAGAAGGAGGCGCCCCACACCCTGACCCTGATGGGTTGGCCGAACCAGGATGTCTTGCACGTAGGCAATGCTCGAATCATCGGAGATGGCGCGGGCGAGACCAATGAGGAGGTCGCCCTCCACCGCGGTGACGAGGAAGTCAGAGCCCCGGATGGCTGCCAAGAGTTGAGTGGGCTCGTGCGTGTATGTGGACCAGCCCACTGCATCGTAGAGAGCGCAGAGCGCGTCCTGGTCAACGTCTTCAGCGGGCGCGATTCGTACGGAAGAGGGGACGGAGGCGGGTGGTTTGGTCGACATGGGTTTCCTTTGGTTGGTCCGAAGTGTGACCTCTTTGGAAACCCTCGGCAACGGCGTCACTTTGTGGCCGGCCTGGCAGCCTCTGGTGTGAGTCTCGGCAAGGTGCGGGTTGGGATCGGCGTTTTCTGGGCCTTTTGGCCATCGGCAGTGACCCGGTAGGAGCTCTTCCCGGGCACCGAGCAGACGGACTCGACGAACTGGGTCCCCCGGTAGAGAACACCGCAGCTGTCTTCTACGGCGACCCCCGGGGGGAGCACACCGCTGGCGATGCTCTCCTCGTAGATCTCTTGGCGCTCTGGCTCCCCATCGTAGTGGGGGCAATGGCTGTCCGGCAGAAAGCCTAGTCCGTCATCCAGCACCTGTAGGGGGTGGCCCCAGGAGTCCGTGATGGAGCCACTGAACCAACACAGAGAACCTGCGCTGATGCCACAGAGGATGATCCCCTCTTCCCAGGCTTGGCGGAGGGTCTCGTGGATCCCATGGGCACGCCAGACCAGCAGCATCTGAAACGAGTTCCCTCCGCCCACGTAGATCACGTCCTGATCCAAGAGATGTCGGTGGGGGTCTGGTTGGTTGTAGCGGGTCAGGCTCAAGTGACTGTGTTCGGTTCCCAATGTCTCTAGGGAGGTGTGGAACCGTTGGATGTATTCCTCCGCATCGCCGCTCGCGGTGGGCAAGAAGCAGACCTTCGGACGTTCCTGTTTCGTCAAAGCCAGGATGTATTGATCGAGGGCCAGGTTGTCTGGCTCCATGGAGAAGCCACCACCACCCATGGCGAAGATTGTTCGTTGATCTTGGGTCGCTTCAGCCATGGTTTTCCAGTCTCAGCGGTTGCGGAACCACGGGCAATGATAGCCCTCTTCCATCTCCTAATCGTGGCCTGCGGACGTCGTCTACACGCCGAGACTGCTCTGAAGCTCCTCCACCGAATCCACGACGGGCGCCCAGGTCTGCAGTCGCTCGGCCGAGTGATGGCCCCAGCTCACCCCGATGGCCTTCACCCCGGCCGCGTGGGCCATCTCCAGGTCGTAGGTGGTGTCTCCGATCATCACCAGGTCTTCGGGCCCCGTGTCGGTCTCCCTCATGATGGCGTGGAGAAGGTCGGGGTTTGGCTTGGGCCTGGGCACGGAGTCGCCGCCTAGGACCACCTCGAAGCGATCTCCCAGACCCAGCTGGTTCACGACGCGGTCGGCTCCTCGCTGGCTCTTGCCCGTAGCTACCGCCGCGCGAAACGGGCGGGCCAGCAGCTCGCTCATGCCATCGAAGAGCCGCTCGTAGCGAGGGGCAATCTTCACGTAGGCAAGAGAATAAGCCTCAGCCAGGGCTTCAGGGTCCTGGTGTGGATCGAGGGTGCGCATGGTGTGAAGCAGGGGTAGCCCGATCAGATCGAGGATCGTCTCTTTTGGGGGACAGGGCAGATTCAAGCTCGCCCAGGCTGTCTTGTGTGCTGCGAGCAAGGCTCGAGTCGAATCCACAACGGTCCCGTCTAGATCGAAGACAACCAACATCCTTCATCCCCCAATTGCATCCGCGGAACACACCTCTCGCCCGCTGCTCATTTGGAGTTCGACGAGGCTTTGCGGTCGTGTTGCACGCATAGAAGTTCCAGAGGGACTTGGCGCACGCTTCGCTGGGCTCATCGGAGCGATGACGAGAGGGGCCTGGGTCGCCCGGGTTGAGCGTGGCGCGTCTCGTCCTAGCGTTGCTGCCAAACGGAAGCGATCTCTCCAGAAATAGACAGCACGGTGGTTACTTCGTCCGATTCCACAAAGAGCTCCTCGTCCAAGGTGCGGGTTGAATAGAGCCAGTCCCCGGGCAAAGGATAACCAGCCAGCGCGTCGGCAGCCTCAAAGTCAGGGCTGTCAGAGTCCTCGGTCTCCACCTCGTAAGCGAAGAGAACAAAGATGTTTTCGTCGGGGTCGGTGAGCTCGTGCACCCGACTCTCGGCTGGAAAGCGAAAGAGGGTGTCGCGCATCACGTCGACGACAACCATCAGCCCATGAGCGCCGATCTCGACAACTCGTCCGTCGAGGGTCTTGGCGATGAGCTCGAATTCTTCGCCTGGAATGTCTGGGACAAAGTCCATGGAGCTGGGAACCCCATCCAACGACGGGGTGCTTCGAAGCTCGCCCTCGGGAAGAATCACCTGGCTCGGGCCCTTGGACCACCCGGAAGGCGGCTCGATGGCTGCGAATTGCTCAAACGAACACTCTCTGCATTCGTATGCCAGCTGGGCGAACGGGTTCTCGCCAGTGCTCTGGTGCATCTTGAGTGTGAACGTGGGGCCCATGTCCTCAGGCGGGCTGTCTGTGCTCGTACAGCCCACCGTGATGGCGCAGAGGAGGCCCAGAAAACAGGAGCAGCCCGAGAGACGCATGGCTTGTTCCATCCACCGATTGATCAGCCGCGCCTCACATGCGCTTCGTAGATATCAATCCATTGCTGGGCTGACATCTTTGCGCACAGCTGTCCGATCAGGTCATAGGGGATGTTGGCGAGGCTCTTGAAGCGAATGCAGCTCTTGCCCATGTTCAGCTTGGTCTTGCTGTGCTTCGGATAGGCCTCGACGAACCACTCCATCAACGAAGGGCTGGCGTAGATGCCCATATGATAGAGGGCGATGTGACTCTTCTGTGAGGCTAGGCCCAGGAACGGCAGGGGCTGCTCTGGATTCACGTGGTAGCCCGCCTCGTAGCGAGAGTGTGGGACGACCCAGCTCGGCATTCCGGAGTTCATGATCTCCTGATAGCCGTCTGGCAGGTGGGCTCGAATGATCGTCATTAGACGCTCGACGGCCTCCTTGCGCTCCGGGGATAGCGCGTCCAGGTATTCAGCCGCTGTCGCAGGCTTGTCCACCCTAACTCCCAGCTGCCCAGTCAGCACCCTCATCAGCGCAGGACTCTCGGCTCTCGGCGAAGGTCTTGAAGGTCTCCAGGAATGCCTGTGTGTAGTTGTGCAGATCCTGTGGGACCAAATAGGGAACATGCTCGCCACTGAATTGGTTGCGAACGACAATCCGGGTGACGCTATCACTGATTGCTTCAAACGTGATCGTGCTCTCTCGATACTGCTTGTCGCCACTTTCCGCCACGACACAACAGCCGTAGGGCAGGTTGTTCTCGACCACGGTGAGCACTTCCTCGATCTCCCGGCCCATGGCCGTGTAGCGCTGTCGAAAGGTGGGGAGATCCGTGGGCTTGTTGTCGCAGATGACCTCAAGAGAGAGGAAGCCGGGCGACCAGGCTGGCAGGAGGTCGTGGCAGGTATAGAGCGCAGCAACCCGCTCCCGGGCCAGGCCCACTTCGAGCTGGTTGGTTGTCTGCATACGGGGCTTCTGTTGGTGCGGCGCCATGAGCCAGTTCCTGCGTCCGTCAGGCCGGTGTTCGTCGATCAGGAGTACTCGTCCTTGAACATCTGCAGGGGGCCCAGGGCAACGACCAACAGGACGACGAAGAACACAGCAAGGGCCGCGGGCGGAACCATCTCGAGCATCGCGGGCGTCTGTGTCAGCACAGCGACCATCCCGAGGCCGTGGGCGGCGATGCTCAGGTATGCGCCCCGCTTCTGGCGCTTGAAGAACCACCAGAGTCCCAGCCAGCCAATGGCCATAGCCACAACGTGCAGGATCATCTGGGAGAGCGTCACTTCGATGCTGATGTCCCCCGAGCTGAGGGTCCCCGTGAGCAAGGCGCGTACGTTGCCTACTGTGGGCTGCGCCATCATCAAGAAGAGGACGACGAGGGCCACGTTGTGGACGATCTTGAACGACTTCGATGGTGTGTTGGCTTCGGTCATGGTTCCTCCCCGGGCAGCTCGGTCCCGTCGTGGCCGAGACAGATCAAGAATGCACTCTACCCGCTTGGCGAGGCAAACCTCGCCTCCAGCACACCGGCTACCGACTCCAGGCTCGCTCGAAGAGGCTTCGAGGGCGCGTTCGCGGCCAATGCTCTCAAGCGAGCCGCACCGGCTTGAAAGTCACGAACATTGTCGTCATCGACTTGAAAGATCGGCGACCAGTGTGTGATTCATACAATCGGCCGAAGATGTACTCCAGGGGATCGGAGTCGCTGAGGAGCTCATCGTCAGCCATCTCAGACAGGTGCTTCAGGACCTCTCCTTCTTGCAGCGCGCTCATCATGGTTGGCATGGCGCGAAGGAGCTCTTGTAGCTGTCTCACGTTCACGGTCAGGGTCTCGGGGTCCTTGGGGCATACGGTGCCTCAGACGTTGAGCAGTAGTGTGGTGCGTTCCGTAGACCCGTGCAATGACCCCGCTTCCTGCTCCCTGTGCCCGCAGCTGCCCCCGTTTTTCCTTGGCGAACCCACTCGCCTTAGGGATTGACTGGAATCGCGCATTGGCCGTCAGGGGACACCACTCGAGGCACCAACGCAGCGATTACTGTGGGGCCTGGTACACCACGACAGGCTCGTCGACGCCTTTGACTGAGTGCTCGCCCTGGCGGGTCCACCCCGCATTCGCACGGGAGGCGAAGGCCTCCGTGCTCAATGCGGACACCCCAAGACGGCCGCACAGGCTCTCCACGCGTGCGGCGAGGTTCACGGCGCTACCGATTACGGTGAAGTCGAGCCGTGCGGGGGCACCGATGTTGCCGTAGGTGACATCCCCGAAGTGCAAACCGATGCCAACATCTGCGGTGGTTAGGCCACGCTCGGAACGACGATCCGCCAGCTCTGCCAGTCGGTGCTGCACGGTGGTGACGGCGTCTGCGGCGCTCCGGCAGGCTGCGCCTTCGTCATCTCCTGTGAACACCGCCAACAGCCCATCCCCCATGAACTTGAGGACCTGCCCACCATGGGCGTGGAGTCCATGCACGATTTCCTCGAAGGAGTCGTTGAGCAGATCGAGCAGATCTTGGCGGGGCAAGGCGGCGGTGAGCTGTGTGAAGCCGCGTACATCGCAGAACCATATGGCTGCTTGGAGGGTCTGCTGGTCGCCGCGCCGGACTTGACCGTTGCTGACCCGTTCCCCGGCGTCTCGGCCTAGGTAGCAGCGAAGGAGAGTGCCCGTGACCATCTCGCGCGCAAGGGGCTCGATGACGGCGGTGATCGCGGGGGTCAGCTGCGACAGGAGCTGCAGGTGCTCGGACTTGAAGCCGGCTTGAGCCCGAGTCGCCCAGGTGATCCCTCCCATCCAGGCAGCGCGGAAGAACATCGACTGGCAGTACAGGTCTCGAAACCCCTCGCGCCACAGTCCCGCCACGTCGGGTAGTCCCTCGCCCTCGGGGTTCCGGAAGCGCACATGGTCGGCGCCTTGTTTGAGGCGTCGTATTGGGCTGTCGCTCTCCTCTAGTTTCGCGAAGTGGGCATACCCCAGTTCTCTCTCTCTGGGAGGGCTGTCGCGCTGCCAGATCCAGAAATAGGCCGCTCCCTGAGGATGAAGCACAGTCGTGCCGCACCACAGACGATCGACCGGGACATACTCGCCGACCTGTTCCACGAGCGCCGCCTGAAGCTCGCCCACAGAGGAGTAGGTGCGGCCGGTGTTCAGTAACCACCGAATGAGAGCGTTAGCGGGCATGTCTCTCTCCAAGAGATGGTCTGCCGAGTGCCAGTAACTGACACTTAGACATGGCACAAGAATGTTGTCTGCTGGGCAACCAACTGTAACTCCCCGACTTTCAAAATCACGTTCACCTCTTGTCACCGAGTTTCAGCGGGAAAGGGAGACCTCCATCCCGAACCAGGGCTGCGCCTCTAAGTCGCTCATGAAGATGTTCTTGTTCTGGTCCCCGGCAATGGCTTCACCGGCCTCGATAGCCCGTCGATATTGCTCTTTGGCTTTGTCCGTCGTCCCCGCAGATGTGTGCACACGAGCTAAGGCCTCCTGTGCGTACCATTCTCGGCATCGGCAAGGGGAGGGTTGTTATCGAAAGACCTTTGCGTTGTCCCAGGGATTCTGCTGGATTTCTTCGAGGCGGGTCTCAAGGGTGCCGCAATGGATTTCGAGCTTGTGTCCATCCGGGTCCAGAAAATAGAGGCTGTCTCCTTCACTCTCATTCGTCTTGAAGATGTGGACCTCTGCCGAGCGGATTTTCGCCTCCAGGAGCGGGAAGTCTTCTTGTTCGATGGCAAATGCAATGTGGGTGTAGTCCGATCGCGCTTGGGTTGACAGGTCAGGGTCTTCGACAACACAGAACCAAAGATCGCCAGCCAGGAAGTAGGCTGTTCTGTCGGAGCGCATCACGAGCGTGAAGCCCATGGTTTCGACATAGAAGTGAATCGAGCGCTCGAGGTTGCGGATGGCCAGGGTGATGTGACTGATGCCTTTGATCATGGCTGTGATATCCGCTCGTTCCTACACATTGAGCCGAAGTGTGACGGGTTTCGTAAGTGCCTGCAATAAAGCCACTTCCTGACCCCTGTGCCCGCATCTGCCCCCGTTTTTCTCGGACGTTTCCGTTCTCGTGCTCGGAGATGCACTGCCTGGGATCAGGCCGTACCTCAGGGACGTCACTCGAATGTGCCTAAAGCTTTTCTGCGTAGACGATGCGTTCCAGGGCCAGAGTTTCAAGCTGACGTCCGGTCGGCTTTACATAGACATCGGCAAGCTCATCGTATCCAAGGTGTTCCAGAACTCGCCAGCCATATCCGTTCAGGAAATCAGCCACGTCCTCGGGGTTCAGGCCGAAAAGCCAAACCTTGTCCTTGAGGACCAACCTCTTGTACAGGTCCTCGTTGTCATAGAAGGCTCTCCCTTCCACGAAGTCCTTGCGTACGTAGGTAAATACCAGGCGACTTCCCGACTGTGCTTTGGC
>PBPL01000094.1 GCA_002724675.1 Deltaproteobacteria bacterium | reverse complement strand
TGATTACGCCTATCGCGATGGAAGAAGGCTTGCGCTTCGCCATCCGCGAGGGTGGTCGGACCATTGGCGCCGGTGTCGTCGCCAAGATCCACGAGTAGAGGTGCAGTTAGGGAATCGAGTAGGGGTGTAGCTCAGTTGGTAGAGCAGCGGATTCCAAATCCGCAGGCCGCGGGTTCGAATCCTGCCGCCCCTGCCACAACGTGTAGTCGATAGGGTGTGTTAACCAGGGCTTCGGCCGCTGAAGGACGAGGAGAACTTCCATGAGTGACCGTCGGTTACTGGGGTTCTTGTGGCTCGCGGGTACGATCGTCCTCTGGCTCGTGCTGCGAGATCTCGTCCAGTGGGGACTCGTGACAGCCGGCCTTCCCAACCAGACCCTGCTTGGGAAGGCCGTACCAGCCTCTACGGTCTACGGAGCTCTTCTTTCTGTGGGCATTGCAGTTGCCTTGTGGCGGCACAGCACGTCCTTCGACTTTTGCATCGAGACCGTCCAGGAAACCCGCAAGGTGGTTTGGCCGACGAAGCAGGAGACCCGAGAACACACTGTGGTGGTAGTGATCACCTCCATTATTTTTGCCCTGTTTCTTTGGGGTTTTGATCAGGTGTGGAAGAAGTTGTTCGGTCTTCTCCTTGATCTGGATGCGTGATGGGGACGGAGCCGATCGTGGAAACAGGAATGGAAATGACTGCTGATAACGCTGCTGACAGCGAGGTGCTCGCCGAGTCGACGGATTCCTCCGTCGAGACGGCTACGCCCGAGTCCGAGCCGGCTGCGCCCGAGGCGGAGACTGTTGAGACGGCTGCACCCGAGTCCGAACCGGCTACGCCCGAGGCGGAGACCGTCGAGACGTCTGCACCGGATTCCGAGCCGACCGCGTCTGAGCCCGAGAGTGAGACTCTGGAGGTTGAGGCCGATGCGGCTACACCCGACTCCGAGGCGGAGCCCGTTGCCTCCGCGGCAGAGGTTGCCTCCGATGAGACGGCTCCCGAGGCGAATCTTTCTGCGGAGGAGTTGGCTCAGAACCAGGAGGGAATGGCGTGGTACGTCGTTCACACCTATTCCGGCTACGAGCAGAAGGCCCGGCTGGCACTTGAGGAGCGCATCAAGTCTTTGGACAAGATCGAGTTCTTTGGCCGCATTCTTGTTCCCGAAGAGCAGGTCGTTGAGCGAACGAAGACCGGCAAAACGCGGAACGTTGCTAAGCGGTTTTTTCCGGGCTACATGCTGGTCGAAATGGATCTCAACAACGAGACCTGGCACGTGGTAAAGGACACCCCGCGAGTCACTGGTTTCGTGGGCGGAAGCAATCGCAAGCCGAGCAAGGTCCACCCCCGTGAGGTGGCGAGGATCCTCGGTCAAATGAAGCAGGGTGCGGTGGAGACCAAGCCCCTGATCACCTTTGAGAAGGGTGAGAGCATTCGAGTGGTTGACGGCCCATTCGCCAACTTCATTGGAGTTGTCGACGAGGTCCGACCCGAAAAGGCCAAGCTGCGAGTGATGGTCAGTATCTTCGGGAGAGCGACTCCGGTGGAGCTGGACTACATGCAGGTGGAGAAGGACTGACCTGATCGGTCCAGAGAGTAAGAGTCATGGCAAAGAAGATACTCAGTTACATCAAGTTGCAGATTCCTGCGGGGATCGCGAACCCCGCTCCGCCGGTGGGTCCAGCCCTCGGTCAGCACGGCGTGAACATCCCCCAGTTCTGCAAGGCCTTCAATGCGGCTACTGCCAACGATGAGAAGGGCTTGATTACTCCGGTGATCATCACCGTGTATGCGGATCGGTCCTTTTCTTTTGAGACCAAGACTCCGCCGGCATCGGTTCTGATCCGTAAGGAGGCTCGCATTGCCAAGGGTTCGGGTGAGCCCAACAAGAGCAAGGTCGGACGAATTAGGGAGTCTCAGATCAAGAAGATCGCTGAGATCAAGATGAAGGACCTCAACACGAACAACGTTGAGAGTGCGATGAACAGCATCAAGGGAACTGCCCGCTCCATGGGAGTGGTCGTTATCCCTGGATAGGTCAAGGGTGGGGCGTTATGCCCCAGCGAGAGACCAACCCGTGGCGGGAGAGCACGCGTGACGTGTTCGTTTGGACCGCAGGAGATTGAGATGGGACGAAGAGCTGGAAAGAACCAGCGAGCGGCTCGAGAGAAGGTGGACAGCGAGAAGCTGTACACCCTCAAAGAGGCGATCGAGTTGTTGAAGGCGTGCAATTACACCAAGTTCGACCAGTCCGTGGACGTGGCGGTTCGACTGGGAGTCGACCCCAAGCATGCGGACCAGATGGTTCGTGGTGCCGTGGCGCTGCCACATGGCATCGGCAAGTCGGTGAGAGTCTTGGTGTTTGCCAAGGGTGACAAGGTTGCCGAAGCGCGTGACGCTGGGGCGGATTTCGTTGGTGGCGATGACCTGGTCGAGAAGATCAAGGGTGGCTGGCTCGAGTTCGATAAGGTCTGCGCCACTCCCGACATGATGGCGGCCGTGGGCAAGATCGGTCGCGTCTTAGGGCCCCGTGGCCTCATGCCGAACCCCAAGACTGGAACGGTGACCTTTGACATTGGTCGAACGGTCGCCGACCTCAAGGGCGGAAAGATCGACTTCCGAGTCGAGAAGGCGGGCATTGTGCACGCCCCCATCGGCCGCATGTCGTTCGACAACGACAAGCTCGAAGAGAACATGAGGAGCCTCGTGGAGGCCCTGCAGAAGATGAAGCCGTCTTCGGCCAAGGGCACCTACATGAAGGGCATCTCGGTGTCGGGGACGATGACCCCCGGGATCCGAATCGATGCTCCTGCCCTCCTCCGAGAACTGCGGTAAGGCGAGGGAGTAAAGAAAATGGATCGCGCAGCAAAAGAAGCGTTTGTTACCTCGTTCAGCGAAAAGCTTGAGCGAGCCCGAATCGCCATTGTGACCGACTTCCGTGGGCTCGATGTGAACACGACAGTGGACTTTCGCAAGTCTCTGTCCGAGAACACTGAGTTCCGTGTGGTCAAGAATTCCCTGGCTCGTCGGGCTCTCAAGGGTACCGCCTACGAGGGCCTCATTGAGCACTTCGTGGGCACCAACGCTGTGGTTTTGGGTTACGACGATGTGGTCGAATCCACCAAGGCGGCCACGGAGTTCGCTGAGGACAACGAGCAGTTGGCATTCAAGGCCGGCGTCCTGGATGGACGGGTGCTGGGTGTCGACGAGCTGAAGGCGCTGGCGGAGCTTCCGTCCAAGGATGTGCTCCAGGCGATGCTCCTGGGTGTCCTTCAGGCTCCTTCCCGGAACCTGGTCAGCCTGCTGGCCAATTGCAACCGGCAGTTGGTCAATGTCCTGACGGCTTACCAGCAGAAGCTGGAAGAGGAAGGCAACTAGAAGTTTTTGGTGTGGGAGCCGGCCTCGGTCGGGTCCCTCGCTCAGGTTGGAGTTTGCGAGCGGTTGACCTCTCGTCTGCTCTTTACGCGAAGACAATAGCTGATCGAAAGGATCTCAATTATGGCTATCGAGCGTGCTGAAGTTATTGATTACATTAAGAACCTGACAGTTCTCGAACTGTCGGAGTTGGTTAAGGAGCTCGAGGACGTCCTCGGTGTCTCTGCGGCAGCTCCGATGGCCGTGGCGGCTGTCGCGCCTGGTGGTGGCGAAGCTGCTGCTGGCGAGAAGACCGAGTTTGATGTCGAGCTCATCGATCACGGCGACAAGAAGATCCAAGCGATCAAGGTCGTCCGTGAAGTGACGGGTCTCGGGCTGAAGGAGGCGAAGGAGTTCGTCGAGTCCTGCCCGAAGGTCGTCAAGGAAGGCCTCTCTAAGGAAGAGGCTGAGGCGCTCAAGGAGAAGCTTGAGGCCGTTGGCGCGAGCGTCAACATCAAGTAGTCCAGTTTGGGCCTGCCCCGCTTGGGGTTCGGCCTGTTGCATTGAGGAGGCGCGTCCCTCGGATTTCCGGGGGGCGTGCCATCCACACCCAAGGGGGGCTGCCCCGGAGGACTCGGCATGGCGCTGGGTCGCACCGGTCCCCTGGTCCTGAGACTCAAGAGGAAAAGCAATGGCGACGACGCTCCTTGCGAACAATACGCGGATCCGGCGGACCTTCGAGAAGATCCCGAAGGCCATCGAGGTGCAGAACCTGATCGAGATACAGCAGCGCTCCTACGGGAACTTCCTGCAAGCGCTCATTGATCCTGGTGCACGAGAGAATCGTGGCCTCCAGGCGGTCTTCAATAGCGTCTTTCCGATCGAAGACTTTAATCAGTCGGCCAGTCTGCAGTTTGTCTCGTATACGTTCGAGAAGCCCAAGTACACCGAGGAAGAATGTCGTCAGCGGGGCATGACCTATGCCGCACCGCTCAAGGTGACTGTGCGCCTCGTTGTCTGGGATGTTGATGAGGAGACTGCCTCGCAGAACATCCGGGACATTAAGGAGCAGGAGGTCTACTTCGGCGAACTGCCGATCATGACCGAGAACGGGACGTTCATCATCAACGGCACCGAGCGGGTGGTGGTCAGCCAACTCCATCGCTCTCCGGGTGTCTTCTTCGATCACCAAAACAAGACGACCTACTCAGGAAAGGTGATCTTCTCGGCACGAGTGATCCCCAATCGAGGGTCCTGGATCGACTTCGAGTTCGACACCAAGGACCTCCTGTATGTGCGTATTGATCGTCGGAGAAAGCTGCCGGCCACTGTGCTGCTGCGAGCCCTCGGCTACGACACCGAGCAGATCCTCAACTACTTCTATGACAGTGAGGTCATCCACGTTAGCGCCGACCAGCTGACCAAGGAGTTCAACCCGGACCTCTTGCTGGGTCAGAAGACGCGCTGCGTTATCGAGGGTGATGGCAAGGTCTTGGTGAAGGAAGGCAAGAAGGTCACGAGAGCGGCCATCAAGAAGATCAAGGCTGCCGGCGTACAGCAGATTCCAATATTGGATGACGACCTGCTCGGCGTTGACTCGCCTGTAGGGGCCATGGTTGCGTCCCACGACGTGGTCGACATGAACACGGGCGAGATTATTGTCGAGACCAATGAGGCCTTTACCGAGGAAGCTCTTGCCGAGATCCGCGAGAGGGGCATTGAGACGGTTGAGGTGCTCTTCATTGACAACGTCAACGTTGGTTCCTTCCTCCGTGACACGCTCTTGATCGACAAGATCGAATCGACTGAAGAAGCGATTATCGAAATCTATCGTCGACTGCGTCCCGGTGATCCTCCGACGTACGAGACAGCGCTCGCCTTCTTCGAGAATCTTTTCTTCAACGAGGAACGGTATGACCTCAGCAAGGTCGGCCGCCTCAAGATGAATCACAAGCTCGGCCTCGACGTGCCTCTGGAGCAGACGACCCTCAGCCGTGAGGACGTGATGCGGACGGTTCGTTATCTCATCAACCTGCGGGATGGACGCGGAGCGGTGGACGATATCGACCACCTTGGTAACCGGCGAGTGCGCCCCGTGGGCGAGCTCCTGGAGAACCAGTTCCGCATCGGGCTCGTGCGCATGGAGAAGGCAATCAAGGAGCGCATGAGCCTCGCCGAGATCGAGACTCTGATGCCCCATGATCTGATCAACGCCAAGCCCGTCTCGGCTGTGATCAAGGAGTTCTTCGGCTCCAGCCAACTCTCCCAGTTCATGGACCAGACCAATCCACTGTCGGAGGTGACCCATAAGCGGCGACTCTCGGCCCTCGGACCCGGTGGTCTGACCCGAGAGCGGGCAGGCTTCGATGTCCGTGATGTACACGTCACGCACTACGGTCGAATCTGCCCCATTGAGACGCCGGAAGGCCCGAATATTGGTCTCATTGCGTCACTCTCCACCTATGCGCGAGTCAACGAGTTTGGCTTTATCGAGACGCCCTATCGGCTGGTTGACGAAGGCACTGTGACCGACACGGTCAAGTTCCACTCGGCCCTCGAAGAAGAGAACCAGGTCATCGCGCAGGCGAACGCCCAGGTGACCGACAAGGGTGCGTTCACTACCGACCGTGTCTCTGCACGTAGCTTGGGTGACTTCGCCATGGTCGATCCCAGCACCGTCTCGTTGATGGACGTGAGCCCCAACCAGTTGGTCTCGGTGGCGACCTCGTTGATTCCTTTCTTGGAGCATGACGATGCCAACCGAGCGCTGATGGGCTCCAACATGCAGCGTCAGGCTGTGCCCCTCATCAAGACACAGGCGCCCTTCGTGGGGACCGGGCTTGAGCGGCACGTGGCTCGCGATTCCGGTGTGACCGTGGTTGCTCAGCGCTCTGGTGTGGTCGAGGCGGTGGACGCGACACGGCTCGTCATCAAGGCGGATGAGGAAGAGGGCGGCGAGATCGGCGCCGAGGTGGATATCTACAACCTGGTGAAGTTCCGACGCTCCAACCAGAGCACCTCGATCAATCAGAAGCCCATCGTTCGCAAGGGTGACTTTGTCCAGGCTGGTGAGGTCATTGCTGACGGTCCGTCTACTGATACCGGCGAGCTAGCTCTGGGCGCCAACGTGTTGGTCGCCTTCATGCCTTGGGGTGGCTACAACTTTGAGGACTCCATCCTCATTTCCGAGCGGTTGGTCAAGGATGATGTCTTCACCTCGATTCATATCGAGGAGTTCGAGATTGCCTCTCGGGACACGAAGCTCGGCAAGGAAGAGATCACCCAGGACATTCCAAACGTTGGTGAAGAGGCACTGGCAGATCTGGACGAGAGCGGAATCATCCGCGTTGGTGCAGAAGTCGGACCCCGCGACATTCTCGTTGGAAAGATCACACCGAAGGGTGAGACGCAGCTTTCTCCCGAGGAGAAGTTGCTGCGGGCGATCTTCGGTGAAAAGGCCGGCGACGTGCGTGACACCTCACTTCGGGTCCCGCCCGGAGTCACGGGGACGGTCATTGGCGCGCAGATCTTTAGTCGCGAAGGCGTAGAGAAGGATGAGCGAGCCAAGCAGATTCAGGCCGCCGAGACCGCTAGGATCTTGCGCGATCAGGACGAGGAGATGCGGACAATCATCGCGTCGGCTGAGCGAAAGCTCGTGCGTATCGTCGATGGTCACAAGGCCGCCGCTGACATTGTTGACGACGGTGAGACACTACTGAAGAAGGGCCAAGCCCTGAGTGCTGACGTCGTGTCGCAACTGCCCATCTCGCTGTGGCAGGAGATTGCCGTCGTCAAGGGCCAGGCTGTCGAGGACGAGATCTTCGCACTCATCGATGCGGTCCGAGGCCAGTTGGAGCTGGTCGAGATGACCTTCGAGGCCAGGCTTGAGCGATACAACCAGGGTGATGAACTGCCCCCGGGCGTGATCAAGCTGGTCAAGATCTACGTCGCTATCAAGCGGAAGCTCTCTGTGGGCGACAAGATGGCGGGTCGGCACGGAAATAAGGGTGTGATCTCCAAGATTCTCCCCGAGGCAGACATGCCTTTCCTCCCAGATGGTCGTCCGGTGGATCTCGTGCTGAACCCGCTAGGCGTTCCTTCTCGGATGAACGTGGGTCAGATTCTTGAGGTGCACCTCGGCTGGGCCGCGAAGGGAATTGCCGAGCAGATCAACACGATGCTTGAGGAGAAGGTCTCTGCCGATGCTCTGCGGGGCTACATCAGCGACGTGTATGCGGAGAACGCAGAGATTCGGAAGTTCCTTGGCAAGGGCAGCGCTGGAGACGTCAAGGCCTTCGCGGAGAAGTGTGTCGATAAGGGCATCTGCTTCGCGACGCCTGTGTTCGAAGGAGCGACCGAGCAAGAGATCAAGAACCACCTGACGCTTGGTGGGCTGCCCGACACGGGTCAGATCACCCTGTTCGATGGTCGCACGGGCGACCCATTCGATCAGAACGTCACTGTGGGCATCATGTACATGCTCAAGCTGCACCATCTGGTGGATGACAAGATCCACGCTCGTAGCATTGGGCCCTACAGCCTAGTGACCCAACAGCCCCTGGGCGGTAAGGCCCAGTTTGGTGGTCAGCGTCTGGGTGAAATGGAAGTGTGGGCGCTGGAAGCCTACGGTGCAGCCTATGGCCTGCAGGAGTTCCTGACGGTTAAGTCCGACGATGTGGTCGGACGGACCCGAATGTATGAATCGATCGTCAAGGGCGAGAACGTATTGGAGGCCGGCTTGCCCGAGTCCTTCAACGTGCTCATCAAGGAACTACAGTCCCTGGCTCTTGACGTGACCATGATCGAAGACAAGCCCGAGGGATTCGGACTCTGATGAGTTTGCTCTCGACCTTCGGGTCGGGAGTGCGAGTTCCTCGTAGAAACAGAACTGGCGTCTTCGGACGCAGGAAACACGCGCCACTGGCGCACTAGATAGCGAAACCGACCGGAGGGTTCCTACCTTGCGCGACCTCTACAGTCTCTTTGAGAAGCCGAAGAGTCCCCTCAACTACTCGGCCGTCCGAATCGCCATTGCCAGTCCGGAGAAGATCCGGTCCTGGTCCTTCGGCGAGGTAAAGAAGCCCGAGACCATCAACTACCGGACCTTCAAGCCGGAGCGAGATGGTTTGTTCTGTGCTCGAATTTTCGGGCCGGTGAAGGACTACGAGTGCAACTGCGGCAAGTACAAGCGCATGAAGCATCGGGGCATCACCTGTGAGAAGTGTGGCGTCGAAGTCATCCAGAGTAAGGTCCGACGCGAGCGTCTAGGCCACATTACGCTGGCGACGCCCGTTGCCCACATCTGGTTCCTCAAGAGCCTGCCCAGTCGCATTGGCAACTTGCTCGATGTTTCTCTGAAAGAGCTGGAGCGGGTTCTTTACTGCGAGTCCTACATTGTCACGGACCCGGGCTCCACGACGCTTGAGGTTGGCAACATCCTCTCCGAGGACGACTATCAGGATGCGATCTCCGAGTTCGGCTGGGACACGTTCGAAGTCGGGATGGGTGGCGAGGTCATTCGTACCCTGCTCAGCGAACTGGACTGCGCCGCGCTGGCGACCGAGCTGCGTGAGCAGTTGCGAAATGCAACCTCGGAAGCGGCCCGCAAGAAGCTGTCGAAGCGGCTGAAGACTGTGGGTGCCATGCGAGACTCGGGCAATCGACCCGAGTGGCTCATGCTCGAAGTGGTGCCTGTCATTCCTCCCGAGCTTCGTCCGCTGGTTCCACTGGACGGTGGTCGGTTCGCTACCAGTGACCTGAACGACCTCTACCGTCGTGTCATCAATCGGAACAATCGATTGAAGCGCCTGCAGGAGTTGGTTGCCCCCGAGATCATCATCCGCAATGAGAAGCGAATGTTGCAGGAGGCCGTGGATGCCCTGTTCGACAACGGTCGACGAGGCAAGACCTTTACTGGGCCCAACAAGCGTCCACTGCGTTCGCTGTCCGACATGCTCAAGGGCAAGCAGGGCAGGTTCCGGCAAAACCTACTCGGAAAGCGGGTGGATTACTCGGGTCGGTCGGTCATTGTGGTTGGCCCCTTCTTGCGCCTGCACCAGTGTGGGCTGCCCAAGAAGATGGCGCTCGAGCTCTTCAAGCCCTTTATCTACAACAAGCTCGAAGAGCGTGGCTTGGTGACGACGATCAAGGCCGCCAAGAAGATGGTCGAAACCCATAGTCCTGAGGTGTGGGACATCCTCGACGAGGTGATTCGAGAACATCCCGTGCTGCTCAACCGCGCACCGACCCTCCATAGGCTGGGTGTGCAGGCGTTCGAGCCTGTGCTGGTCGAGGGCAAGGCGATTAACTTGCACCCTCTGGTCTGCACAGCCTTCAACGCGGACTTCGACGGTGACCAGATGGCAGTCCATCTCCCGCTCTCGATCGAAGCGCAGATTGAGGCGCGGGTGCTGATGATGTCGACCAACAACATCCTCAGCCCGGCCAGTGGCAAGCCGATCATCCAGCCTTCTCAGGACATCGTCCTGGGTTGCTACTACATGACTCGCGAGCGAGTTTTCGTGAACGGTGAGTACGATCCAGATCGTGCGGAGCAAGCGGTCAAGGACAAGAAGCCCTACTTCATGGGTATCTATGGGTCCCCAGAAGAGGTCCGACAGGCCTATGACGCTGGCGCGCTCGCCCTTCATGCGCGCATCAAGGTACGCATGGATCGCATCCTCGCCGAGGGTGAGAGCGATGAGGAGTCTGACGACCTGTCAC
The DNA here is from genome assembly GCA_002724675.1 of Deltaproteobacteria bacterium. GTDB lineage: Bacteria > Myxococcota_A > UBA796 > UBA9615 > UBA9615. The sequence continues at coordinate 3,740 of PBPL01000094.1, read as the reverse complement.
CGACGGTGATCGTGGACACGACGTGTGGACGGATCCTCTTCTACGAGATCGTTCCCAAGGCGATGCCCTTCTCGTCGGTCAACAAGACGCTGGACAAGGGTGCTCTCGGTGGTCTCATTGATCGCTGTTTCCGTATGGCAGGCCCCAAGGCAACCGTGCTGTTGGCGGACCACCTCATGCGCCTTGGCTTCGAGCAGGCGACCCGGGCGGGTGTGTCCATCGCCATCAAGGACATGGAGACTCCGTCTACCAAGGACCAGTTGTTGGACAAGGCCTTTGCCGAGGTTCAGGAGGCGGAAGAGCAGTACTCTGAAGGCCTGATCACGGTGGGTGAGAAGTACAACAAGGTCGTCGACATCTGGGCCAAGGCTACCGATGAGATCTCGAACCAGATGATTGATGAGTTGGCGACTGAAGAGGTGCAGAACCCAGAGGACGATCGCAAGCGAAGTATTCAGTCCTTCAATCCCATCTACATGATGGTGGACTCGGGTGCGCGAGGTTCCAACACGCAGGTTCGGCAGCTCGCGGGAATGCGAGGCCTGATGGCCAAGCCGTCTGGCGAGATCATCGAGACTCCCATCACGGCGAACTTCCGTGAGGGCCTAACGGTTCTTCAGTACTTCATCTCGACTCATGGTGCTCGTAAGGGTCTTGCCGATACGGCCCTCAAGACGGCCAACTCGGGGTATCTGACCCGTCGCCTTGTGGACGTGGTGCAGGACTTCATCGTGAGCCAGCACGACTGCGGCTCCCAGGCTGGTGTTTGGGTTCAAGCTCTCGTGGAGGCGGGTGAGATTATTCAGCCACTGGGCGAGCGGATTCTCGGTCGAATGACCGCGGAAGAGGTGCTCGATCCCCACACGGGAACGGTCCTTCTCACGAAGGGCGCCATGGTGGACGAAGAGGCGCTGGTGGTGCTGGAGGAAGCCGGCATTGATCGAGTTCATATCCGAAGCACGCTGACCTGCGATGCCACTCGAGGTGTGTGTGTCATGTGCTACGGGCGCGACCTAGCGCGCGGTAAGCTTGTGAATGTTGGTGAGGCTGTGGGTGTTATCGCCGCTCAGTCCATTGGCGAGCCCGGCACGCAGTTGACGATGCGTACGTTCCACATTGGTGGTGCTGCGGCCTCTAGAGCCGTGCAATCGACGCAGGCCGCGCGGGGCAGTGGTACGGCGAAGTACCTCAATGTCCGGACGATTAAGAACACAGAGGGCCGACTCGTTGTGATGAATCGCAATGGCGAGATCGCCATCGTGGACGAGACCGGTCGCGAGAAGGAGAAGTATGCGCTGACTTACGGCGCGAAGCTGATGGTCGAAGATGGGGCTACGGTGGCCGGAGGCGACATGATCGCCGAGTGGGAGCCGTTTGCTGTTCCGGTCATGGCTGAGATGGAGGGTAAGGTCGTCTACGCGGACATCCGCGAAGGCTCGACGATGCAGGACCAGGTGGACGAGTTCACGGGGATCAACCGCAAGGTGATCATCGAGAGCCGAGATGCCACGTTGAAGCCGCGTATCCTCATCAAGGACAAGAAGACCGAGCAGACCTACCACATGCCCGTTTCGGCCAACCTCTCCGTCGAAGACGGTGAGACGGTGCACCCGGGCGACATCATGGCGCGCATCCCGCGGGAGGCGGTCAAGACCAAGGACATTACCGGTGGTCTGCCGCGTGTGGCCGAGCTGTTCGAGGCACGTAAGCCACGGGACATTGCGGTCATTACCGAGGTTGATGGCTTTGTGGGCTTCGGCAAGGACTACAAGGGCAAGCGCCGGGTTGTGGTGACCCCCGAAGGCGACGGTGAGCCTCAGGAGTACTTGATCCCCAAGGGCAAGCACGTGTCCGTCCGCGAAGGCGACTTCGTGCGGGCTGGTGATGCGCTTATGGACGGCTCGTCCAATCCCCACGACTTGTTGCGAGTCAAGGGAGAGAAGGCGCTGGCTCGATACTTGGTGGACGAAGTGCAGGAGGTCTATCGACTGCAGGGCGTGAAGATCAACGACAAGCACATCGAGGTGATTTGCCGACAGATGCTGCGTCGTCAGCGCGTTCGTCGGCCGGCTGACTCGGACTTCCTCGTGGACGAGACCGTTGACAAGCGGGTGTTCGAGGAGGCGAACCGGCAGCTGGTGGAGCAGGGGCTTCGGCCGGCAGAGGCTGAGCCCTGCTTGCTGGGGATCACCAAGGCGAGCTTGTCGACCGACTCCTTCATCTCAGCGGCCTCCTTCCAGGAGACCACGCGGGTTCTGACCGAAGCGGCCATCCAGGGCAAGATCGATCACCTGCGCGGCCTCAAGGAGAACGTGATTATGGGACGGCTCATCCCAGCGGGTACTGGTTTCACCATGTACCAGCAGATGGGTCGCGAGTTGGGTGAGGACATTGACCTGACGGGTGCGGTGAATACCAGTGCTGCGGCCTCGTAGATCGAGGGGCGGAGTACTCATTCTCTTGACAGCACGCAGGTGACCGATTACTTTCCGCGAGCTTTTTCGCTGAGACCTATTCGTTTCAGTGTGTTCGCGGACACTTCAACGGCTCCGGCGGGGCCAAACTAGGAGCGGCAGATGCCGACGATCAATCAGCTGGTCCGAAAAGGACGCCTACAGCGACGTGCTCGGACAGCTTCGCCGGCATTGAAGCAGTGCCCGCAGAAGCGGGGCGTCTGTGTCCGCGTGTACACGACGACCCCCAAGAAGCCCAACTCAGCGCTGCGGAAGGTGGCTCGTGTTCGCCTGACGAATGGCCTAGAAGTCACGTCCTATATTCCTGGTGAGGGCCACAACCTGCAGGAGCACTCGGTGGTCCTGATTCGTGGTGGTCGAGTCAAGGATCTTCCCGGTGTCCGGTATCACGTCGTTCGAGGCGTCTTGGACTCCGTGGGAGTTTCAGAGCGCCGACAGGGGCGCTCCAAGTACGGCGCCAAGCGCCCGAAGAAGTAACGGAGATTGCGTTATGCCCCGTCGTCGCGAAGTACCGAAGCGTCAAATCATTCCGGATCCCAAATACAACGAGCAGTTGGTGACCAAGTTTATCAACACCCTGATGTGTGATGGGAAGCGATCGACCGCCGAGCGCATCATGTATGGCGCGCTCACCATGATCGAAGAGAAGCGCCAGGAAGATCCCATCAAGGTCTTCAAGAAGGCCCTTGAGAACGTGCAGCCGGTGGTTGAGGTCAAGAGTCGTCGCGTGGGCGGTGCTACCTACCAGGTGCCTGTCGAGGTGTCGCCTCGACGACGTGTCGCGTTGGCCATGCGCTGGCTTCGGAGCTACGCCCGAGCCCGAGGTGGTCGCTCGATGATGGACAAGCTAGCCAACGAGTTGATGGACGCTGCCGATGGTCGCGGGGCCGCCTGCAAGAAGCGGGAAGATACCCACAAGATGGCCGAGGCCAACAAGGCTTTCTCCCACTACCGCTGGTAAGCGGCGTCGTCTGGGGTCTTGGCCCCGCCGAGTTGCGTCATGGTTTCGTTAGACCGCGTCCGCAACATCGGAATCATGGCCCACATTGATGCGGGCAAGACGACTACTACCGAGCGCATCCTCTACTACTCTGGTCGCTCTCACCGCATGGGAGAGGTGGACGAGGGTACGGCCACCATGGACTGGATGGCTCAGGAGCAAGAGCGCGGCATCACAATAACGTCAGCAGCAACCACCTGCTTCTGGCGAGAGCATCAGATCAACATCATCGATACGCCGGGGCACGTGGACTTCACCGTGGAGGT
>PBPL01000093.1 GCA_002724675.1 Deltaproteobacteria bacterium | reverse complement strand
CTGGGGGTGCTCTTGGCCGCTCTGGTGGCCTTCGAGACGATGTTTGCTCCGAAACCGGCGGTGGCCGTGGGGGGCGAGGCGCCTGAGTTTGGCTTGCCTGCTACCGAGGGAGAACCTGTGGTCCTGTCGGAGCTACGTGGTCAGAAAGTGCTCATCAATTTCTGGGGCACCTGGTGTCCACCCTGCCGCAAGGAGCTGCCGGCTTTGACTCGTTTTGCCAGTGAACATCCTGAGGTTGCCGTACTGGGCCTCGCGGTGGACTCGGGCAACCTGGACGCGCTCCGTGAGGCTAAAGAGCAATATGGGATCGGCTTCTCGGTGTTGCGTTCCGAAGACGCGGTGGAGCAGGCCTATGGAGTCTCTCGTCTACCGACTACCTTTTTGGTTGATGAGCAAGGCCGCGTAGAAAAGTACAAGGTGGGTCAAGTGACTCGTCGAGAACTGAAAGGCTGGCTCTGATGTGGGTCGCTCGATGGACTCGGGTTCATTGGCGGTCGCTGTCTGGTCGGACTATTCTGCCGGCGCCATGAAGGAGTCCACCCAGCAACGCCTCCGATTTGTCGGCCGGTACGTGATCGCGGCAGCGACCATTCCTGTGGGTGTGGCCATGGGCCTGGGAGGGCTGGCTCAGAATTGGTCTCGTCGCATTCGTGCGCGCCCTCGTCGAACTGCTCCCGAGGCTGTCGGAACACCGGCGGACAGCGGCTTGCGCCGCGTAGGTGAGTCCTGAGGGTTCCTCTGCTGATGCTGATTCACGAGGCTCGGCTCTGATGGCGTCTCTGCATCCTTGGTTCCACGAGGGGCGGCCGGTTCTGGTCACGGGAGGCCGGGGTTTTCTCGGCTCACACCTCGCCATTCGCCTGGCATCTCTCGCGCCCGCTGGCTGTGAGGTGGTGGTTGTAGACAACGGGACACGTGATTGTCTGCCCTCCATCGCTCCCACTCCGCCCGCCAACGTACGGTTGCTGGAGGGGGACATCCGGGAACCGGAGAGCTGGTTGCCGGACGTGGGGGCGCCCTCGGTGGTCCTGCATTGCGCTGCTCTGGCTGGAGTCTCTACCTATTATCGAGACCCCTTCTCGGTCATGGAGGTCAACGGGCTGGGCACAGCCAGGCTGCTGGCAGCTCTAGAGGAGCAGCTGCCGTCGCTCTTCGTTCATCTGAGTACCAGCGAGGTCTACGGCATGGACGCCTCGGGTGCACACGAGGGTCGCTCGACGTCCATTGGGCCCGTGCCCGACCCCCGCTGGACCTACGGAGCCAGCAAGCTGTTTGGCGAGCACCTGCTGTTTGCCTTTGCTCGCAAGACGGGATTGCCCTCCGTGGTGGTTCGTCCGTTCAATGTCTATGGCCCGGGGCAGCTGGGGGAGGGCGCCATTCGGAACTTTGCCGAACGAGCGGTTCAGGGCGACGATCTGCTCGTCACCGGAGATGGTTCGGCTATTCGCTCCTGGGTCTATGTGGATGACCTCGTAGAGGCGGTTCTGGCGCTGGCGGCCACCCCGTCCAGCTGGGGCGCCTCCTACAACGTCGGCAACCCCGACTCGCAGATCTCCACCGCGCAATTGGCGCGCCTAATCCTCGATGAGTCGGGCGGACCTGGGGCGCTCGTCTTCGAGCCGCATCCGGGGCAGGAGATTCAGAATCGGTGGCCCTCCATTGACGCTATTCGAGCGGCCACGGGCTGGGAGCCCCGGGTGGCCTTGGCCGAGGGCGTCGCTCGGACGGTACAATTCTGGAGGTCGCAGTGACCGACGACTTGCCCCCCGTGGACACCCGAGACCGTCGTCCGGAGAGTGGGGACCAGGGCCCGGGTGACGCCGGGCCTTCGATGGTCCATGGGTCTTCAGCCTCTCGCTGGCTTCAGAACGTACCTGTCTTGTCGGAGCTCCCGTCCTGGGCAGCAATCCTGGTGACACTTGGCCTGGCCTCTGTGGCCGTTCTGGTCTCTCTACAGCTGCTAGAGCTTGGTCTGGTCGTGCTCTATCGCGGCCTTGGCGGCTTGCTGACGGTCCTGCTGGTTGCGCTCGTGCTTGCTTATCTCCTGGACCCCGTGATCGACCGGTTCGAGCGAGGGGGCTGGAATCGAACCGCAGCCATTGGCCTGGCGCTCGGTCTGTTCTTGGCGATCAACACCCTCGCGTTCTTGTTCCTGGTTCCCTATGTGGTCACCGAGGTGTCGGATCTCACCGAGAACATGGACACGTACGTCTCTGAGTTGGGCGACCGGGGCGAGGCGCTGGAGCAGTGGGTGTCGGTCACCACGGGTAGGGACCTGGACCTCCGGTTCTCCGCCATGGTGGACAAGCTCCCGGCCTTGCTCGAGAAGATGCCACTCGACCGAATCGATCCCGTTCGTGTGGTGGCCCAGAAGCTCGTCGGCTCGACCTTCGGTCTCCTGGGCTTCTTGGTCCAGTGGTTGCTGCTGCCCATCTTCTTGTTCTTCTTCCTCCGGGACTTCGACACGATGAAGAGTCGGGCATTCGACCTGGTGCCGTATCGATTCCGCCGAGTCACGCTCGACCACTACGTCGCCATTGACGAGAAGATGAGCCTGTTCATCCGTGGGCAGCTCTTGCTGTGCATGGTCCTCTCCGTGCTGTACGCGTTGGGCCTGGGCTTGTTCACGGACATCGATCTCGCGGTGCTCTTGGGTGTCGTTTCGGGCGCACTCTTCATCATTCCCTACTTCGGTACCTTCCTCGGGATCGTGGTGGGGACGATGCTCGCCGTGCTCAAGTTCGGCTTCACCATCGAGGTCTTCAAGGTGTGGGCGGTCTATGGGGTCGTCCAAGGGATTGAAGGAGCCCTTCTCACCCCCAAGATTGTTGGGGATTCGGTAGGTCTTCACCCGGTTGTGGTGGTTCTGGCTCTGGTGGCTGGAGGCAACCTCTTCGGCTTCCTCGGGATCTTGCTGGCAGTGCCGCTGGCAGCCGCGGCTCAGGTGTTGATCGGAACCGCCATCAGCCACTACCAGAGCACGGACTGGTTCCAGTCGGGCCGTGACGATGCACCAGAGGCCGAGGACTTGCCTTGACCTCGGCAGTGAGGGGCAGCGTGCGCTCGATGGGGGTGTTGGCGGAGGAGGCGGAGCGACCGCTGGAGCACCGAGCTCTGGGTACTCGATCCTACTTGGAGGTCTTGGATCTTCAGCGCAACTCCAGATCCGCGGTCATGACAGGTGATGCCGGCGATGTGTTGTTCACTGTTGAGCACGACCCCGGCGTCCTGACAGCGGGCCGAAGAGCACGAGCGGAGCACATCCTTGCCGCTCCCCGGGAGTTGGCTGATTACGGGGTCGAGATGCATGCCGTCGAGCGTGGCGGAGGCTGGACCTGGCACGGACCCGGCCAGCTCGTGGCCTACCCGATCGTAGACCTGCGAGCTCGGCGCTTGCGGGTTCCGGACTTCGTAGCCGGTCTGGAGGAGGCGATGGTCGTCCTGGCGCGTAGCATTCTGTCTTCGGCGTCGGTACCTCTGGGCGACGGTGGACTCGTTGTCGGTCGACGCTGCGGCTTTCCAGGGGCCTGGGTGCGAGAGCCTGGGGGTGAGCTGGTCAAGATTGGAGCTGTGGGTGTTCACGTGCGTCGGTTCGTTTCGATGCACGGGCTCGCGCTGAACCTGGCTCCTGAGCCCTTCGGTTTCGATTGGATTGTTGCCTGTGGGCTCGAGTCAGAGCGCACCACATCGTTGGCGCGGTTGTGTGCTCGCTGGGGGAAGGACTCCCCAGTGTTGCCATCGATTCATGACTTAGGCGGTCACCTCGCTTCGCTGTTGCCAGGGTGTTGGGCGTCGCCCGGCCCCGTCCCTTCTCTTGTGGACTGTGACGCAGCTACTTAGGTGGAGCTTCGTGGGAAGAACCATCCCAGCCGCCCTCCCGGACGCGATAAACAATGGCGGAACTGTCCTCGTAGACCAGCGTGAGGCCTCGGTCCTCATCGAGTAGCTCGGGAGCCCCTGGGTAGGGGTGGACCAGGATGGCCCACTGGGCGCCGAATCGCTGAGAAATGGGCTTGGAGGGGTTGCGCCCGCTGTGGGCGCCTCCGGCCCCAATGCGCTGATAAAGAGACCAGAGTTGTGGGTCCTTGAGCTCCAAGAAGTGCGGGTCTAGACCGATGATGTAGCGAAACTGGGGCCCGTGGAATACCAACTCGGGGAAGTCGCCCCAGGAGAAGTGGTAGACGACGTCCTCCGGTGTTGCGTTGTTTCCCAGCCAGTTCATGGCGGGCGCGAGGCGGTTCGGATTGGGCTCGGTGTCCTCAACGGCCTGCTTCACGGAGTTCATGGACAGGACAAGCCCACAGGCAAGCGCGACCCCGGCACCCCAACGCAGTGGAGTCCATCCCCACCGCGGCGGGGATGGGTCCAGATCTCTGAGGGCTAGGGCCAGTGCCGTGGCTGAGAGTGGCAGCGAATACTCAAGAAAACGACTTCCCTGCACGATGGCGGCGTTGGCCACCACTGCGCTGAGCAGAAAGAACAGGGCGACTCCTGAGCGCCGACCCGATGCGCGCATCAGCGCTGCTGCGGCTAGCCCCAGCAGGAGGAGGCTGGGCGTCCCTTGGCTCAGCAGCAGATCCAGCCCCCCGTCGCGCCATTCCAGGCCCACAGGTAGCTGCGACGGGTTCCAGACCTTCAGGATGACGTGGTGGTAGAGGAAGCGGAAGGTGTGCGGTGTGTGTGGGTGAATGGTGAGCCCGGCTAGGAGACCGGCACCGATGTACAAGGGCCCCCTCAGGGCTTGGTGTCGCGGGAGAGCCGAGGAGGTCCACATGACGACAGCCGCATGGAGCAGTGCCATTGGCAACAGGGCGAAGGCGACGTGGTAGGTCCAGGCATACAGCCAGCTGAGAGCGAACAAGGTTCGGTGGCGTCCTCGGCAGAGTGCCCCCAGGCACAGGAAGAGCAGCACGAGCGACAATCCCTGGGTTCGCGGCATCTCCAGGCGAAGCCAGAAGTGCCAGGACAGTGCTGGGGGCAGGAGGGCAAACAGCAGGGGAGCCGGACAACCCTCTGTCCGTAGGAAGCGATAGATCGTGAAGGCCGCCGCCGCCGCGAGCACGGCCGCCCCCGCCTTGGCCGCCGTGATGCCGGGGAGCGTCGCAGCGAAGGGAAAGAGAGCTGCATGAAACAGCAGCTGATGGTCGACCCAGCCGTCGCTGAAGATCGTGAGAGGAAGCCACGGCATGGCCCCTTCGAAGAGTTGCTCCGCGAGCCGGATGTGGAAAAAGCCGTCGGAACCCACCACCTGACTGAAGCGAAACTGACACAACAGGGAGCCCAACAGCAGAATCAGGGCGATTGAAGCCTGGGTCGTGCCCTCTCGGCTCAGTAGGCCTCTGGTGGAGGCCGCGTCCTGGTTGCTATCCACCGGCTGCATGTTGTGGATTGTCCAGCGTCGGTATGGTGCTCCGCAAGACCTGGGTCCGAGGTGTGCTCGGCAAACGGGCCAAGCCATGGACTCCTTGCTCTGCCATTTGACACACTCGCTTCGATTGATACAGTCCCGAGCCTCGCCAGCATGAATCCCATCGGCGACTGAAGGCACGTAGCTCAGTGGGAGAGCACTACCCTGACGCGGTAGGGGTCGCCAGTTCGATCCTGGCCGTGCCTACCACTCCAACGGCTCCGGTTTTCCGGAGCCGTTTTTTCTTGGGCAGCCGGGCCAGTCCGCTGTGGGTTCTCCCGTGGGGGAGTGGCCCCTCACGTCGCTGTTTCTCGCTCCAACCACCAACGGACTAGGTCGATGTTTCACGGTAAGGTGTGCGCGTTCTCTTATGGAGGTTCTGTGAAGCTCGACCTTTTTGTTCGTTTACTCCTGCTGTCCCTGTCGTTGTTGCTCGCAACTGGGTGTGTGACCGTGCGTGGGGCGTCGGATGACGAGGACGAGGACGATCTAGATGACGACGACACAGGCGATGACGACGATGGAGATGACGACGACGCTGGCGACGACGATTCCTCTTCGGATGACGACGACGACGATGACGATGACGACGACGACGATGACGACGATGACGACGACGCTGGCGATGATGACGACTCAACGCCGGATCTAGGCTGCCTCTCCTTTGATTTGCTGCAAGGGCGAGCCAGAGCTCCGTCGAATATTTCCCTTTTCTTTCAGCTTCTTACATGTGACGGCGACCCAGTCTCCCGTCTCGATGCCGAGGACTTTCAGCTCTTGGAAGACGGTGACGAACTGAGTGCGCAGCAGAGCCAGTTCACCCTTGCTGATAACGAGGAAGCTTTTCCATTCGATCTCATGATGGTGCTGGATATGAGCGGGGGCATTCTTGACTCGGGTGACTTGGACACGCTGCTTGACGCCGTACACGCATTTGTCCAGGCGGAAGCCGGAAGCAAGGAGATGGCTCTCGCTATCTTTGATGGTCGGCCCGACCTCCAGGTGATCGTGGACTTCACACCCCATGAGGCTGTGCTTCTCGCTGGGGTCGAGAGTCTTCGTGGCTACGTGGTGGTGGACTCTTCGACCAACCTCTATGGGGCTGTGGTCAATGGCTTGGAAGCCTTGGATGCTCGTACCTCTGTGTCGTCGATTCACGCTGCGTCGCTCGTTGTCTTCACTGATGGGGCGGATCAAGCCGGTTACTACAGCTATGACGAGGCTCTGGCGGCTGTAGAGGCTTCGGATCACGCGATCTTTACGATCGGTCTGGGCAGTGAATACGACGCAAAGGCACTGACTGGGCTGGGCCGGGATGGCTTCTTGGAGGTGATGACAGCCAGTGGTCTGGAAGATGCATTCGATACGCTCTCCCTCAATGTGAGCGATGTCGGCTCGAGCTTCTATGGAGTGATGTATTGCACGCCTGCGAGGGCCAATGCCCATGAAGTTACTCTTCAGGTGATCCCTGAGAGCCCCGACGGAGAACTCAGCTATTCGTTTGATGCGACGGGGTTCGCGGGGGGCTGTGACCCGACCGAAGATGTGGATGGCGATGGCTGGACTGTGGACGATGGCGACTGCAATGACTTCGACGACAACTCCACCACTACGGACACCGATGCAGACTGCGACGGGCTCTCGACTGGGCTGGATTGTGACGACTCCGACCCGTTGTCCAACGCCGTCAGCAACGATGCAGACTGTGATGGGGCTATTTCGCTGTTGGATTGCGACGACAGCACCGAGAGTCTGGGGAGCAGCCTGGAAGACGTCGACTGTGATGGAGCGGTGGCCGCCGACGACTGCGACGATCTCGATGACGCCCTAGGCGCTGAGGCTCTTGATGCAGACTGCGACGGTGTGCAGACCATTCCCGATTGCGACGACTCGGACTCCAGTGTGGGCGCGGACCCAGACGATGGGGACTGCGACGGGATCCCGACGCTCGATGATTGTGACGACAACGATCCCGACTCCACCGTTGTGGCTGAGGATGCAGATTGCGATGGAGTCTTGTCGGCTGAAGACTGTAACGACCACGTAGCTACTCTAGGTGCCCAGTCCACCGATGCAGATTGCGATGGGTCGGTTGCCGCCGAGGACTGTGACGACAGCAACGCAGCGGTCGCCCCCATGGCGGGAGACATCTTCGGGAATGGCTTGGACGGAGACTGTGATGGTCTCCACTGTCAGGCGGGCAGTAGCGGCGGGAGTTATTTTGCGGTGTGTCCCATGTCCAGAACGTGGGCGGATGCGGATGCCACGTGTCAGGCTGCGGGCTACGACGGCCTCGCGACCATCTTGAACTCTACGGAGTCTGCCTACATCGGCACTCTGACCGCCCCGATCACGGGTTGGCACTTTTGGATTGGCTACACCGACATGGACATTGAGAACACCTGGCTATGGACGTCGGGCCTCAGCGCCTTGTTTACGAATTGGGCGAGCACTCAACCTGCAGGTGCTGGCGACTGTGCTTGGTTGGCTGGCGCCGACTATCCATTGGGGGCCAACGGCTGGTTCGATGGCGCATGTGCGACATCTTCCCTTGGAACGAGCACCATCGGCTTTGTCTGCGAGAGTCGTTAGCTGCCCTGGTCCTGAGGCTGACGGGCTAGCTGGGCCTCTGTTCGGCTCTGCTTGTATCGACGGAGTCCAACTGGACGATCCACGTACAGATCCTTGACTACAGCTTTGCGAGCAAGGCCTCGATCTGCAGCGCTTCGGGGCTGTCCGGGCCCAGGGCTCGAGCCACGAGGTCATGTCCAGCTCGAAGGTCATCACGGGCCATGGGCCGACGGCTCTCCTCCTGATGGGCGCGGGCCCAGCCCAGCGCCGCCCGGGCCAACCCCACAGCAGGTCGGTCTTCGCCCAACTCAGCGGCCCGGATGTCCAGCGCCTGTACCAGTTCTCGCTCCGCTCGGTCGGCGTCGCCGGCGCTCAAGTGCATGAGCCCTCGGCTGTAGTGCACCTGCGCGCGAACGGGGTGTCGGTTGGGCAGAAGCGTGTCGGCCATCATGCGCGCTTCGTCCAGAAGCGTCGTGGCTGTAGGCCAGTCCTCTCGTTCGGTGGCCAAGATGCCCAGCTCATGCAAGATCAGCGGCAGTGCGGCCTGCGCAGGCCGGTCCATGTCGCCGCCCGCAAGGACTCGGGCCTGCTCCAAGATTGCCTCAGCCTCGTCGTTGCGGTGGGCCTGTCGCAAGGCCTGAGCAAGGCCCAGATTGAGCGTGGGCAGCGCCGGGTCGTCGCTGGAGATGCTCTCAGTCCACTCCTCCACCGCACGGCTGAGGCACACGAGGCCGTCGTCCAATTCGTCGCGGGCGACCAGCAGTGTGCCTAGGGCGTGTAGAGCCATCAGTCTCGCGGGGTCTTGCCGGACGGACTTGGCGAGGGGGGTGCCGGCTTCATCCGTGTCGGCCAGCTTCGAACCACTACCGAAATGAAACAATGCTCGCAGCTCCGCTTCGGCAATGCCCCGTCGCCCAGCCCGAGCCAGTGCCAGGGCGCGGAAGAGGCGGACTCGGTCCACCAACTGGGGCGTCACGGTGCGCGCGGTGCTGCGGCTGTCGTGTCGCCCCAGCCAGTCATCAAGCCGGATCAGGCCTTCCTGTTCGTGTCCGGCCTCCAACAGCACGATGGCGCGCTCCACATCTAGCAGTTCTGCGTAGGCTTCAGACTGTCCCGGTACTCGCTCGGCTCGTTGTAGCCAGCCTCCGGCTGCCTCCCACCGCCCTCGCTTGCGGCTCCGTTCGGCCATTCTGTGACACAACGATGCGAGGAGGTCGGCTTGATCTGCTTGCTCCACTAGTTGTGTGGCGAACTCGACGGGGCCCCGCAGCACATCGTCCGACTCTCGCCACGCGCCGGGGATCCAGTCTCGGACCGCGAGGACCAATTGCAGGCACCGTTGCTGTGTCTCCAGGTCTGATCCAGCCTGTGATGACAGGAACACCAAGCAGGGGTCGGTGACATAGAGGCCCCGTGGATCGTCACTGACACAGAAGCCAGAGAGCATGGCGACTTCGGCATCGGACCCAGTCGCCCGACTCGCTGTCTGAGTGACGTGCCTCGGAAGGGGGGTGCCGCGGAGCAGCCCCAGCGTCAATAGAAACTCTCGTGGTGGTCCGCTAGGGAGGCCATCCCAGCCAAGCTTGAAGGCCAACAGCTCCCGATCTGGCTCGAACTCTCGTGGCGTACCACTGATGGGAGCCAAGGAGTCTCCTCCCGCCCGGTGCAATCGGTCCAGTGCGGTGGTCAAGTCCGACACCTGTCGCGCCCCATTGGCGCCCAACCAGCCTGCCAAGACGTCGACTGCGGGAGCACTGCTGCCAATCCAGGAGCACACATCCCGTGCTTCTCTTCGCTGCTGCCGCCGGCGAGCTAGGTCGGGCCGGTGGAAGAGGAGTCGCTCGAGGGCCTCCTGGAGGGGCAGCGCGCTTTTGTTGGCTTCGGGCATCGCAGTCGGGGTTGGAAAGTGGCTGGGAAACACCAGACTACCCCGAATGCATTGCTTGACATCAAGGTCCTGCTCATCTAGATGTCCGCATCCGGGCCGCCTTGCGAATGAGGCCCCCGGGAGGGCGAGACGATGCCAAAGATGAAGAGCCACCGGGGTGCAGCCAAGCGGTTCAGGCGGACCGGGTCCGGCAAGATTACCCATGGTCGGGCCTATCACAGCCACATCCTCACCAAGAAGAGCACCAAGCGGAAGCGTGGTCTTCGCACCGTTAAGGTGATGCACGCTTCCGATGCGGCGCGAATTTCTGAACTGATTCCCTAGAGGTCCGAGAGGACACAACACCGCCTTTGATGGCGGACATTAAGTGCGTTCCTGCGGGCAGGTACTGTCCGAACCCGCGGCAAAACGGAGACGCACGGCGAAGGAGTTGCCATGCCTCGCGTCAAGCGCGCTGTGATCCGGCGAAAGAGGATCAACAAGCTGTTCAAGGCCAGCAAGGGCTTTTTCGGCGGTCGTAAGAACCTGATTCGTACCGCGGTCAACGCGGTCCAGAAGGCTCGCCTCTACCAATATCGTGACCGTCGCAATCGCAAGCGCGATTTTCGGCGACTCTGGATTGCCCGCATCAATGCGGCCTCCAGGACCCACGGCCTCTCCTACAGTCGCTTTATGGGCGGTCTGAAGAAGCAGGGTGTGGACGTCAATCGGAAGATGCTCGCTCAGATCGCCATTGACGATCCGCAGGCGTTCTCTGATCTCGTCTCGATGTCTCGTAGCTAGCTGACTGGGAGAACCTATCGCGAGCGCCCTCCGGGCGTCTTGGTTGGTGTTTCTCTTTGGATCGTCAGATCCTGCCCACCGTTCTTTCGGGCTGTTCCATGACCGATGCACTGACTGTCCGAAGTCGGGACCTCGCTCAGCAGGCGATGGACGCGATGAAGGCTGCATCAGGCGAGGCTGAGCTCGCCCAGGTGAAGTCTCAATACTTGGGTCGGTCTGGTTCGGTGACCAGTATGCTCAAGGAAATCCCTAAGCTGCCGCCGGACGAACGGCGCAGCGCGGGGACGTCCATCAACGAGACGAAGAAGCACATTGAGGCGGTGTTTGCCGAGTGTCGGGATGCCCTTCGCGGCGCGGCCCTGTCCCAGGGTAGCGCCGACCCAGTCGATGTGACGCTCGCCGGACGAGCTACGTGGCGTGGACATTCCCACCCCGTCACCCTGGCTTGGGACAGCATCTGCGACATCTTCTCGTCCATGGGCTACGACATCCGAGAAGGCCCTGAGGTCGAGACAGATTGGCACTGCTTCGAGGCCCTCAACATGCCCCAGGGGCACCCTGCCAGAGAGATGCAGGACACCTTCTATGTAGCCGATGGCGTTGTGCTGCGGACCCATACCTCACCAGTTCAGGTGAGGACCATGCTGCACGAGGCTCCTCCGCTGCGCATGATCTGCCCCGGCGTCGTGTATCGGCGAGACAATGACCTCACCCACACCCCCATGTTTCATCAGGTGGAGGGCCTGGTCGTCGACCAAGGGACGACGATGGCCGAACTGAAGGGGACGCTCGCGGAGTTCTGTCGGGCGTTCTTTGGCTCTGAGACCCAGGTTCGGTTTCGGCCCTCCTATTTTCCCTTCACCGAGCCCTCGGCAGAAGTCGACATCAGTTGCGTTTTTTGCAGCGGAGATGGTTGTCGAGTTTGTCAGTCCACCGGTTGGTTGGAGGTGCTCGGGGCGGGCATGGTGGATCCTGCCGTGTTCGCTTCACTGGGTCGTCCTGAGTACGACCCGGAAGGCGTGCAGGGCTTTGCTTTTGGCATGGGCATCGATCGCCTGGCGATGCTTCGCTATCGCATTGATGACCTCCGCCTCCTGTTCGAGAACGATGTCCGCATGTTGGAGCAGTTCTAGTGCGCGTCCCCTTGTCCTGGTTGGGCGAGATGGTCGAGCTGAGCGGCTCGCCGGAGTCCATCTGTGAGCAACTGACGGCGTCAGGACTCGAGGCAGAAGTGGCTGAGGATGGTCGTGCCCATTGGGACAACGTGGTCACTGCCCGGCTTCAGTCCGTGGAGCGCCATCCCGATGCGGACAAGCTGACTGTTACCCGGCCGTTCGATGGCGAGACAGAGTGGAACGTGGTCTGCGGTGCCACCAACCACAAAGAGGGCGACATCGTGGCCCTGGCGCGGGCTGGCGCTGTTCTTCCGGGCGGCTTCAAGATCAAGAAGGGCAAGTTCCGAGGTGTGCCTTCCGAGGGCATGCTGTGCTCGGAAGCTGAGCTGGGGCTCTCTGAAGAGGCGGCGGGGATTCTGATCTTGCCGGCTGACACCCCGCTGGGTGTCCCGGTGGGGGACGTCATCGAGAGCGGTGACGTTGTGATCGAGATCTTCCCTACGGCCAATCGCGGGGATTGTTTGTCCGTCTTGGGCTTGGCTCGTGAGCTGGCTGCTGTGACGGGTTGGCCGCTCCTCGGCCGACAGGGGGAACCCGACGAAGACTCTGCCGACCCGGCTGCTCAGACGCTGTCTGTGGCCCGGGCGCTGCCAGCGGTCCGAGCCGGACACGTGGGCAGTGGTGACCGCAAGGTGAGGGTCGAACTGGAGGCCACCGATGGCTGTCCCCGCTATTCCTGCGCGGTGGTGAATGATGTGAAAGTCGGTCCCTCGCCGACCTGGATGCAGGAGCGGCTCGAGGCCATGGGTGTCCGGGCGATCAACAACGTCGTCGATTGTACGAACTACGTGATGTTGGAGTTGGGTAACCCACTCCACGCCTTCGATCGCAGCGCCCTCCATGGCGGTGTCGTCACGATTCGCTGGGCGTCTGATGCGGAAAACGCAAGGACCCTCGACGGTGCGAATCACACCCTTGTGGGTGGCGGTGACCTGGTCATCGCCGATACCGATGGGGTGATCGCTCTAGCTGGAGTCATGGGGGGAGAGAACTCCGAGGTCGAAGACGGGACGACTGTGCTGTTTCTGGAGTCTGCTCACTTCGTTCCCGATCCGGTGCGAAGGACGGCCCATCGCTGCAAGCTGACGACGGAGTCTTCACAGCGCTTTGCGCGCGGAGTCGACCCCGAATTGCCCAGGGCGGCCTTGCTGCGCTTGATCGAATTGCTCGGCTCTACCGCGGGCGCCACGCTGGATGCCGCGCCCCTCGACCTGTACCCCGAGGCCGTCTCCCGGCCGGAGGTCCCACTGCGCTTGAGCCGAGTAGCGGGACTGCTGGGCATGGACATCCCCGAGGGGGACGTAGCCGAGCTGCTCCGCCGCTGTGGCATGGAGCAACTGGAGGGGGATGGGCCGGGTCGTTGGCTGTTTCGGCCGCCCTCGTATCGATTCGATATCGAGCGAGAAGTCGACCTGTTGGAAGAGGTCGCTCGCCTCCATGGCTACGACAAGTTGCCCGAGGTCGTCCCAGCTCGTGAGCTTCGCGTCGCGCCCCGCCAGCCCCCCGGCCCCAACCTGAGGGCGGTGCGCTCGGCACTCCGAGGACAGGGCCTCTCCGAAGCGATTCACTTTTCGTTCATCGATCCGTCCTGGCTGTCGGACCTGGGACTACCCGAGGACCACCCCTGGCGTTCCCACGCGGTGACTGTGGGCAATCCGCTGTCCGAGGTCGGGGGCATTCTCCGCCCGACACTTCTTCCTTCGTTGCTACGTGCTGCGGCTCGCAATCGGGCCATGGGCGCTGCTGACGTGCGGCTCTTTGAGTTGCGACGCACATTCGCTATGCGTGACGAGGGGTTCGAGGAGATCGTCGCTGGGCGGGATGGTCGACCCCTCGACCGGACACCCGCTCGCGAGCGGACGACCGTTGCCGGTGTCCTCTTGGGCCGCCGTTCGCCGCCGGGGTGGAAGGGTGAGCCGCAGTCGGTGGATTTCTTCGACCTGAAGGCTTGTGTGGAAGCCTTGGAGCACTTGCTTGGTTGGCAGGGCTACGAATGGAGGCCTCAAGAGCTTCCTCAGTTCCTCGACCCGCGAGAAGCTGCGGTACTGGAGGGAAGGGGACGCCAACCCCGTGCCGGTTGGATGGGCAGGATTCGGGCTGGCGTCTTGCAAGCTTTCGAGCTCGACACCGTGGCCTATGGTTTCGAGTTGGACATCGAGGCCCTGTCCCCCAAGCGTGCGAAGGCTCCCCGCTATACACCCGTCAGCCGTTACCCCCGGGTCGAGCGTGACATGGCCTTTGTGGTATCCGATGAACACAGTGCGTCCTGGGTTCTCGAACAGGCTGCTCGCGTGGCCAAGAAGGGGCCCAAGGATTCGTTTCAGGGAGTGACCATCTTTGATGTCTATCGGGGTGAGAACATCGCCGCCGGGTCACGAAGTCTCGCTCTTCGTTTTCAGTTCCGAGCCCCGGACCGAACGCTCGAGGACAAGGCCGTGGATGCAGTGATGACTCAGGTCGAGAGTAAGCTCTGCGGTCAGGAAGGGATCACCCTTCGTACCTAGGGCCAAACCTGTTCTACAATGCCGTGACCGACGTGAACCTACCCTCTTGCCAGATTGCCCAATGGCCGCCCTTCAAGGGGCAGCCCAAGACTGTTTTTGGGCTCCTGCTCGTGCCGATCTTCCTAGTGGGCACAGGGTGCCCCGAGGACCCTGAGTTCGAGCAACTCAACGTCGAAGACGACTGCTTGGTCGTGATTGTGTCTCCAGACGCGGAAGCCGCCGCTGCTGTCGATGACCCCTGGTCGGTCAAGTCGCCGCAGGCGGACGATGGTCAGTCTGGTGATCTTGCGAGCATCCAATTGACCTCTCGTCCCGGAGTTTTCTCGGAGGAGGAGATCGGTACAGCCAGTGTCACCCCCAGCACGGGCCCTGCGGGCACTCGATTTGCGCTGGCCGTGGAGCTCAACGATACGGGTGAGGAGCAAGGCAATCCCATGGCGGTCATTGATCGAGTAACGGTCAAGGTGGATAACGGTAGCTTGACGTTGCATGAGTTCGAGTTGGATCCCAGCCCCGCTGACGAGAGAAACTGGACCATCACGTTGGCAGCGGGCGGTGACCCTGAGAGTTCAACTCGCAATGACAGTTTGTGCGTTGCGTTGTATGCAAGTGTGGAGTGACCCCGCAACGGGGCTGAACAGAGGAGTATGAGATGACCAAGGCCGACATCATTGAGTCCGTTTACGAGCAGATAGGCTTCTCCAAGCGGGAGGCGGCGGATGTGGTGGAGACTGTCTTCGAGACAATGAAGTCGACGCTCGCCAATGGTGAGAAGATTAAGGTCTCTGGCTTTGGCAACTTTGTCGTTCGCAGCAAGCGCGCCCGAGTGGGTCGCAATCCCCAGACGGGTGACGTCATTACGATCTCCGAGCGGCGTGTGCTGACCTTCAAGCCCAGCCAGGTATTGAAGGACGCGCTGAACGACAACCAGAGCGACGCCTGAGTCTCCGGCACATTCCCGGGAGAGAGGGGCAGGGGGCGTTGTGCAGACGGACCATTCGTCGACTCTGAACATCCCCGACAAGCTGTTCTTTCGTATTGGAGAGGTGGCTCGGATCACGGAGTTGAAGCCCTATGTCTTGCGGTATTGGGAGAGCGAATTCCCCATCCTCAAGCCAGGCAAGAGTCGCACCGGGCAGCGTCTGTACAAGAGAGCCGACCTCGACACGGTCCTAGAGATCAAGTGTCTACTGCGAGACCGCAAGTTCACCATTAAGGGGGCTCGCGCCGAGCTCCTTCGTCTTCGCCGGGCACGAACCCAGGCAGCAGAAGCAGATGAGACCGTGCGGTTGGGCCCGGAGGTTGTGGATGAGCCCTCGGTCTCGGCGGCGGACGATGCGCTGCCCGATCCGGAACTCCGGCAGCGGGCTGATCGCCAACGAGAAGCCCTGTCCTCGGTACGAGATGCGCTCCAGGAACTGCGCTCCGACCTCCAGGACTTTCGCTCTCAATTCTGAAACTCAGGACTAGTCCGATGGTTGACTTGCCGCGTGGTGTGCCGTTTATCGATCTCTTGGTGCCCCCGGGCAGTGGGCCGCTTACGGAGGATATACAGACCCGCATCGACCTCCTGGACGGAGGCAACTGGCGGGTTGTAGCCGATGACGGCGAGATGGAGCGGTCCTCTCTGCCGATGCAGCCGGTCCGGGGTGGAAACGACCGCTACTGGATCTATCGTCAGCAGCCGTTCCGACCAGGAGAGAGCTTCGAGGCGCCCGTCAGCCTCTGCCTGGAGGTTGCCCGGCAGAGCCAGGCCAGCTGTAGCGCAGCGGGTGTCGCAGGCCTGTATGCCTGGGCCTTCGTGTTGTTTGAGGACATCCACTACTTTCACGGGTTGTTGCTGTTGGACTGGCTCTACAACCCTCGACTCTCGGCTTCGGGGGAGGTCCTCGAGTCGGAGGATCCCGAGGAAGCTCGGGCTGAGCTCGAGGCGAAGGTCGGAGTGTTCACTCGCCTGTGGACGAAGCAGCGGTCCCAAGCCCTTGGCGCGCGCTTGCCGCCTGGCGCGATCCATGAAATGGACGGACTCCAAGCAGTCTCGCTGTTGGGTCCGGGTGGGAGCTTCGACCCTCGGTTCTGGCAAGCGATGGCCATGCAGTTGGTGTTGCCTCAGGTGCGCGCTCTCGCCGCGGCAGCGGCCGGTGAGGCACCGCCTCCCCAGTCGGCAGCTGCCGGTGAGGCGGCCTCGAGCTCGGCTGCTCCAGGCGCAGCGGTGCATGCGGGCGCAGCGGCTGCTCCAATGCCAGGGCAGCCGCCCCAGAGCAGCGCTCCTTCCTTGACCCCAGGTTTGGGGTCCTCTGCGATGGGTGCGGCGGCGGCGGTCTCGCAGCCTCCCCCCCCTCCTTCGGACGGATTGACCCCTCTTGCCCGGGCCGAGCGAGCAGCGAGAGAGCAGGCTCTGAAGTTGGCGGAGGCAGGGTCGGAAGCATTGGAGCCGGAGCCGGCGGACCAGCCGGAGCCTACCGGTCCCCTTCTGGTGTGGCGCGATGGGCCGCAGGGGCCGGTTGTCTGGGTGCCATCGGAGCGGTACGACGATGGCATCTTGCGAGAGCTCCGCGCCGGCCAGAGGGACGCTCTGCCGCGAGGGGAGCGACCCGGCAGCGAGGTCTTCGACCGCTGGATTGACTCAGGGGCTCACTTCGTCACGGAAGTGACGTTCCTGTCGCGGCTATTTCTCGACAATACCCCGTTGCACAAGGCCGGATTCGACGAAGCCTGCGACTCGGAGGGGCCTTATGGGGCGCTGGACTGTCACCTGCCTCGAGTGGCGCCTGTTCGAGCGGTCCTCGTCCCTCCGTCTGGCGATACAGGTCGGCGGATTCTGGTTTCATCGAACAAGGCTCTTACTGCTGCCGATGTTGTAGGTCTGACAGTCCCTTGACAGCTACAGGAGCCCAGCGCATCATTCGCCGGCTTCCGGCTCTAGGCCGGGTCCCCGGGGCGTAGCGCAGTCTGGTAGCGCACTTGACTGGGGGTCAAGTGGTCGTAGGTTCAAATCCTATCGCCCCGACCAGTTCGCACGAGCCCCTCTGCCGCCCAAAGCTGCAGAGGGGCTCGTTGCTTGGGGACGCCATCCAAGTGCAGGGCTGAGCGGTTTTTGTCCGTGCTCTGGCGCCCCCATGGGGGGAAGACGCTACAAGCGTCAGCATATGGTCCGTTCAGCCGGGCTCCGGAACTGGGCCCAGGTGGCCTCCGAACGTGGGACTGAGCGCCCTCGCGGCTAGAGCAGAGGTGGGGCCTGTGATATAGTTCGGAAGGGATCGTAGCTGGTGAGTAAGGTGTACTCTAAATACTTGAATCTACTGAGATAATGAGCGGTCCCTGCGCCCCCGAGAGGAACAAAATGTCGACAATTCGTAGACCTGTTGGATGGGTGCCGACAGCGCTCCTTGTCCTGATGTTGGCCGTAGCTGTTGCCGGTTGTCCCGGTGGTGGGCGCTCTTCCGACATGATTGCCGGACAGATTATGACCCAGAAGGACCAGCAGGAGATTCCCGTGGGCCAGGCTCAGGTGATGATCCGTCCTCTGAACGCCGACCCCGAGCTCAAGGGTGCCGACGATCAGCCTGAAGATCCCACAAACCTTCGTGGCGTCGCCATCACGAACGATACGGGCTATTTCGAGATCCAGTCGCTCTCGTCGGATCAGACCTTTCAAGAGTATGGGCTGCTGCGCAACTGGAAGTGCGAGATCACGATCCAGGTGCCTGGCTATTACATCTACAAGGGAAGCTTTTCCTACACCAAAGGTGGTCAGGAGTTGTCCATCGTTCTCGAGGAGAAGGGTTCGGATGTTACCGACCTCTCCGGTGTCATTGAGATCGACGAGAAGGCAATTCAGACGGGGGCAATCCGGCGGGGCAACTGACGATTTGCCGAGAACCGCACGCTTGGGGGCCTTCAGTGACGGCTCGGATGGCTGGGCGGTGAGGGCAGGGTTCAAGTCCAGTCAGGGGCTCGTCTGAGGTAGGGTCGGATGTTCGACGAAGACGACGACTATTACGACGAGGACGAGGAGTTCGAAGAGGGCTCTGGCGTAGGTCGGATTGTCCTTGTTGTCGTTCTCGTGGTCGGCCTGTTCATCGTTGGCGTCCTAGCAGCGGTGATTGTCCTCTTGAGCACAGACTCGGGGAAGGCGATGGTTCGCCGGCTCGTGGACCCGCCAGCGGTCACGACTCCGGCTCAGCCTGACCCGACACCAGCTGAAGGATCCGAGTCGGAACCCGTTCCGCCCACAACGGCATCGGACGATGGCTTTGGGCCCATGGACGGGGAGGGCTACGAGGGCCAAAAGTCTCAGAGTCTGGAGCGCAACCAACAACTCTCCCCTGAAGATTCGGGAGACCGCAGTGACGGTGTGAGTGACATGGGTGGGCGCGAAGATCGCCGAGCCGACCGGGGCTCGGACCGGGCGTCGAGGAGCAGGTCCGAGCCTGCCGAGCCCCGCCGTTCTCGCAGCTCCACGAGCGATCGGGGCTGGTCGTCGGGCTCCTCCTCCCGGTCTTCCTCCAGCGACTCCGACACGCGCTCCTCTCGTCGTGGGTCGGGTTCGGACGAGGGGCTCGTGATTCGGTCGGGCTCTTCGACTAGTTCGTCGGGTCGCTCCAGCAGTTCTTCCGACCGTGCAGTGGCTAGCTCGTCCCGTAGTTCTGCTGGGTCCTCCCGGAGGTCGGGGTCGGTTGAGTCTCGCTCGTCCAGTGACTCCGAGCCTCGGGTCTTGGACGCCAGCAACTCTAGTAGCTCCTCAGCGAGTCCCAAGGAGGAGGTCGATCGGGGGCCTGTTGCTGACTTGGACAAGGAGTCGATCACCTCGATGGCGGCTAGGGCACGCATGGGCCGACTCACCCGCGAGGAACTGCGAGATCTCCGTTCACTGCCTTCGACTCACCCCCAGTACACGATGGCTTGGGCCACGGCGATGAAGCACTCTGAGGTCAAGAAGGACTACAAGGGGCACTGCGAGGCGTCGCGCAAGATTGTCCAGCTGTCTCGCAATAAGTATCACCCGGAGTGGAACCTCGAGTACGCCAAGTGCCAGATGCGCAATGGCGAGCTGGAGGCAGCGATCCGATCCATCGATCGTACGTTGGCCGACTCCATGAGCATGACCTCTTCGACCAAGATGCAGCGGCTCTTGCTGGCCTACGAGATCAAGGCTCGCAGTCGCACAAAGCTGTATGACGACAACGCGAAGGCCAACTCGGGTTTGGGTGATGAGATCAAGCTGAGCGCTGCGCTCGATGCCTGGACGGGATTTCGAAACTATGCCGCTGGTATTGGCGACCAACAGGCGCTCCGGAAGGCCGATCGCGAGATCGCGGACCTGGCGGCGAGAAGGTGACTGGCTCGTGAACTCTCGTTTCTTCTTCGGCTGCTCGCTTCCCTCTGGTCGCTCCTCGGCCTTCGGATTGTTTCGAGGTGTCCAGGTGGATGCCGCTGCTTCATTGTGTGCCCTCTCGGTGGCTCTGGTGCTTTCGGCCTGCTCCGGTGACGACAGCAGCAAACAGGGAGGCGATGCACCTCCGGTAGCCGACACCTCGGAGACCTTGCCCGAGGGTGTAACGGCGCTGTTAGAGGACTCGTGGATGTATCTCGTGGCAGCCGATCCGTCTCGCCTGGCTCCGTTCGAGAGAGGGACTACAGGCGATGCCTGGCTGGCCTTCTTCCACAATGACCTCCAGGGGGCACTGCGCAGTTTCGGTTCGGCTTGCACACCCAGTGGAGCCGATCTGTCCTCCCGTTCGGCGTCGGGCTACCCTTGCGTGGGCCTCGCACGAACCCACTTGGAACTGGCAAGGCTCTTTGACATCGCCTTCCAGGTGGATGTGGTCGCCATGCGCCAGTTCTACCAGCATCGCAAGACTCACCCTGAAGACGTTCTCG
Source organism: Deltaproteobacteria bacterium (assembly GCA_002724675.1). Taxonomy (GTDB): domain Bacteria; phylum Myxococcota_A; class UBA796; order UBA9615; family UBA9615. The sequence goes on along the minus strand of PBPL01000093.1, from coordinate 11,613 downwards.
CCAGCGTCCACGAGTCGTTCTTTTACGGCGTGGTGCTGCTTCACGTTGGGGACCGGGCCGCAGGGAAGACGCAACTACAGGCTTACCTAGAGGCTGAAGGGCGCGATGAGTCGCTGGCCGCGTTGGCCCAACGCATCGTCCATGGGCTGGAAGGTGGTGATTCCCTCGTTGCTCGTCTCTGGGGCGGGGCCTCAGAGGATGCTGGCTCAGGCGAGGGCTTCGACACGTTGCCGGTTTCCAGTGCAGTCTCTGCTTATCGCCTTCGCCTGGACCTGGCTGCGGCGGTGGCTCGCGGGGATGCCCTGCGCGCAAAGAGCTTGATTCGACCCATATCCATGCAGACCCCTGATCTCACTGAGCAGCTTCAGCAGCGACCCGGTGGCGGGGACCTCAACACGATCACGCCCGAGCTTGCACACCACGACCCCATCTACCTCCAGGCCCTGTCCCGCATGCACGCGCAGCTGGCGCTCGCCGCCCTTGGCGAGTCACAGGATCTGAAGGTGCTCGGTGTTGAGGCTGCCCGATGGTTGGGACGCGAAGCTCCTGCGCCCACCTCTGTGCCTGGTCTAGATGTAGGCCTTGCTCTTGTGTTGTTCTCGGACTCCCCTCGACCGGGAGACCTCGCGGTGGGGGCCTCAGGCTCTGAAAGCAGGACCCTCTCTAGGTTGGCTCCAGTGCTTCCCACACTGGGTGCTTCGCCAAGTCGATCTCTGGCCGAGCTTGATCCGTTTGTTACTGTGTCCAACTCGGTGCGGCGGGCTCTTACCAATCGCATCAAGGCTTCGGGCCCGGATGGTGCCAATATGGATGCGGACATGGGGTTATCTGAGCGATTCCGGGGGCGACTGCTCCGCGAGCGAGCCGAGCAGTTCAGGGCGAGCTTTGCTGTGCACATGGGAGCTGACTTGGCCGCCGACGCCGAGACGGCGGGAATCGCCTGCCGAACTCTGCTTGAGATGGCGCTGGATAAGAACCCCTCTCCACCCAATCCGCAGCTGAAGAAGGCCCGAATTTCGTTTCGCAACGATCCCGCTTTTCTCGCGGATCTTGCCCGGTCTCAGCTGGACACAAGGCACCCCTATGATGCGAATGAGTACATTCGCCCGCTCACTGAAGTCTATGGCGAACTTGTTCCTGTGCGCGAGGCCCTTGCGGCTCTCGACAGCGCATGGAACCCTGCGCGTCGAGGATCGGTAAGATGAGCTTCCCCTGTAGACGAAGGTACAACCGATGATACGTGGACTCTTTGTTGCTGCTCTTGCTGTTGTTGCTCTGGCGACCCTGGTTGCTAGTGATGCTTCTGCCAGCGACACATTCATCTACTACGAAGACGAAATGGGGCTCTCCTCGAATCCCATTCACGAGCTCAGCATGGCGGACGTGCGTCTGAACGAACTCGTACACGCGTCTCTGTGGGCCCCAAACTACGCGGACCAGCCGCAGGCCGTTCTCGTAAAGGAGGCCGTCTTGGATGAATCCGGACGGCAGCTGACGATCACGCTCAAGGATGTGAAGTGGACGGATGGTAAGCCCGTCACAGCAGCGGATGTGGCGTTTACGCTGGAGGCCTACAAGAACCCCGACAGCAAGAGCCTAGACCGCAACCGCTGGGACTTCATCGAGTCCGCTGAAGTGGTGGACGAGAAGACCATTAAGTTGACCTTCCAGCGGACGTATCGGGAGCCGCCTGCGGGCCAACTCTATCTCAAGGTGATCCCGAAGCACGCGTTCAAGAACAGCGGCATCCCGCGCAATCACTCCTACCGTACCAATCCCATCAGTACGGGTGGATTTCTCGTGAAGGAGAAGGACCACAAGAACTGGATCTTGAGGCGGTTTGGTGACGCGCCACGTGTCGCGAAGCTCGGTGAGGTGCGCTGCCAGGAGGTTCCTGAGAAGCGGACTCAGGCTGAGTTGATGTCGTATGAGTATGGTCACGCGATGATCGAAGTGGAGCCGCAGCAGCGAGCGGAGCTCGATGCAGACCAGTGCTGCACACTCAAGCCTTATCCCAGCAAGAGTTGGTGGTACTCGGCCTTCAACCAGCAGAACCCACACCTGGGTAAGGTCAAGGTTCGTCAGGCCATCAGCCTCGCCCTGGACCGGCAGCAGTCTCTGGATCTTGTGGGTGAGGGCGAGTTGATCTCCGGTCCATTCACGTTGTCCTCTCGGTACTACAACCACGATGTTCAGGTGCCTGGCAAAGATATCGCCCGGGCCACAGCGCTCATGGAAGAGGCGGGCTACAAGAAGGTCGACGAGAAGTGGACCTTGAAGGGGAAGCCGGTCGTGCTGCGCTTCTTCTACGACGAAGCTCTCGGAGAGCAGGGGCAGACTGTCGCCACCAACCTCGTGGGGCAACTCAAGTCGTTTGGGCTTGATGTCAGCAACCCCAATGCGATTGGCAAGGAGAGCTGGGAAGAGCGCATCATGCAGAAGAAGGAGTTCGACCTCGTCATGGGGGTCTGGTCCTTTGATGTCAACGAAGACATCGGGCAGCTCTTCTCGGACAACGGCGTCCGCAACTTCGTCGGCTACAGCGATGACCGCACGGACCAGCTCCTCAACGGCGCCTACGAGAGCCAGGACCCGTCGGAGCAGCAGGCCTACATGAAGGAGATCCACCGGCGTCTCTCTGAGACATCGCCCTATGTCTTCTTGTGGAGCCTCCGCAACTTCTCGGCGATTTCGTGGAACGTGGTGGGCTCGCACATTCAGGCCTACTTCTACTTCAGCCAGTTCCCCGATTGGGACATCAAGAAGGACTGAGCGGAGAGGCACTGCCTCGATCATGTCCACCGGACAGCCACTCTCATGAGAACCGCTCGGCTGATCGGTGCCAAGGTCGGCCACTTCCTGGCCGTTCTCTTTCTGGGCAGCTTCGTACTGGCCTGTTTCCTCTGGGTGTCGCCGGGCTCACCGGGTAGAGCGACGGATCCGGTCAACTTCGGTGATGGGGCGATGCGGCCCGTGGTGGTGGGCCAGTCGGAGCTCTGCCTCGATGCGACCCGCTGTGGGCTCCTCTTGGAGCTGGATGAGGCGGCTCAGAGCCTCACCTTGAGCATCGGTGGGGCTCCGATCTCCGGCAAGGTGGGTGACGCGCTGTACCCGGGGCCGGACTTCTTCGAGTGGTTCCTCGGAACCTTTTGGCGGGGCATCTTCAAGTGGGATGTGGGCGAGACTAAGGCGTACGAGCCGGCTCTGGGCGTCGTCACATCGGGGGCTCGCTACACCCTGGCCATCATCTTGGCGACCCTCGTTGTGACCGTGACGCTCAGCTTGCTGGGCGTGGCGCTGTTGCTGTGGCTGCCCTTTCCGTCTCTGCGTGGGGTGCTGCGGACCCTACTTCTGGTCCTATCCATCACGCCGGTCTTCATCTTGGGCTACATCCTTCAGGAGAACGGTGTGCTCGATCGGGGACAGGTGACTGTCGGTCTGTTGGGGGCCTGTGTTGCCATCTTGTGTGTGGGCGACAGCAACCTGGGGGAGATGCTCCTGCACTTCGAGACGGAGGTCCGCTCGCTGCGCAATAGGGACTATGTCCATGCTGCGAGCCTCCGTGGGGCCTCCCTGTTCAGGCACATGTTGCCCGGCTTGCTTCTGCCCATTTCCTCCCTGTCGGCTGCGAAGATTGCGTTCTTGCTGGGCTCGGTGGTCATTGCCGAAGAACTGTTCGCCGTGCCTGGACTGGGCAGAGCCTCGCTTCAGGCCGCCGAGAAGGGGGACGCACTATTGTTGCTGACCCTGACGGTGTTCATCACCTTCCTGGTGGCCTTGGTCGCGTTGATTCGAGACCTGCTGGAGATTGCGATCGATCCCCGGCTTCGCAAGGCCTCGGAGGATGCCTCGTGAGCCCCGGACCCAGTCTCGCCGCCCGGTTGGCCGGGGACTTGATCCGGACGGTTCTGCGCTGGCGTGATGCCGACTATCGGCTGCTCTTTGGCTGCGCCGTCGTCGTGATGCTCGTGGGTCTTCGCCTGGGTGCGGTCTTGGTGGATGGGGACAATTGGCAGGTCTACCAGCCGGTCAGCTCCGCGGGCAGCTTCAGCGTGAGCGCCAACCGGGTGTCTCCCAACTGCGCTGATGCGCCGGGCTATCTGCTGGGTACAGACCGCAATGCACGCTCGCTTGCGCTGACGCTCGTGGAGAGCACCGAAGTGTTTTTTGTGCCGGCCCTCATGAGCTGCGCCATCGCGATCTTTCTGGGCACTCTGCTGGGCGCCCTGGCCGGATATTTCCGGGGAGGGCTCTTGGAGGGGGGGATCAAGTTGGCACTGACGGTGCTGGCGTCGTATCCGCGGCTGATCCTGGTCATCGTGGCGGTGGGCATTTTTGTGTCGACGCTGTACGACCCAGGCCGCCACCTAGGGCTCCGGCTGGCCATGATCGCGACCTTCTTGGGGCTGTCCTATACGCCTGTTCTGGCTCTGGCCATCTACCAAAAGGTGGGTTCGTTTCAGCGTGAGCAGTTTGTGGAGGCTGCTCGTGCACACGGGCTGAGCCATGTGCGGATCCTGGGGTATCACATCCTTTGGGCCAACTGCGCTCCTGTCATCTTGCGCCATTCGTTCTATTTGTTCGGGTACTTCATCCTCGTCGAGACGAGCTTGTCCTTTCTGGGGGGCCACTACGGGGTCCCCTCGTCGGTGCCGTCCTGGGGCAACTTGGTGACCGGTTGCGACCTCGGCAGCCTCTTCGCGCCGGCTTTCGTGGCTCCTGCGAGCGCGATCGTTCTCTCGATCCTGGGTCTGACGCTCCTAGGAGATGCGGTGGGCGATCGGTTCGAGCGGGGGAGGACATGAAGCGCTCTCTGACCCCCAACACGCCCCCTTCACCCAGCGCGGTGTCTCCGGACATCCTGGTTGCTCGCGATGTATGGGTCGGCGTCCAGGTGGACAAGATCGTCAAGCCCATTGTCCAGGGCGGCGATCTCCGTGTGCCTAGCGGTCAGATTCTAGGTCTAGTGGGAGAGAGCGGCTCGGGCAAGACTCAGTTCGTGCGGGCCCTGATGGGCTTGTCGAACCTGGAACCGGGAGTCATTAGTGGCTCTGCGGTGTACTCGTTGGGGGGCGACTTTGCTCCGGTGGATGTGCTGAGTGAGGTCGAAGACTACTGCCCCTATCGTCCGCCTCAGAATGACGAACTCTACCCAGTGCGGCAGCGGATAGGTTGGGCTTGGCCTCTCTGGAGGCGGGCTCATGCTCGGCGTCTGCAGGCGTTGCGTGAGATGGGGGTTGGCTTCATCTTCCAGAACCCCATGGGGGCGCTCAACCCTTACATGAGGGTCGGCTCGCAGCTCATGGAGGCGGTGCGGGTGGCGCGCCCCGATGCAAGCCCGGGGGAGGCTGAAGAGGGAGCCATCCACTGGCTGGCGCAGGTACACCTCAAGGCAAGTCGCGAGACCCTTGGCTTGTATCCCCATGAACTGTCGGGAGGGATGGCTCAGCGGGTGATGATTGCTCTGGCGCTGGCAGGAGAACCCCGCTTCGTGGTCGCAGACGAGCCGACGACAGGGCTCGACTCGCACATTCGGCGAGAGGTGGTCGGGCTGTTGCACCGCATCATGGCTCAAGGGGACCTCTCGGGCATTGTCATCTCGCACGACCTGCCCATGGTGGCCCGCCTGTGCGATCGTCTCACGGTCATGTTTCGTGGACGGGTCGTCGAAGAGGGGCCAATCGAGGCGCTAGGAGATCCTGACTCACCGAGCCACCCGTACACACGGGAACTCAAAGAGCGCGCAGAAGCTCTGGCCAGAGGTCGCGGGGCCAGTCGAAGTCGGGCGCCTGGGCAGTCGCCGGACAGCACCGGCGTGATGGTGGGTCAAGGCTGTGTCTATCGATCCCGCTGCACTCTCTTTCGCGAGCGTCGGGTGGAGCCCAGCTTGTGCGAAGGGGAGACTCCTAGTCGATTGGAGATTGCATCGGGGCATCGGGTCGCGTGTCATGCTCGCGAGCTGCTAGCGCAAACACCCGGGGGAGGGCCGGCTGTGGGAGGCCACGGAGACCATGGAGGCGCTCATGTCTGATGTGCGTGGCGATAGCCTACTCCTGGAAGCACAGGGTGTTCGCAAGGTCTTTGCCGGAGAACGATCGTTCTTGGGTCTGGGACCCAGAGCGGAGGTCAGTCCAGTCCTTCATGGCGTGGACCTATCGATGGGGCATGGCGAAGTGACCGGCCTGATCGGCGAGTCGGGCTCGGGCAAGACGACCTTCGGCAAGTGTCTCTTGCGGATCGTCGAGCCCAGCGGCGGAAGCATCCGCTTGGAGGGTGAAGACTGGCTGCGTGTTCCGAAGGATCAGCTTCAGCAGCGCCGCACACGCTTTCAGATGATTTATCAGAACCCTTATGCCTGCTTGAATCCCGGGCTGACCGTGGAGTCTCATCTCAAAGAGACGCTGAAGGTGATCTGCGGGATCACGGGCAGTGAAGCGGACGATCGCGTTGCGGTCGAGCTGGGTCGCTTCGGTATGGAAGACAAGAGGGGTGCGTATCCGGGCGAGCTGAGTGGCGGCGAGAAGCGTCGAGTGAGCGTGGCTCGGACTCTGCTCACTGAGCCCGTGCTCGTTGTGGCTGATGAGCCGACATCGGGGCTCGATGCCAGCGTGAAGGCTGACGTCTTGGATGCCATGATGTACGCGCGGTCCGAACGTACGGCTTACTTATTCATTTCCCACGACCTCGATGTGATTCGTTTTGTCTCGGATCGCATCCTTGTGATGTACCGGGGCAGGATCGTCGAGGTAATGGAAAAGGAGCGCATCGACCCTGATGTGGACCATCACCCCTATACCGTTCGTCTCTTCGAGGCAGCTCGGTCGGAGGTCCCCACCGAGGAAGAGTCCAAGGCGCTCGCCGATTCGGCGTCGGTTGTGGGCGCCCTCGAGGGTGGCTGCCCTTACCGCAGTCTCTGCCAGATCTGGCAGTCTCGAGGTCGACCCGACGATGCCTGTGTGCGAGAACGTCCTGAACTCATCACACTTGCACCCCACCAGAAAGTGGCTTGCCACGTCCTGGCCGAAGAGGCTGGCGTGGCTTCTCCCCAGACCCCTGTCAGTAGTGGATCGCTCGAGGCCGAGCCGTCCCAGGAGAGCGTGACATGAACATGAGATTCCTTCCCGCCATCATCCTTGTGGTCCTGTGCTCGACGGCAGTCGTTCTGCTGCCCTCTGAAGCAGCGGCTCAGCGAGGGTCCATGAAGCTGAAGCTGGCCCATGACGGCAACATCATCTATCCCCAGCTGTCGCCGGATGGAACCCGTGTCGCCTACGAGGTGAACTATCCGGCAGAGAAGCGCACCGAGCTCTGGGTGGCGGGTCTCTCTGGCATGTCTGTGACTACGCCGCCCTCTCGACTGGTTCCCGAGAGCATGGCTTCCAGCAGTCGATACGGGGCTGGCAAGCGCATCACCCACGGCTTCTCGTGGGCCGGGAAGGGCCCCTACGCGTACGCCTACTCGGTCTCGGATGCCACCGGCGCTCAAGCCATCTACGTGGACAACTGGTCAGAGATGGTGGCTTCGGGCAATTCGGCCAACAAGAATCCTTCCTGGGACCCCAAGGAGGCTCGCTTTGTCTTTTCCTCTGGGCGGAGCGGCAATGGCGACCTCTACTTGTGGGATGCTGGCGAGCCGCTGCAGTTGACCTACGACGAGCGCAATGCAGAGCTCTACCCCACGTTCAGCGCCGATGGTCAGAAGGTGGCTTATGTTCGCCAGGGCAAGGCTGGCTCGCACATCTTCTTACTGGATGTGAACCTCTTCTCGTCCCAGCCCGTGGTTCAGTATGAGGGTAAGGAGAGTACCCGCCCCTCGTTTAGCCCCGATGGGACCAAGATCGCGTTCTTCAGCAACAAAGCGACGGATTCCGTCACGAAGTTCGGGTTGTGGGTCGTGGACGTGCGCCCGGGGAGCACGCCTAGAAACATCGCCAATCGAGTGCACATTCCCAGCAAGGGAGCGGCCTCCTGGACCCCCGATGGACGTGGTGTGATCGCCGCAAAGGACGACCCCGACTCGGGCGATCCCATCTGCATTTACCCAGTGGATGGTGGACCGGCCAAGTGTCTTGATGCTCTGGGGACGCTCAACAACCGAGACCCCCAGCTGCGGGTGCTGGATGGCCAATGGCGTCTCCTCTACACCTCTCAGACCAAGGTGGGTGAGGACGAGGCTACGTGGATGGAACTGTACGTCTACGACATCCCTCGCTGAGTCTCATTGATTCGTCGATGGGACCACGAGTCGCGGCTTCGGGCTGTCGGTAGCCGGGCGGGTAGGCGCACGTTCCCCGGCATGAGGTGCTGGGCTATGATGCAAGGGTGGCGTTCCTAGGGAGCGGCTACGGCGTTGTCCACGCGGAGGACCGAATGATGGCTCGAGCCCGGACGCTGATCCCCTTGCTCGTGGCCCTGGTGGCCCTATTGGTCGGCTCCCAGTTGGTTCCTGTGTGCGCCCAGGCGCAGACGGTGTCCTGGCAGCAGCACATGGCCCAGGCCAACAGTTTTTATCGCAACCGACTGCTGCCGAAGGCCCTGGTCGAGCTCAAAGAGGTGGTGAAGGACCCCCAGGGGGCCAAGCAGCTCAAGGCGTGGCAGTTGATGGGGGAGATCGCAGGGACACTCAAGGACCTGGACACATTGATTTGGTCCTTGGAGAAGGGGCGGGAGGTTGCGGTTGGTCAGGACAAGGCTCAGATGCAGGCTCAACTGTATCGCCTGAAGCGCCTGTATGGCCGCATCGTCTTCGAGGTCGAGGGGGGCAGCGGAAAGCTCCCCAATCGTGGCTTGAAGCTCAAGGCGAGAGAAGAGATCACCGATCCCGAAGTCAAGGGCTACTACGAGCGTGCTCGGGTGCTCTTCGAGGAAGAGGGCTACTCCCGTGGCTCTTACTATCTGCCGGCCAATACCTACGAACTCGACGGGGAACAGATCAAGGTCTCTGGCGGCAAGGATGTCATCATCGAGGTAGCGCCTACATCGGACGTCACATTCGGTTTAGAGGTGATCGGTGTGGTGGGCGGTCGGGCTGGCGATGTCAACACCGGTGCAGCGGGCTTTCTTGGTGGCTTGAGCGCCGGGTTCGGCCCGCACATTCGCTTCGCCTCCGGCACGGCACTCTTTGTCAATGTGGGCCCCATTGCTCTGTTTGGAGCGCAGTCCACTTCGGACATTCAGCAGAACCTCTACATGCCGGATCAGCGGGCCCGGTTGTCCGTCGGCGGCTTTGTTGAGGCTGGGGTGGAGGTCAAGCTTGGTCCCATCGAGTTGGGCCCGAGGGTGGGCTATGCCATTCAGGGGCTTCCGTCGGGCATGTACTACAGCGGCAAGGTCGTCTCCGCTCCAGGCGAAGAGGTCACACCGGGACTCCTCGAAGGGCAGTTCATTGTTCCCGCCATCGCCCATGGCCCCAGGCTAGGCCTGCATGTGTTGTTGACTCCCAGTGTGGTGAAGACTCGAAGGGTTCCCCGCTTGTTTGCGGGCCTGAAGGCGGGGCCTCTGTGGGCCGAGCCACTCTGGGGTGGTGAGATTGTGCGGGGGGGCTCAGTGGGCAGTCAGCAGTCCAGCATCAACCCCAATGCGGGCCTCGCCGAGCAAGAACAGATCGCCGCAGAGGAATACAGCGGCGGAAACTTCACGATCCAGGATGTCACGGCAGGCTCGTCCGCCGGTGATTCACTTCCCTTTGTCGATATTCAGGCTGTCATTGGGGTTCAGGTCCGACTTTGAAGTTCTTGCGCTCAACCTGGTTGTTGCTCCTGATGGTGGGTCTTGCTGCACCCGTGTGGGCTGCTGATGCCGTGGATATGCGTACCCAGTTGGCCCAGGGTTGGACCTATCTAGAGGCCGGCAGCCTTGGTCAGTCGGAGGCGGCCTTCAAGAAGGCGTTTGAGACCAACACGGGCAAAGACACAGCAGAGGTCTATTACGGGGTTGCAGCCGTGTGGTGGGAGCGTCGCAACGCGATGGCCGCTTACATGTGGCTTACGGACGCCCTCAAGGCATCACGCGAATCCTATAGCTGGAACGGGGGACCGAATCAGGAGTGGGACCGCCGCTTGGACAGCCGTCGCCGGTTCATTGAGAACAACTTCACCGTGATCAAGCTGCGGGCGCCCAAGCGGGGGCGTCCGCTGCCGCCGATTATTGATCCGGAACCGGCGGATCCGGTCCTGAAGTCCTTCGCCGATCGCCTGCCTACGCTCGTGGAAGAAGGAGTGGCCGCCAAGGTGGCAGTGCAGTGGCTCATGCTGCCCAATGGCACCTACTGGATCGGGGACAACCTGGTTGAGTTGGGGGGAGGAGAGGTTGACCCCACTCGTGCGCAAGCCTGGGATTTGGTTCGTGATACTCCCGGCAAGCGCAAGGACTACCAGAATATCGTCGTTGCGATTGCCCAAGGACGCTCCCCCGCAGAACTTCTGCTCGATTCTCGCAAGGTGGAGCGCGAGAAGCGGCGGCGGAGCCGTCGAGAACAGCGACAAGTGGCAGAAGCCGAGCGACTGGCCTTACTTGAGGAGGAACAGCGCCGTGTGGCAGCCGAGGAGGAGGAGCAGCGTCGTGCCTATGAGGCCCAGGTGCTTGCTGATGAGGCTCGTCGACAGGCTGACGCCGAGGCTCGCCGCCAGTGGCTCGAGGAGGAGCAGCGTCGCCGTCGCGCGGAGGCCTACGCCGAGGATGCAGCGCGTGAAGATAGGGATGGGGTCAGCGACCGAGATGCGGCGGAGACTGCAGCGAGGGACGCCTACCCGACCGGGCGAGCGGAGGCTCCCATGGCTGGGGATGGCGCGGCTTCGGGGGGGACCGACTCGAGCTGGAATCGCCAGGCTGCAGACCGGCAAGCCGAAGAGGACATGCGGCAGGCTGCAGAGGCCGAGCGGTTGGCTGCAGAGGAGCGTCGTCAAGCGGAGGCTGAGCGTCAGGCTGCTGAAGACCAGCGGTTGCGACAGGCGGCCGAAGAGGAGCGTCGACTGGCGCAGGAGGATGCGCTCCGACGAGCTCAACAACGACAGGCTGAGGCGGAGGACCGCCGACTTCGTGCCGAGGAGGACCGCCGCCGCGCCGAACAGGATCGAGAAGCGGAGCAGGAGCAGCGCCGACGGCTTGAGATGGAGGAGGCCTATCAGGCCGCTGAGAAGGAGCGACTGGCGGAGGAGCAACGCAGAGCCGCCCGGTGGGCTGAAGCCCGGAGTCGCATGGAGACACAGCAGGACGGTGAACAGGGAGGAAATGATGAGTCCACCGCTGGGCCCAGCCTGGCGCTTCCTCCACGATCGGATACGACCCTGGCCCGAGAGGTGAGCGCCGATGAGGTTGCTGAAGAACTCCGCAAGCGACGCTTCTATTTGGCTGGGGGCTTCGGCGGGGTGAGCGTGACCCGACTGGCTGCTGGTGCCGACCTGGCCGAGGTGCGCGGGACCGCACACGGTGAGTTCGGATACATCGTTCCGCTGACTAGGACCCCTCTCGGGCCCTTGGGGCTTGCTGTTGCCATCTCGTACGCGAACCTTCCCGTGTCGGGTTGTAGTCATGCACAAACGAGAGGCAGCGTCATTTCCGGTCACGTCGGTCCTCGCTTGGATGTGCACCTGCGGGGGCGCACTTGGCTCGATG
>PBPL01000092.1 GCA_002724675.1 Deltaproteobacteria bacterium | reverse complement strand
CCGATGACGATGACACGGGCGACGATGACGACACCGCCGATGACGATGACACGGGCGACGACGACGATTCAGCCGCTCCGGTCACCTGTGTTGGCGACTATTGGATTACTTCAACAGATCCACTGGGAGACGTGGCTGACATCTCCCATTGCGAGGTCATCGAGGGCACCCTGCGGGTCTGGTACACCGACTCTCCGTTGACCAACCTGGATGGCCTGTCGAGTCTCACTTCTGTGGACTCCTTGTACATTTCAGGCAACGATGCACTGCTCAACGTGGACGGCCTGTCCAATCTCGCCTCTGCGGACTACGTGTCCATTGATTACAACCCTGCTCTGACCAACGTTGACGGTCTTTCTGGCCTGGCTTCAGTGGGCTCGTTGACCATCAGGCACAGCGATAACCTGACCGAACTGGACGGTCTGTCGAACCTCACGTCCCTGACGGGAGGGCTGCATATCAATGGTCTGGACTCTCTTGCCAACCTGGATGGACTGGCTTCTCTCAACTCTGTAGGAGGCAACTTCTATTACTCGGGGAACAATGCCCTGACGGAGCTGGACGGCCTGTCCTCGTTGGTCAGTATTGGCGGCGACGTCACCATCCATTACACGAGTGCCCTGGCCAGCTTGGATGGTCTGTCCAGCCTGACTTCGGTGGGTGGGCAGGTGAATATCCACGACAACAGCGGCCTCTGCCAGGACTCCGTGGATGCGCTCCTGTCGACCTGCTCCTGTGGAGCCTGGGCGGATTCATATCTTGAAGATGAGACCTCCTGCACGAGTGCTGGCGGAACCTGGGAAGAGATGTGGCCGGGGGGGCCGGGTTCCTGCGAGGGCGTGGGCTACGTGGACGGCAACTCCGGCAGTTGTCCGGTCCCTGGTGACGACGACTGATTCGGCTTCAGGCGACGACGACGATGACCCGGCCGACGACCACACGGCCGACGACGACGACACAGCCGATATGATGCGGGACACTTGCGACCCACTCAGGAGAAGCGATGGCCCACGAGCAAGAGAAGCGGAACGCCCGACGCATCCTCGAGGGGCTCGAGGATGCGAGACTGAGCACCCCGGAAGTCTTCCACCTGGTCTCGGATGCTGACCCAGCGCTGGTGTATTTCCTCTTCGCCTGGCTGCGGGCACGCTACCCCTCGAGCCACCCTGCGAGCGACGGCGTCCTGGGACGATTGGGCTCGCTGTGCACGGACCACCCTCAGGTCGCTCGCATGGCTCTGGCCGGCGAGGCCGACTCCATTGTCGCGTGGTTCGAAGAGAGCCACAGCTACCGCGACTACACGTCGAGGGAGTTTGTCGAGCTGGTCATCGACAAGCTCGAGGGCTGAGCCGGACCGGTCCTGTGAGAGCCCACCCTGCGCACTCTTCTGCGCAACCGCCACCTCCCTAGCGACAACACTGGGCTAGGATCCCGCTGCCCATCGATCGTCGAGAAGGTCGCTAGGGGACCAGGAGCGCATTGATGCCGGCCTCTAAGCCAGGGATGCCCATGAGCAAGAAGAGCATCATTGAAGCCACCTCATTGACGAGACAGACCTCGCGCCTCGAACTGCGCCCTCTGGCACTTTCGGATTATCGGGCTTGGCTCCAAGCTCATAGGACAATGGAGCCTCCCAAGTCCGCCTTCGACCCCGGCCCCATTTCCGAAGAAAAGCTTAATCACGCTCGCCTGCGACAAGGAACTGGATGACCTATCCTCTCCACCGGAACCACAATGGCCGACATATCAGACCTCGCAGCTCGTCAACTGGCTGCCTACAACGCGTCGGATCTCGATGCCTTTGTGGCCTGCTATCACGAAGACATCCGGGTCCTGGACGGCGACGAGGAGACACTCCGTGGTCGTGAGGCCTTCCGAGAGCGCTACCGTGGACTCTTTGAGCTGTGGTCTTTTGGCGCGGAAGTTCCCAGACGAGTCCACGTGGGCCAGCACTGCGTCGACTACGAGACCTGGTGGCGCATTGACCCGGAATCCGGTGAACGTTCTGAGGGAGAGCTCCTCGTGCGCTACATGGAGCGGGACGACCTGATCGGTCTGGTTCAGTTCCTGGACTGAGGCGGACCGCCGCGCCCCCGGCTCTCGCTTTGGCAACGATGCGTGACTGTCCGGGGCTGAGGTCTTCCCCAGGGCCAAGCCCGATGATGGAGCGAACCCCTCCTTGCTGCGTGCAGCTGGACCGACAAAGGAGCAGGCCGGTCCTATGAGAAACAAGGCGAGCACGACGAACTCAAGATGCGTCATTGGCCTTCTGTGTTCAGAAATCTAGCCCCAAGCATTCACGCTGAGTCACCAGCTCCTGCCACACACTCACCAACGTCCAGCAAGCCATCGCCTTCGTGTTGTTGGACCTCTTCGTGTTCGTTGACACGCGTGCACTGATGACTCTCAATGCAATTCACCGAGATGATGACTTCACTTGCGATACGCCCAGCTTGCAGGAGGGTGAGTGCTTCCCAGGTGCGACCATCAACCGCTTGGTCGGTCGCACACGAGAAGGCGTCGAGCGACCTGAAGGCCTGAATGGACACGCCGCAGAGCCCCCAGGGAACAGTTCTCCCACAAGAGGTCTGCCGTGATCCATTCGCTCTTCGGCCTCAGGCCTGTAGTCTTGCCGCCCGGAGGTGAACGTGAAGTCCGAACTTGCCCGTGTGTTGCTATCCCTGCTGGTCCTGTCATCCTTGCTCAGTGGCTGTCCTGATCGTCGCCTGAACACCGACGATGACGACGACAGCTCCGGCGATGACGACGACAGCTCCGGCGATGACGACGACAGCTCGGCCGATGACGTCGTCGATGACGACGATGACGACGATGACGACGATGACGACGATGCTACGGACTCCGGTGATGATGACACCCAGGACGTGGACCCGTGCGAGAGCGCTCTCGGGGGTCGCTTGAGCAATGTGGGCTGTGAGTTTTGGGCGGTCGACCTCGACAATGCCGAGAACAGCTTCGATGACGCCGCTGCCTCGCAGTTCGCCGTTGCAGTGGCCAATGTCAGCGAAGACAAGACCGCCCACGTCGAGGCGGAGCTGAACCAGGCTGATCCGGGAAGCCCCATCTCGGTACTCCTGGTCGAGGAGGTCGATATTGCGCCCGGTGACCTCCACATCTTTCGTCTCCCCAGAAGGGATGTTGATGGGGAGAACGTGACCAATGGTGTCGATGATGGTCCCCAGACTTGGTTGTCATCCCGGGCCTTTCGCATCCACGCCGATGCGCCGGTGGTTGCCTACCAGTTCAACACGCTAGACCAGCAATATTCCAACGACGCGTCCCTGCTGCTCCCCACCAATGGTCTGGGCATGGAACACCTGGTCGTGACCTACCCGCCTTCGGGGCCGGTTGGGGAGGTCCTCGGCCTGCCCGGCCCGGCGAACCGCGGTTACATAACAGTCGTCGGCACCGAGGAAGATACGGAGGTGGAGATCATCCCCACTCAGGACATCGTTGCGGGAACTGGGGTCAGTGACCTTGGAGGTGGCGTTGGCATTACAGCGGGCACCAGCCGCAGCTTCACGCTGGGGCCTTACGATGTCCTCAACCTCGAGACCACCTTGGTGACTGACCTCTTCTCGACTCCAGAGAACTTTGCGGACCTCACCGGATCTATTGTCAACTCCACGGCGCCCGTCGCGGTGTTCACCGGTGCTGATCTGGCGATGATCACCAGTGGTTTCAGTGATAGCCCCTGCTGCGCCGAGCACCTGGAGCAGCAGGTCCTGCCCACCCGAGTGATGCGGAACCAGTTCGTGGTGAGTCACTCCGCCCAGAGAAACAGCGGAGATACTGAGCCTGACCTCGTGCGAATCATGGCTCTTGAGGCAGGCACATCGGTGACAACCAGCCTCGATGCGCCCGACAATTCGTTTACGCTCGGTGCGGGAGAGTACAGAGAGCTTTGGCCCACAAGTGGCTTTACCGTGGATGCCACGGGGCCGCTGCATGTTGCCCAGTTCCTGATTGTCGGAGGAGATGTTCCGTCTCCGATCGCAGGGGCCGGTGATTCGTCACTGCTGTACGTACCGCCTGTGCTCCAGCGGAAGAATGACTATGTCTTTACGACCGGCGAGGGCTTTCAGTCGAACTGGGCGGTGATCTCGATGCCTGAAGGAATCACAGCGAGTCTCGACGGTGCGGAGCTGAGCACCCTGAGTGGCTGCTCTGGTCCCGAACCGGAGGGGAGTCTGGGCACCACAGGCTATGAGGCGTGGACTTGCTCGATCACCGACGGTGTGCATCGAATCTGGTCTGGTGCCGGCGCCGATCCCGGAGCCGAGAACATCGGAGTCCTGGTCTATGGCTACTACGCAGCGGGCTCCTACTCTTATCCCGCCGGCGCAGGGCTCCAGTAGGGGACTTCTTGGGACAGCCTCCCACTGTCTGCTCGGGTCGCGCTGACAGGGCCTTGAGCTGACTGGATGAGCTGGAATCTCCGCTCTATGGGCTGATGGCGCACTGGCCTCCGCCGCAAGCAGGGGGCCCTGCTCGACTGGTGCGAGAGGCCGACCTACACGAGCAACCTGGACGAGTGCAACGGCGCCACGGATGTTCATGGCGTCTACGACTACTACGTTACCGACACCTACCCCTTCGGCCCCATCTGTACTTTCGGCGTGCACGAGCCGTCTTTCGGCAAGGTCCCACCTTGAGGTGGCATGACGAGACCTCGGAGAACACGCTCGACGACAACGGGAATCGGCTCAACGGTCACTGAGGGGTGGGGGAGTGGTCGCCCGGCCGAGTCCGGCGATGGCGTCGTTGTTGTTGTCGCTCAGTCTTCTGATTCAGAGCCCATAGGGTTTCGGCGAACCCACCTCGAAGTCCTCACTGGAGTTGTTCGTATCGGTGGGAACGTCGTCGACTAGACGACGACGCACCGACTCTCCACTGTAGGTGTCAGAGACGTAGACAAAGCCGGCATCAACACTCTCAGGCAGCCGCTTGTATGCGCCGCTGTCGGCATCCATGAGACTGTCGAGAGCATCGATCACCCTCGCCACCGGGGCAGATTTCAATTCCCACCAGGAACCGACACTGCTGTCTTCCAGCTCGGCCTCACTGCCGGGCTCGAGCAGCGCCACGCTTGGTCCGAACACCGTCATCAGCCAGTCATAGCCTGCTGTGTAGTGCACGGACTCGAGGTTTGCCACGAGCGGGTAGTCCTCGTCGTTGCCGCTGGATTCAACGTAGGCCTCGAAGTCCGCGCCCGTGCTGTCGATGCCGGAAAAAGGCTGGTGATTGGTTCCATCCTGGGCGATGACAAGCGTCTCCCCGGGATACAGAACTACGTCTTCGGGGTCTCCGGGAATGCGCCAGAGGTTCTCGAAGTAGACCCGCTCGGGATCGCTGGCGGCGAAGCTGTCGGGATCGCTCCCGGGATTGATCTCTCCTGCCAGGCCATACACGTCACCGATCAGCAGGCCGCCCAGCGCAACGGGCTCCGCAGCGATGTTGTACAGCTCGATGAACTGATCGGCGTTGTAATGGTCTGATCCCGCAGCGGGTGGTGAGCCGGCGTAGAACAGTTCCTCGATGAGGACATTTCCCATCGGCGGCAGTGGCTCTCCGTACTGGGGGTCTGCGGCCTCGTCTGCGGCAGTGCATCCAGACTGGAGTACGATCAGAGGCAGTAGGAGCGTCCATCGCATGAAGAGAAGCATACCCGTTGGGCTCTGTGTCATCGCACTGCACTGCCTGGCTGCGTGCGATGCAGAGGACCCGCAACCAGTCTGGCTGGAGCTGGGCGCCGGGCTCGATGCCTTCGAGAGCCTCGAGCAGGGAGACGCTATCGAGTTGGTGCACGGAGCACAGGGGGGCTGGCATGTGGATCTTGCACTTCGGTTCGGCGGTCTTGGCCCTGATGGCGTGCAGTTGCTCTATCGCGCGCTCGACCCGGAGAGCGAGTCGGAGCTCAGCTTTGCCACCGAAGCTGTCCTCCAGGAGCGCTTTGTGCGTCCCATCGACGGGGGCTGGGAGCGCCTCGGCGACCGGGTCGTCTTTGACATCGCTGCGGCCGATGAGGTGCTCGACGCCGAGGTGCTCATCGAGGTGACGGTCAACACGGACGCTGGCTCGTTTAGTGACTCAAGAGGGGTCGTGGTGACCGATGAGGAACCGTGAGCCTCGACCGAGCTGTCTCTCCCCATTGAGCTCGGTGACGCCTCGCAGACTCGTCCTGCCGCACCCCCGTGGGTAGATGCTCCGGTGGAGCGCGCTGCGCGTCCTTACCCAGATCGAGACCGACGTGTGGATAGGCCTCCACTACCGTCGTTGCTCGACTCTGTGCGTATGTGCCAGGCCAACCCTACTGGCTCGGCACGGCGTCCATGGAGTTCAGTTCCAGACGATCGGCACCAGGTTGGTGCGCTCGGCAATCGTCATGATTGAGCCGAACCGGGCCGGCGTAGAGACCATGAAGTAGTAGGTCACCCCGGGCGTCGGAAGGAAGCTCTCGCCGGGGGCGAAGGGCCAGGCTCCGGTGTGGGCGCCGTTGACTGAAGAGCGGCTCTTGGAATGCTGCCCAGGGCGCATCCACTCCCAGGTCTTGCCGTACCACTGGCCTTCATGCTCGGCGATGACCCAGGCATTGGCGACCACCTCGACCCCGCTGACGTAGGTGCTGGGCCACACGTCGCGCTTGTCGTAGTCCAGGTTGATTTGGCTGCCGGCGAAGGTCACGGAGTTCAGGACCGAGGTCACCGGCCAATCAGTGACGTCCATGTTCTCAAGCCAGATGACATCTGCGCCGGTGAGCTCACCAGGAGGAGGGCCGGACGGTGTACCGCCGAACGAACTATCGTCATCGCTGCCGGAGGAACTGCTGTCACTGCCGCCGGATGAGGTGCTGTCACTGCCGCCGGAGGAACTGCTGTCGGTGCCGTCGCCCGGGCTGCTCTCATCTTCAGCCCCGTCGGGGTGCCAGCCCTCGCCCCCATTCCGTTCATGCTGCAGCTGGGCGACGTGGTCGGTGAAGTCAAACCAAGCTTCTGGGTTGGCCTTGTTGAAGCCTCGAGCCCAGAAGTCCCGTTCTGCTTCGAGGTCGAGCACGAATTCCCCGAAGTCCCCACCGGGCGTGTCCCAGAGTTGATCGCCGCTCTCGGTGGAGCTGCCATAGCGCTGGCCATTGACCAGGCCGGGCGACCACACCTTGGTGCCACGGTAGATGGAGACGACGCTGCTGTGGTCGGCGTTAGCCAGCCCCTCGTCTTCGTTGATGTGTAGGTGCAGGCGGGCGTCGGTTATGGATGCACCGCAGGGGATGGAAGCGAGATCGGCAAAGAGCAGCCCGTGCCACAAGGGCGCCCCGTCGAGATCGCCGCGAGCCTCGAAGTGATGGCGGTAGTCCGAAGCGCAGCTCACGTCGCCTTCTGCGCAAGACCCTGGGCCCCACCAGGGAGCTTCAGCCAGAATCCGAGTCGACCAGAGAGGGCCCTCGGTGCCGAGGGGCCCGTCCTGAAAGCTTGCTGTGTGAGCGCCGCTGGAGTCCGTGTAGCTGATGACCAGGCGGGGGCGCTGCTCGGGCACCCCCATACCCCAGAACCAGATCTGACAGTCGGCACAGGCCTGGCTGGTCTGTTCCATGATCAGGTTGAAGTCAAAGAGGGTCTCGCAGCCTCCGTCGTCGCCCGTCAGGTCATCGGCTAGGTCATCCAACGAATCGCTTAGGCCGTCCCAGTCGTCCTCCAGTCCCTCCCACTCATCGATGAGTTCTTCGCTCAGGTGGGTCGGGAATCCACAGCCGCCCATGACAAGACCGGCAGAGAGCAGCGTGAAGAGCACATAGAGGCGGGACGAGGAGGTGAGCAGATCGGGCATTGCGAAGGCTCCTTCGTGAGTGTCCATCTAGGATCATCTCGCCGAGTCCTTGCCGTTCTGTGTGTGAGTTGTGAACAACTTGTGTGCGAGGTCACGGTGATGTCCCACGAAGTGTCGGTGGTCCTGGGCGCTCAAGGGGCGGGTTCTAGGCGCACACCGGAAACTGAGTCAGAGCCACTATTGACGGTGGAATCCAGCACCACGGTGACGCTCCCTTCCAGGCACCAGTTGCCGTGAAAGTCCCACCGCATGTCGGGGGCATGGACTCTCTGATCAATCGTCACAGGATGTCCGTCGACGATGAATAGGGCGCCTGCCGCGTTGCGATTGAGCGTGTGGCGCCCCCCCATGTAGGCGTCGTAGCGCCCGCGAGGGACGTTGTGGAACGTGAACGTGGCGGTTCCCTGTCGACTGCCGCCGGCGATGTAGCCGGGGTCGCAGGCCTCATGCTCCGTTCCAGCTGCTGTGTATGCATAGGGGTAACAACCCAGCACCCAATTGCTGCGGGGGCTGAAGGTTGCGACCGAGAAACTCTGCTCGAGGAGTTGAGGCGGGTTGGCCGGGTCGCTCTCGCAATCGCTGCCGCCAGCAGGCGGGGGACTACTGCTGCCGGTGCCTGGTCCGCACTCACACCAGTCCGATTGGTGTCCGTTGTTGGCGTTGCAATCATGGACGTTGCTGGGCTCGAGCTGACAGCCCGGCTCGCCACCGTAGCGGGCGGTACAGACCAGTCCAGCCGCCGCACAATAGGCTTGGCAGCCTGCGCCGTCGGTGAAAACGCCAGCGCAGGTCTCGGGGCCTGTCGAACAGACCTCCCAGGCGGCATTTGCCTGCCATATGGAGTCGCAGTTCACGCTTGGGCCACCGCCGGCTGCCGTGCTGTCGTCATCGTCCTGGCTGTCGTCATCGCTTGGGCTGCCACCATCGTCTTGGCTGTCGTCATCGCTTGGACTGCCACCATCGTCCTGGCTGTCGTCGTTGTTGGGATCGCCTTCGTCGCCAGGATCGCCTTCGTCACCGGAGTCTCCCTCGTCGCCAGGATCGCCTTCGTCGCCAGGATCGCCTTCGTCGCCAGGGTCGCCTTCGTCGCCGGAGTCTCCCTCGTCGCCAGAATCGCCTTCGTCGCCGGAGTCTCCCTCGTCGCCAGGATCGCCTTCGTCGCCGGAGTCTCCCTCGTCGCCAGGATCGCCCTCGTCGCCGGAGTCTCCCTCGTCGCCAGGATCGCCCTCGTCGCCAGAGTGCCCTTCGCCGCCGGAGTCCCCCTCGTCTTCAGGACTGCCTTCGTCGTCCAGGTTGTCGTCGGTGTCCAGGCTGTCCTCAGAGGTCCCATCCCAGTCGTCGAAGTCCGAGATTGCCGGGCTCGCCTGGAACACACAGCCGGTGTTCCCGAGAAACAGGAGCACCCACGCGAATGTTGGGCCTACAGAGTTTCTCAAGGCCGAGGGGTGTCTGGACTTCATCAGGTCCTCCAGCAGGGGTCGATGGGCACGACGTCCAGCTTCGTCATGGAATGTGGAGGACATCGTGTGCTGCGATGACAAAACGATGCTTTTCGCGCAGAAGGTTGTTGTCCGGTGTCCGTCGCTCCCCCCCAGCCGGCTGCCGCACTCAGTGCACTGCTCCTGTTAGCCTCTTCCCATGGCCCGCAGAAAGAAATCAGGGCTCCAGTTCAGCCAGATCATGGCCATTGTGGCCCTCGTCGTCCTCATCAAGGTGGGGGAGTTCGTCTACGAGAACTGGCAGGTCCTGCTGGTGCTGGCCGTGCTGGGGCTCGGCCTCTGGATCGCCTTTGCCCGCGCTCGGAGCAAGCAGGTCCAGGAGAGACTCCTGGGTCTCACACCGGAAGACTTGGACCTCCTGAACGGGAAGGACTTCGAGGTCTGGGTGGGCTCGGTCCTGGAAGCGGCCGGTTGGTCGTGCAGCTTTCCCGGACAGGGTGGGGGCGACTTCGGTGCGGATGTGCTCGCCGAGAAGGAGGGGGTTCGAGTCGCTATTCAGGCCAAGCGCTGGAAGAAGAAGGTGGGGAATCGGGCGGTTCAGGAGGCCCTCGCCGGGGCGCAGTACTACCGCTGTAGCGCGGCAGCTGTGGTCACCCAGTCCAGCTTCACCAAAGCCGCTGTTGAGCAGGCCGGTAGCGCCTACATGCCCGTCCTATTGATCGACCGGAGCAGCCTGTCTGATATGGCTGCACTGCTGAGCAAGTTGACGTAGAAGAGCCGCAGCCCTCCTCTCCCCTCACCCCTTCCGCTCTTGCCTCTGCTGCTCCTCGATGGAGGCCAAGGCCGTGGTGATCAGTCCAGTGGGGATCGCGATGATGCCGATGCCAATCAACATGAGCAGGGCGGCGCAGAACTTGCCCCCCCCGGTGATGGGATACCCGTCCCCGTAGCCCACGGTGGTCAGCGTCACGACCGACCACCACAGGGCGTCGGGAATGGAGCCGAACACTTCAGGCTGAGCTTCTTGTTCGAAGGTGTAGAGCAGGTAGGCCGAGAAGTAGGTGAAGAGGCAGGAAATGAATGTGAAGACCAGGAGGTCGTCTGCGATCTCGATGACTGCCAGCTTCAGTCGCCGGACAGCACCACTGAGCTTCTTGTTCTTCATCAGCTTGGCGACTCGCAGCAGTCGCAGGAGCCGCAAGCCCTTGGAGTTGATGCCAATCAGCGGCGGCAGGATGGAGAGGACGTCTACCAACCCGTAGAAACTCAACAGGTACCTCAGCGGTCGCTCCACGACGACGCAGCGCACCACCAACTCCGTGATGAAGATCGCTGTCACCGTGATATCGATCGCCTCGAACAGATCGGCGTAGGCCGCCAGACTCGGGACGGTCTCCAGGGTCAGAGACACCATGTAGAGCAGGATCAAGGCCTGGATGAGGTAGGCCAGGGGCCCGTCGTCGAGAGACTGAGCCAGTCTCTGGCGAACCGTGAGTCTACTGGCAGCGGAGGGACTGTCGGGTTGCTCCATGGAACGGACAGCCTACCTGCCATCCGAGCCCGTTGTCGGCCGGACAGGCAGTGCTGTCTAAGTGTTCACAAACCAACCATGGATTGGCTCAGAGACCCCCTTGAGCTCGAGCTGGCCGGCGGACTCCAGGGCTGTCTTGTCGCCCAGCAGGCGAGCTGATTCTGGACCGATAAGGATCCGGCCCGGCTTGCTGTTGGCCTCGAGACGCGCGGCGATGTTTACTGCTGGCCCCAGGACGGTGTAGTCGGACCTGGCTGCCGAACCGAAGTTGCCAACCACCACTTCGCCGGTATTGATCCCGGTCCGTGCTGTCAGTTGCTGTTCAGCGCCGATCTCCATCACTTTGCTGTGGACTTCCAGAGCCAGGGCTACGCAGCGCTCAACCTGTTGCTCTGGCGGACAGTCCTCGGGCGCACCGAAGACCACCATGACGCAGTCACCGATGAACTTGTCGACCGTGGCGCCGTGTTCCAAGGCCAGGGTTGCGATCTCACCGAGCAGACGGTTGAGCAGATCCCCTATGGCTTCGGGGCCCAGCCGCTCGCTGAGTCCGGTAAAGCCGACGATGTCGGTGAACATGATGGTCACGGTTCGTCGTCTGGGAGCCGCGTCGAGCTGTAGCTCCCCACGGGCCGCCCGATCCACGAGGGCGGTGGGCAGGTAGCGTTGCAACACCGAGCGGGTCACGTAGTTGTGCAGCTTGTAGCTCTGGTTCATGCCGTAGTTGGCGACCGTGAAGGCTAGGCTGGCGACCAGTGGCACCGAGATGATGACCTGTGGCCACAGCTTGGGATCGGAGCGAATGGGGTGAGATGCTTGCAAGGGAAACAGCGAGGCGGCGGGGAGCAGTGCGTAGATCTCACACAGTGCGAACGGTACATACAGGCACACGCCGACCACTAAGGTGAGCAGGGCTGTGCGGTAGTCGAACAGCAAGCGGTACATGACCACCAGCAGAATCAGGAAGCTCACCGAGTAGTTGTCGAGGTTGCCGAATGCGACTAGGTAGGCCTGATTGGTGATCAACTCGGCGCCAATGCTCAGTCGGTTGAGTCCGCGGAGTGCCCTCAGGTCACCTCCGGCGCGGGCCACCCAGGCCAGGGTGCAGCTAAGGACCAGGTAGAGCACGAGAGCTACCAGGTGGATGTTGACAGGCCAGGTAGCAAACTGTGGGTTCCAGCCGAACTGAAGCATCTGGCGCATGTAGAGCTGGGTTGGAAGGACGGCGAAGGGAATCGCGATGGCCAGGCGAAACAGTGCGATGTTCTGGAAGCGTCGCCTGGAGATAGGCAAGTCACCCAGGTGCCTGAAGGCATCGCGGAGTGATAGTTGGTCGGCGGCTTGCTGAGTCATCGCTTACTCGTCGTGACCCAGGTACCTGTAGTCCCCGAGTCCGCCGCCTCACTCTTCGGACCAGGAGTAGAGCTTGAGCGAAACGTAGGTGTAGGGAAGCAAGCTCGCCGGACTGATGTTGTTGTACTCGAAGCCATTGGACAGAAGGATCTGGAGGTCGAGTGAAGACTCTTCGCCTGGAACCACGTGGTCGGTGATGTCGAGCAGCCCTCCTGTAGCGATGGCGCCGGGGCACCAGCCGTTGCGGCCGTACTCCCAGGTTCCCGCCTGGGGGGACACAGGATTTTCGTCGCAGTCGTCCCGCCAGCCGGACCAGGAGCTGGGCTGGCCGTCGACCAGGACGTTGTGTTGCATCTCGCAGAACTCCGCGCAGTTGCCGCTGTTGCCAAAGGAGTGCCCTGTGGTGGTGATGTGGGCGACCACGCGTTCGGCGTCTGTGGGGATGCTGACGACCACCGGCTGGATCTGGTCGTCGACGGTCTGGCCCTCGTCGAGCTGCCCGACGGTAATGCTGCGTCGGCCCCAGACGTTCTGCACCTCGTCCGCTCCGGCGGGAGGCCCGGGATAGAACACGAAACGGACCGTCGTGAGCCAGCCGTCGCCGTCGCTGTGGCCGGGCCCCACCCAGGTGTCGATCCACGAGCGGAGCGTCTGTGGACCCTGTAGCAGCGAAGCGAGGGGTGTGACGTCTACGAACTGACACATCCCCATCCGGTAGGGGGTGACGTGACGCAGGAGCTCTAGCTGCTCCTGCTCCTCGGGGGCGGCCTCGGGGTTGAGGACGAGCTGCACGCTCCCCGCCCGGTCCCAGTGGTCGCACACACCGCCTTCGGGGCAATCGAGCTCGAACCACAGACCGACCTGTGCCCAGTCACCGGCCTCGGGGAAGTTGGCGGTGGTCTCGATCTCCCGGAGGTTTTCGCTGCCGAAGTTCTGGTCGGCTCGCTCGAAGGCGGTGACAACGGTGGCCTCCTCGGGGAGTGAGTCGCCTTGGGGGCACGAGAACCAGGGAGCAGCGGCGTCGAAGTCGTACAGCTCGATGTCTGGGTAGCTCGGCGTGTCGTCGTCATCGCCCTCGGCAGTACAGCCGGCGCCCAGCAGCAGGCCCACTGCAACCGCTGCCAACAGTAGGCTTCGTTTCATACGTCCTAGTCCCCAATGGTGCTCGAACAAGTCTAACGGTCCAGGCGTGAGCTCGTGCGAGCATCAGTCGGAGCCCAGCGATGGGCACAGACACAGCTTCTCCCACCCCGCCTGGCGGAGACACTCCGTCGCTCATACTCCCCAGCTTCAGGGGCTGCAGCAGCTTGCTTTGCAGGCGCGGATGCTGCCGATGTTCCTGAGGTGGCATACGACGAGTAGTAGCCCTCCCAAGATGGCCAGGAGACCGGCGCCTTCGTAGAGCGCAAGCGCTTCACCAAGTCGGCCTGCCAGCAGCACCGCCATTCCTGCTCCAAAGCTGCCCAGCACCCACGGGCTGCGGTGAACTCGGTAGCCGAGCCCCGCGGCGAGCGCTGCCACGCTCAGGGCAAGCCCAAAGAGGCCCCACTCAAATGCTTCGTGCCTCAGGAACTCCAGTCCTAGTAGGGAAAGGAGGGCAGGAGCCGCGGAAAGTATGAGGCAGTGGGCTGCGCAGGTCGCGCTTGCGACGCTCCCGGTGCGGTCCATCCAGGTTAGATACATCGTTGGCTCCTTCTCTGAGGTAGTTCTTGGTCGGCACCGGTGCGCCGCCTTAGATGCCCCAGCATTTGCTTGCTATTGGGTTGCGATAGATCAGTTGTTGCTAAATGTTTCGTGCCAAGGCGGCTCCGTCGCGAGTGCCTGCAGACTTGCGTCGGACTTCTGTGGGTGCGGCTTGGGTTCGAGGCCTCTGATGTCTGTGTCGCGATGAAGAACATATGGCGATTTGGTGCTGTTATTCAGGGCTCCCTGTGGTCCGCCGCACAAGCTGCCGTGGTAGCTTTAACGAAGCCTGGAGGTCGCTGTGGGCACCCCTATCGAGCAGGTCAGGGACGAAGTTAAAACGCTCTTACGAGAGCGCGGCCTCCGCGCGACGGCTGCACGCATCGGTGTGCTCGAGGTGCTCCATGAGGAGCGCTTACCGATGACGCATGAGAAGGTCATGGAGCATCTTCCTGAGGGCGTGCACGACAAGGCCTCGGTCTGGAGGATTCTCTCGGACCTCGCCGACAGTGGGCTGTTGCGTCGTATGGATCTGGGCGACCGAGTCTGGCGCTATGAGTTGATTGATTCCTGTCGGGCGGTCACGGATGACCACTCGCACTTCTTGTGTGTCGACTGCGGTGCGGTGAGTTGCTTGCCGCCTTTGGAGATCCGAGCTCGCCACGGTGAGCTTCCCAAGGCGCTGCTGGGGGCCCAGTTCCAGGTACGAGCTACGGGGACCTGCTCCAACTGCCTCTCGGATTGAGTGGTCGTTCGCCCGTGGCTGCCTCCAGGGCTTCCACGGGCGAACGGTTCCGTTTTTGTTAAGGCCTACTCTGCGGCCTCGTCATCGTCGTCGGCCTCACACTCTCCTTCTTCCGCGCCATCGTCGATGTGGCAGTGCAGGTCGCCGGAGCACTCGCCGTCATCGTGGCAGGGGTCGCCGGCCGCGCCCTCTGAACCGGACCCGCAAGCAGTCACGAATCCGCAAATTGAAAGAGTAAGGACAAGAACACTAAGTATGCGCATAGCTGGCTTCTCATGATGATTACGCCGGACCATTCCGGCATCCTCAGCACTATAGCAATTAAATCGCTATTAATCTTGAAGTGCGAGAATTTGTCGTTGCTCCTAACCGGGTCTTCCTGGAACTCCTCCCCATTGGGCAGTTCGCCTGGCGGTTGTGAATTGGAGCGCTCCGGCCTGCGCGGCGATGGGTGGCAGGGGCTTCTGCTCAGAAATCCAGTCCCACCTTGATCCGGATGTCCCGTCCAGGCTCGTCGGCGTAGTACCGCATCTGGCTCATGGTTTCTCGGTATGCGGCATCGAGCAGATTGTGAGCCTCCAGGTGGACCGAGAGTCTCAGACTTCGGAGCGGCAGAGAGGCGCCGATGGCTCCCCCAATCAGAGCGTAGGGAGGCGGAGCGGGGGCGAGATCTTCGGCTGGGTCGAGGCGGTTCGCCACGGTGCCCACGAACAGCACGTTCGCCTCGACCAGGATGTCTTCGAGGGGGCCCAGTTTTTTTGGCTGCAAGCGGCCTGCCAGGCGTAGGCGGTCCGGGGGTATTCCCACCAGGTGATTGCCGTTGGCCATGTTGTGTCCGCGCACGACAGATCCCGACACGACGAGCCCGATGACCGCTTCGGGCCCGATCTCGAGGTGACCGTCTACGCCGTAGAAGATCGACTCGATGGCGCGGAAGCTGTAGCGGGGAAAGGCGCCACGAACCGTGACGTCGATGTGCGGTCTGCCGTCCTCGTTGAGCTCGGGGGCGAAGTAGATGTAGTCCTGGATACGGGTCAGGTGCCCGGACACCTCGAGGTGCAACCATGGCTGCGAGAAGCCGAGGGTTGGTGAAAGGCCCCAGGCTGTCTCTACGCCGAGGTCTGGGCTGCCGATGGCGTACACCGGGAAGGTCGGAGAACTGCCGTTGAGATATAGCTCGTCCGTGTTGGGAAACCGGGAGGCCGACGAGAGGTCGAGCTTGAGGTCGAGGATTCCCGGGACGGCGTGCAGGACCCCTCCAAACGCGAGCGCTCCGCCGTGGAATAGCGATGGGCACTGGCTCCGCCCGTCACTCTCGATGCATTCCTCCGCGTCGAGGGTGCCACGCGCCAGATGGCGTTCATAGGGGTTACGACTGAAGAAGGCCGCACGGTTCATGTGGTCGTAACGGGCCCCAGCCTCGAGAATCCCTCGGGGGAAGGTGAGCCGCTCGAGGCCGAACACACCAACGCTCAGCGAGCGGTGATTCGGTAGCAGGGTGAGGCCGTTGTACACGTGTTCCTGGAAGAGGCCTGTCAGGCCGATTTGACCCGTACCGGTGGCCGGACCGATGGGTGCGATTGGCTGCTCCCAGCCAAGATCGAGGCTGTGCGTGCGCAGTTGGAAGTTGTACTGGGGCCCTTCGATTGACCTGCGAGTTTGCTCGAACTCGCGGCGATGGTTCCTTTGGAAGGAGTAGCGCGCCTGGATCGATCCCGCGACGCCGAGTCGAGCGCGGACCTCGCTGGTGACCTGGTCGTGGGCAACCGCCTGGAACGGGCGCTCCCAAGCCCAGTCTTTCTTCCACAGCTCTGCCCCCTGCGGTGTCTGGCTCTCGAGCTGGGACTGGAAGGCCGAAGGGGTGGCGTTTTGGACGCCATAGAACACCCCGGCCCGCAGATCGTAGTGTCGATAGCGAACGGTGACCCGGAGCCCAGGAGTGCTGTATTGGACGGCGCCTCGAAGGTTCCATTGCTGACTGGAGGTGTTGCCGAGCACGTAGTCCGGTGTGCTCTGGGGTCCGCCGCGCGTGTAGTTGCCCTCGAGACGGAAGCTCAGGCCTGGAGTGGCGGCGGGCATTCCTTCGATGCGCCCCCCACCGTAGATAGAGGGCTTGTTGGTCTGCAACACCAAGTCTACGGCGCCGCCGAAGCTTGGCTGGAAGGGCATCAGCGGCGGCTCGACGAGGATGACTCCACCCATGGCGTCCGGACCGTGCAGAACGCCCGCAGGCCCCCGAACAACCCGTATGGTGCCCGCTCCGGAGGGATCGATCTCTGGGGCGTGATCGATCCCCCATTTCTGGTTCTCGTGGCGTACGCCGCCCTCGACCAGAAGCAAGCGCCGCTCCGGCTGGCCGCGGATGACCGGCTTTCCGATCGACGCGACGCCTCGGGCCATGACGACCCCGGGCACGTCCTCGAGGGTCTCGGCCAGATCCCGTCCACGATGCCGGCGGAGAGTCTCTTCGCTCAGGGTGGTGATCGCCTTGGGATCGTCCTCGGGCTGCTCATGTTTCGCGACGACCTCTACCGTTTCCGACACGCTGTGTGGGTGCGGAGCGAAGGAGTAGGTGACTTGTGTGCGGCCGGGAGTTGCTTCAGCCGAGGTGTTGCGTGCTGGCTCGAAGCGCAGCGTGCGGGCCGCCTGGGTGGCGGCCTCAGCCAGTAGCGGGTGACCTTCGATGATCTTGACGCTGGTCACAGCGCCTTCAGCGTCCACCTCGATCTCGAGGACGACGTCGCCGTGGACCCCGCGCAGGAGCGCCTGGTCTGGGTAGGGAGCCACTACCTCGCCAAGGGGGACAGGGGCCGTTGGCTTGGCCGCGACAGCTACAGCCGGGGGGAGCAGCGCGACGAGCGCTGACAGCGTGATTGTCCGGCAGGCACAGCCAAGCCCCTTTCGGACTTGTTGGCAGCACGAGGAGCCCCCCCCTCCACGACGGGATCCGAACCGTTTTGTCTCGGCGCTAGAGAACCTCAAGGTCGAAGTCTACCTCTACGTCGGAGGCTCCAGGCAGCGCATCGATGCCACCCTCAGCGACATCGTCAGCCAGGGTGCCCGTCTTGATCGAGCTGCCGTCTTCGAAGGGTAGGTGTCGCAGCACTACGGTCATCACGCCACTGCCCACAGCGTCGGTGGTGATGGTGTTGGAGAGGCCGACGGGGTTGCCGTCAGAGTCAGCATCGTCGTAGGCGTGCGTTACCACCGCCGAGGAGCCCGTTCCCGCGGGGCCGGTTACGGCGGAGCCGATGAAGAAGAGCTGGTGCTCCTCGGACTCACGAGCGATCTCTGGGGTGATGTCCTCTTCGGGGTCTTCCAGCTCGTTGGAGAAGGACACGACCAAGTCATAGTCCTCGCTGTCGAGGAGCTGTATGTCGTCGATGACCGGGCTGCCGTCATCCTCCGGATCGGCCCAGGTGGCCACAACCTCATCGCCCGAGGCCTGAGCCGTGAACGTCAGGGTTACTGTGGTGATGACCTCGTGGTCATGGTCGTGATCGTGGTCATGGTCTTCGACGTCGGAACAGCCAGCCAGGAGGGCCAGCGCGGCGACGGAGAGCAGAAGAAATCGAGGGGTCATTTGGGGGATGGCCTCCATTGGATGGTTCGTGATGGGCTGTTTTTATAGCAACTCAATTGCAGAAGCAAGAAAATAGCTTCAGCTCGCCGACGAGGTTGGAGTTCCGTTGAGCCCTGCGTGCCCACTGGCCCCTGATTAACAGCCCATGTGTCTTGGGTGCTTGCCCTCGTAGGCCAGCATCTCGGCTCGTAGGTGCCTACATGGGCCTGGCTATGGAGTGGCGTCGAGCGTTCACCGGACGTCTTCACTCGCGGCAGTAGGTAGCGGGTTTTGGGACGCAGTCATGCTCACGGTGAAGACTGGCTTCTCGTCATGAAACGAGGTGTCCAGGCTCTTCAGTTTGACCTCGCCATCGGTGCAGCGGAATGCGGCATTGATTGTGTACGCTCCCTTGCTGGATACCACCTTGGACGGGACTCGGACCTCTAACCAGTCCAGCACCTTGAGCGTTACCTTGAGCGCCTTCCCAATGACTCCGAGCTTCTTGATCGACTTCAAGGCAGCCTTCATGGCCAGTTCGAGCTCGACGACGGTCGAGGGGTCCAAGCTAGCTCCACCCACTCCACCCACAGTCCATAGGATGGTGTCTTCCGCTTCTCGGGGGAAGTCGGCTGTCGGTGAGAAGTAGAGATATCGTTCCCCTCCGTACTTCTCCTCTTTGCGTTGTGCCCACTTCCGGAAGTCCTCACGCGTCCTGTTCCACTTTGGGATCCGCGAAATAGGAGCCGATGTCTTGAAGTCGATTTCCCGACCCCCTTTGTGGATCTTCTTTGTGTCCGGGTGGGAAACGATGCGGATCTCGTCCTCGACACAGGCGAGCCCAAGCTCGTGCTGAATCGTTCCGGCCTCGTACACCCTTCTCCACTCGTACCAGGATCGAAGGGTCCCGGCTGGGTCCCTGAATGTGGAGAACTTCTCCTTGTTCCAGGAGAATTTGAACTCGCCCGAGATCTTGATGTTGAAGAGAGTCTCTTCGGCGTCTTCGTAGTCGGTGCCGTCGTAGCTCTCGTCTTCGTCGTCGTAGCTCTCGTCTTCGTCGTCGAAGCTCTCGTCTTCGTCGTCGAAGCTCTCGTCATCATCGAAATCAACGTCCTCCGTTT
>PBPL01000091.1 GCA_002724675.1 Deltaproteobacteria bacterium | reverse complement strand
GGCGGCGGCGATGGCGGCTGCGACATCCAGGATCAACTGGAGTCCGGGGGCTGCAGCGGAACACCCTCGGAGGTGCCCGAAGATACCGGCTTCCAATGTGGCTTCGTCGGTACCAATAGCACCAACAAAGCGCACTATCGCATCGTCGTCAGCGCTGACGGTGTAGCGACCACGCGAGTCGCGCACCGCCAGGTCTTCCGCCTGGGGACAATGCCGGCTGTCCTTACTCTGCTGCCGGTGCTGGTTGCGCTGCGTCGGCGCCGCTATCGGGGAGAGTTTCCTCCCCCGGCGCAACCGCCGACTCCGTAGCCGACGACTCCACCGACGAGGCCTCTTCAGGTTGCCCCACCGTCATGGGGCCGGGGAAACCTGTCACTAGATCGCCCGTTGTGAGGTCAAACAGCAACAGTCGGGTCTCTGGTGCAACGACTCCACCCGACAGCCGGGTCCAGACCAAGGCGGCTCCCACTTCTTCGTGGGGCTCGGGTTTCCAAACAGCCACTCCAGCCACGGCTCGGCCCATGAGCGGCGTACGCGCTAGCTCAGAGAGGCCCCGTGGAGCCGGCTCCAAGACCCGAGCATCTCCACCACGCGGCAGCATGAAGCCCTCGACCACCACCGGCCCTCGAGGCGGCTGCGAGACCACGTAGGCCCGGTCAGGCTGATCGCCACCACCGCTCAAGACCACCGGAGGAGCGAAGTCAACGACTCCGTCACGGTAGTCTCCCAGCATGCCCCGGTATTCCCGCTCCACCTGGAGCGGCCGAGCGACGAAGCGGGCGTCAGACAACCACAACACCTGAGTTGGGCTGACCGCATTCCTCTCAGCAAGAAGCCCGTTGGACTCGAGGGAGAAGAGGCGAGCTCCCTGTTCCCCAACACCGGGGAGCCAAAAAAAATCAAAGAGGGGGAAGTCACGGGGCAAGCCGAGGGATGCCCCACTCTTGAGGCTCAGGTCCGCCGCAACCTCGACACCAAAGACGGGTCCCAGGAACGGTCGATCGCCACCTGTACGTTGACCCACGAGGGTCAGCTCTCCCGACGGACCTCGAAGCGGTCGCAGATAACCGTTCCAGGGCTTCCCCACCAGCACTCGGACCCCATCACGGAGCGCGACGACCCGACTCCTCATACGACCTGTATCCAGCAAGACGACCCACTCGTCGCTGCCGTCTTGGTCGAGATCGGCAGCCTCCAGCCGCAGAATCCTCGAGAACCGAGGAGAGGACCAGACTTCGGTAGCTTCACCGTCTGCGCTCACCTCGAAGACCTTGTTGTTCGCTGCGACCCACAGCTTGGGAGCGCCACCAGCCCCGTCGATTCCCGTCGCGATCGACGTAGCAGCACAACGACAGCTCCACAGCGCATCCTGACTCATGGCCAGGTCCCGAGCAGCCGTGGCGGCACCATGGGCACAGCCCACGAGCAACAGCGCCGGCAGCAGTGGGAGAAGCAAGCGGCGAAACATCGAGCTCATCCGCCCCCCCCGACACTGCGAGAGGCTGAACGAACAATGGAATCCACCATGCGCCAACCACTCTCGAAGTCGGCGGCGGGGATCCGGGCCTCGATCGCCAAGCCCCGACCGGCCACCGTAAAGAACCAGGCGAAAGCCAGGTCACCATCGTCATCTTCGTAGGGCGTCGAATGCACCAGCGGTGGGCTGTCAGCGAGCGTCTCCAAGCTCGCGTAGGGTCCGCTGGACAGGTGGGTCAAGGAGCCAGCTACCGAGGCTTGCAGCGCATCAGCGTCACCATCCCAGGCGCGCATGGAGACTCGCACCGGGACCGAACCTGGACCAATCACCGTGGCAGGAAGAGCGCCGCCGGTAGCCTCCACGGTCCAGCCCGCAGGGAAGTTCAGCTGAACTCCGCTGCTGAGATCGCGAACGACACCACCAGGGCTGTCTCCTGGTTCTGTCGATACCGTTTCCCCCTGTGTCGCCGCCGCAGGCTCGGAAGTCCCGGTGCCTTGCGCCGCGGTCCCTGACGACTCAGGAACAACCCGAGCGCTGCGACACCCCGCAGCAACGGAGAGCACGAAAACAGCTCCGCAAACAACGGCCAGAGTCAGCGTCGGACGAAAGAATGAGTGAGTGGGAAAAACGCTCCGCATTCGGACAGCGGCTGAGTATGCCATGCATCCTGGTTCCACCGGAGGCGGCCTGACTGCTACAACAAGGGTCGATGGACGAACTCCCTCCCCTGCCCCGCTACGTGAGCGATGGCCTCCTAGCTGCCCTCGTACTGGTTGGCGGGGCCGGGATTGTCCTGGCGCTGCTCATGCCCACACTCCGTCAGGGCCGCCTGATCGCTCGCGCCCAGGAAGTCTGCGAGGAGCGTACCCGCGAGGCCAATAAGTGGCTCGAGCGGGAGAAAGAAGCCACACAAGCTCTGCGCCAAGAGTGGGAGAGTGCCGAAGCGCGGGGCCCGAAGCTGCTGCGCGTGGACGACGAGGTGCCCGTGCGCAACTTTCTCCACGAGACCGCCACCGAGCATGGCTTCCGCGTGGACACACTCGAGCTGGGCACCGTCCGCCGAGGCGAAGCCTTCGACGCACTCCCGGTGTTGATCCGGTTGACCGGGGACAGAGCCGAGCTCCCGCCGTTCTTGGACGACTTTTATGGTCAAGAACGATTGGTTCGGCTGGTGGCTCTGGACCTGGAGACACCCTCCTTCGACACGGACGCCGCGGTGGTGACTCTACGATGGGAATACGCCGCACCGGCACAGCGACGGCGCGACTTGGAGGACCCTGTAGAGCGGTGGTCCCCGCCAGCGCTGTGTGCCAGGAGCAGTCTGCCCGCCGTCGCATCGTGGAATCGCGGGCGGTGGCAACGCATGGACCGCGCGGCCACCGAATTGCGTCGCATGGCCCCTCGCCTACGAAAGCTCGCGACCATCGAAGCGGAGCGACGAGCGCTCGACCGTGAGCGGTCCGCCCTAGCCCGCTGGGAAGAGTCGTCTGAGGCCGAGGCTCGCGCCGTCCTACGCAAGGTCCCCGCGCTGATTGGCCACACAGCAGTCAGTGCGCTCGGGCGCGCCGGATTGCGACCTGGGCCCGGTGGAACCCTTCAGATCGTCGACGACGACTGACACAAGACGCAGCTTGGCTTACCCCGGGGAGCCCATTGAGCCCACTCAGCGTCTGACAACCCGCTCAAAGAGATCGCGCGCGGTGCTGGGAACGGACACTCCTTGAACGCGAGGCTCGGCATCAGTTGCATGGTGGCGACCGGGCCGAACGAGATGCATGCCCTCAAGGTCCCGACTGATCGAGCCATCTTCAGCAACTCGAAAGTGCCCCTGGGTGAGCCCCACGACCCGCAGCGAACCTTTGCTGGACGACGACAGGAACAAGATGGCTTCCTCCCCCGGGCGCAGTGTGGGCATCCCGAACGCACGAGTACCGAACCCATCGATCCACCCACCCGGCTGAACCAGCTCTACAAACTCCCCACAGTCCCCGCGCCAACACGCGGACACCTCGACAATCACCCGATTCCAGACAATGCCGTCGCGATAGAAGGACCGATCGACGACCGTACCCCGAAGCACCACCTCTGAACGGTCGGTCAGATCGTCCACAGAGAGAAAAAGGACGGTGCTCGCGTAGGACGACGATGGCATCAGCGAGCCCAGACCGATGGCCAGCACGAGCGTCACCACGCCCTTGACCAACCTGCTGCGCCCGCGCCTGCTGCGCCCGCACCGGCTGCGGCGCCACGGCATCGACACTGCCACGAGGACCAACCACAGCAGCGCTCGCCTGCTGCTCTCACCCCGCCGCTCCACCAGCCCCGCGGCCCCAGGGTCCACCACGCTGCACCCACTACTCACGTAGTCGACGACACCCCGGCAAGCCGGACCACTACACGGATAAAGAGACGCGAGGCCCTCTGCGTCATCATCCGATAGTTCGCGGTTCACGCTTCCCTGATCGTATTCGAGCACCATGACCGCCCCTTGCACCTGAGAGTGGTCCAGACCCAAGAGGTGGCCCACCTCGTGAAGAGCGATGGACTCATAGTCCGTGTGCACGTCCGTATTGCCAACGGTCCAGTCGTAGTCCACCCCGTTGAACGCGATGTCCGCATCCACAATCTGCCCCTCGGCCGCATACGAGACCGTGGTCAGAGCGATGGCCTCGGTGGCGAAGGGCCAGATCGAGTCCATAAAGAACAACGTGGACGCACCATCGACCTCTTCCACCGGCCCACCACACACATCATCGGCACGATCGGCGTGGGAGGCTGGCAGACCGTGGGGACAAGGCCTCCCCAGGCCAACCCACTGCTCCTCAAAAGAGACATCGGAGCCAGCAAGGTCCGCCCAGCTCAGCAGCGCGTTGCGAGCAGCGCCCTGCAAGAGAGCAATGGGCATGCCTCCGCCACCCAAGTAGTGCTGCTCGACGGTGATGGGCCCATCCACTTCCCAGTGCAACGGGTACCCATCGTCGCCCTCGGAATAGGCCACGGAAAAGGCGTGCGCGAGAGCTGGGCTCAAGAGCAGGGTTAGAGAGCTACAAGCGGCCAACAAAGCGAGGGAGGGACTGAGAGTGCGAATTGACGGCCTCCGGGGCGGGTGTTAGAAGCGCGGCTGGCCTGCAATCTAGCAGTTTGGCAAGGCGTAGAAGACACCATGAGCACCCCAAGACTCCGCTTCGCCCCCAGCCCCTCTGGCTTCCTCCACATCGGAGGAGCCCGCACCGCTCTGTTTTGCTGGCTGTTCGCTCGAAAGAATGGCGGCAGCTTCATCCTCCGAGTGGAGGACACCGACGCAGCCCGCTCCACCGACGAGTCTATCCAGGCCATTCTGGATGGGCTTCACTGGCTGGGGCTGGACTGGGACGAGGGCCCGGGGGTGGACGGGCCCCATGCTCCGTACTTCCAGAGCCAGCGTAAGGCCGTCTATCAGGAGCACATCGACCGGCTGATCGACAGCGGGCATCTCTATCGATGCTTCTGCACGGCGGAGGAGCTGAAAGAGAAGCGAGAGCTTGCACAAAAGGAAGGGCGAAAGCCTGCCTACGATCGCAAGTGCCGCGACCTGAGCCCCGACGAGTGGCCCGCGGACACCCCATACGTGCTGCGGCTCAAGGCTCCTCTGGACGGCGCCACCGTGGTCCAAGACCTCATTCGCGGCGAAGTGGTGTTCCAAAACAAGGAGCTCTCGGATCAGGTCGTCGTGAGGTCGAATGGTGACCCGCTCTACAACTTCGTCGTAGTGGTGGACGATGCCACGATGGAGGTGACCCACGTGGTGCGAGGGGACGACCACCTAAACAACACCCCGAAGCAGATCCAGCTGTACGAAGCCCTGGGCTTCGAGCCTCCTGTGTTCGCTCATGCACCGCTCATCCTAGGGCCTGACAAGAAGCGCCTGAGCAAGCGTCACGGGGCCACAAACGTCATGCAGTACGACGACGAAGGGTATCTCGCTCCAGCGCTGGTCAACTTTCTCGCCCGTCTCGGCTGGAGCCACGGAGACCAGGAAATCTTCACCATCGACGAGCTGGTTGAGTACTTCAGCTTGGATGGCGTCGGGAAGTCGCCCGGGGTTTGGAACCCGGAAAAACTCCTCTGGCTGAATGGCCAATACATCACGGCGATGACATCGCAGCAGTTGGCCGAAGCCATCGCACCCCGGGTAGAGGCCGCAGGTCACCCGGCCCAACCGCCAGATGCGCTGATGGCTCGTCGCATCGAGACCCTCAAGGAGCGCGCGAAGACACTCAATGACTTGGTGGATCAGGGCCACTTCTACTGGGCTGCTGCGGACGGCATCGCGTACGACGACGCAAAGGCGAAGCGGAAATTCCTGAATGGGGACACGCTCCCTCGACTGGAAGCAGCGCTGGCAGCCCTACAAGGCGTCGATGATTGGACTGAGTCCGCGCTCGAGCCCCCGCTGAAGCAGGTACTGGAGCAACTCGATCTGAAGATGGGCAAGCTGGCGCAGCCCATTCGCGTCGCTTTGACCGGCAGCACCGTCTCGCCGGGCCTGTTCGAGACCCTGGCGGCACTGGGGCGGGACAAGTGCCTGCATCGTCTTCGAACCGGCATCGCCCTAGCCCGCGAGGCTGCCGCTCAAGCCGACAGTTCCCCGGCCGAGAGCCAGGCCCCTCTCCTCTGAGACCATGAGCGCACCCCGCCTAAAGTTTGCGCTGGCCGATCTACTCGACGGTCACGAGCAAATCGACGTCGACGACACCTTCGGGCCGTTCAAGCAAGCGCTGAACCGTCTCGTCGAGGGCACCTCTGGAACCGCATCAGGAGCCGCTCGTGTCCAGCTCGAAGTCAGCCCCCAACGGGTCGATGTGGATGGGCAAATCACCGGAGTCGTGACCCAGACTTGTTCCCGGTGCGCGGAAGACTTCGCCCAAAAGTTGGACCGCAACTTTCGGCAGCTCTTGCTCCGCGAACAAGCTCCTTCCTCCAACGAGGAGGGAGAGGTGGAGCTTCAGCGCGGTGACTTGGACCGAGAAGAGTTGCTGGGGACTGAACTCGATGTCCTCGCCATTTTGGCGGAGGAGCTCCAACTGGCGCTGCCTGTAAAGCCCCTCTGCAAGGATGACTGCAAGGGAATTTGTTCGCGATGTGGCGCCCTACTCAATCACGAAGAATGTCATTGCGAGCCAGAAATTGACGAGCGTTGGGCGGTCTTGGCCTCTTTGAAGCTGGGCAAGAGTTGATCCCAGGACCTTGTTGGAGCTCGACCAGAATTACGGTTCCAGTTGACAGGCGACAAGTCGCATAGATAATGGCGCGGCTTTGAGCCCCAGAGTGGCGATCAGGCCAGGAGTAGGACATGGCAGTCCCGAAGAGAAAGACCAGCAAGAGCCGCAGAGACAAGCGTCGGTCCCACGATGCGCTGCAGTTCAACGTTGCCCTCGTTCACTGCGAGACATGCGGTGAGTGGAAGGCACGACACCGTGTGTGCAAGGCCTGCGGAACGTACCGCGGCCGCAAGGTCTTCGAGATCGAAGAAGTCTGAGCCCTTCGTTCCAGTAGGGCCCTCTTCCGGTTCTATCAGGCGGCTTTGGGCCCCCCAGCGGTTCGAAGCTCTCGCAGACTTCCCCACCTCAACTTCCC
Organism: Deltaproteobacteria bacterium; assembly: GCA_002724675.1. GTDB lineage: Bacteria > Myxococcota_A > UBA796 > UBA9615 > UBA9615. Next base: position 2,190 of record PBPL01000091.1, on the reverse strand, counting down.
CTTTCCGAGAACTCGGCTGACGTGCGCATAGCCCTCGATGCGATGGGTGGTGACAACGCTCCTGGCCCTACGGTTCAAGGAGCCATTGAAGCCGCCGAAGACGGTCTGCACATCATCTTGGTGGGTGACGAGGCGGTGCTCCGCGATGAGATCGCCACACAAGGCGGACTTCCGCCCAACGTGCACCTGCACCATGCCTCTGAGGTCGTCGAGATGGACGATGGCCCAAGAGACGCCTTTCGCAGAAAAAAGGACTCGTCCCTGAGGGTCGCGTTTGAGCTGGTCCGGAGTGGCCAGGCAGACGCAGTGGTGACCATGGGCAACTCAGGCGCAGCTCTGGCCATGGGCATGTTCGTGTGCCAGAGACTCGAGGGGGTGCGGAGACCTGCTATCAGCGCACTCTTCTCGGGCAGGGAGGGTCCAGCGGTCCTGTTGGATGTCGGCGCCAACACGGAGTGCCGGCCGGACCATCTCGCGGACTTTGGACTCATGGGCTCGGCCCTGATGCAGGCCGCGTTTGGCATCGACCAGCCGCGCCTCGGACTCCTGTCCAATGGGGAAGAGGACGGAAAGGGCACGGAGTTGACCCGAGAGACCGCGACTCTTCTCGCAGACCTCCCAGGAATCGAATACACGGGGCCCATCGAACCCGGCGAGCTGCTCACCAACCGAGCGGACGTCATCGTCACCGACGGCTGGACGGGCAACATCCTGATCAAGACCGCCGAGGCCATCATCAGTCACTTCCGCAAGCTTGTTCGAGAGGCATCCGATCGAAACGTAATGTCGCAAGCAGGAGCGCTGCTCCTCAAGCCATCCCTTCGTGAGGCTCTGGCAGAGGTCGACTATTCGGAATATGGCGGAGGCATTCTGCTGGGAATTGATGCCTGCGCGGTCATCGGACATGGAGCCGCCGAGTCCACCGAGATCGCGAAAGCAATTCGTTTCGCGAGGCAGATTTCTGAGCACGGTCTCTTGCAGCGAATTCAAGCCAGTCTGACCGAACGAAGCCTGGGAACCGGCAGTTGATACGAAGCCCTTGTTGAAATGCCCAAGTGGGGGAAGTACAATCCCTCAACCAAACTGGTTTATCTAAGAATAATCCTTTGATTCCAATAAGTTAGAGAGTACCCAAAAAGACCATCGGGACCGCGGCAATCCGATTACAACTCGGATTCGAGCCTAGAGGCTAGAGAGGTCCCTGGTGGTTTGACGGGCAGGGAGCAGGAGCTATGTCGGAGTCCATCGAGGAACGCGTAAGGCAGATCATCGCAGAGCAGTTGCAGATTGGTACCGATGACCTGAAGCTTGAGTCCTCTTTCATCGACGACCTTGGAGCAGACAGCCTCGACATCGTCGAACTGGTAATGGCCATGGAAGATTCCTTCCAGATGGACATTCCTGACGAAGAAGCCGAGAAGATCCAGACCGTCAAGAATGCAATCGATTACATCAAGGCTCATAGCGAGTAGTCCGCTTGCGCTCTTGCCGGCGCTGACCGGTGCCGAGCAACAAAGAGGCCGGATTGCAGGGATGCCAAGAGGCTCCCAGCACTCCGGCCGACGTGCACTTGAGACCTACATTGGTTTAGCCATCAGCCCAACAGAGACCATCCAGTTCGAGGAGGCCGTCCGTTGAGAAACCGCGTCGTGATCACCGGAGTGGGTGCCCTTTCACCCCTTGGCCTATCGGCTGAGGCGCTGTGGGATGGCCTGGTCGAAGGCAAGTCTGGCATTGGGAAGATCTCCCACTTCGACACGAGTGAGTTCCCTGTGTCCATTGGTGGTGAAGTCCCGGGCTTCGTACCCGAGACCTGGATCGACCCCAAGGAAGTCAAGAAGCTGGACCGCTTCCTTCAGTTCGCCATCGGCGCGACCGCCATGGCAATGGAGGACAGCGGGTTCGAGATCACGGACGAAAACGCCCACGATGTAGCTGTCTACATCGGCTCGGGCATTGGCGGACTGGCCTCTCTGTGCGATGGCACGATCCTGCTCCACGAGCGAGGACCACGGCGGGTTTCGCCATTCCTGATTCCCAGGATCCTGATCAACCTGGCAGCCGGCCATGTGTCCATCCTGCTCGGCTCCAAGGGACCGAACTTCAGCCATGTGAGTGCCTGCGCTACGGGCAGCCACTCCATCGGAGAGGCCGCGCGCTTGATTCGATACGGCGACGCCAAGATGGCTG
>PBPL01000090.1 GCA_002724675.1 Deltaproteobacteria bacterium | reverse complement strand
TGAGTCGTCGTCGTCGCCTGAGTCGTCGTCGTCGCCTGAGTCGTCGTCGTCGCCTGAGTCGTCGTCGTTGCCTGAGTCGTCGTCGTCGCCTGGGTCGTCGTCGTCGCCTGTGTCGTCGTCATCGCCTGAGTCGTCGTCATCGCCTGAGTCGTCGTCATCGCTCGAGTCGTCGTCATCGTCGTTGCCTGTGGCGTCGTCGTCATCGTCGTTGCCTGTGGCGTCGTCGTCATCGTCGTTGCCTGTGGCATCGTCGTCATCGTCGTCGCCTGTGGCGTCGTCGTCGCCATCGCTGGTGTCGTCGTCGCCATCTGCATCCTCGGTGGACGTGCAGTTGGGGGCTCTTGTGCACTCGGAGTCGTTGCAGTCGAAGAAGCCATCCCCATCATTGTCGGCACCATCGGCGCACTCGCCGGGGTCGTCCCCTTCGAAAGCGACCTGGCAACCGGTTATCGTGAAGATCAGGCCAAAGAAGATCGCCAGTGGGTATGTCTGGGGGGCGAAGACCACGAGTTGTTCCTAGTGGGAGGCCTATAGATACAGCCTTACAGCTTAGCAGCGGCACCACCGTGATAGAGTCTGCGACCTCGGTTGGATGCTCAGAGGCCGGCGCGCTCCTCTCGTCGCCGCACGACCCACCAGGCCTGCTACCGACAGATGTTTTTGGAACTCACATGATCTGCTTCGACGCTCCTGGCCACACCCTTGTCTGCTCCGTGGTTTTGGCAGGAGGTCTTCTGACAGCTGGCCTTTGTTGGCCAGCACTGGCTCTGGGGTCCGGGGGTCCAGAGTCCGGCCTCGGGTCTCTCCAGTCCGAAGGGCGTGCGGCCTTGGCGCCGGCTCGGACTGTGGACATTGAGCACTTGGCGTTGGACTTGAGGATTGATGTCATTGGCGGCAAGGTCTCTGGCAAGGCTACGCATAGGGTCCGTGCTCTTGGTCCGGAGGTAGCTCACGTAGACCTCCACCAGGTCGCTCTCCAAATCACCGATGTGTTGGTTGATGGTCGTTCGGCAGGGTTTCGTACCGGCCGCGACTCGGTGACGGTGACGCTGCCAGAGCCGTTGGCTTTGGGGCAGGCTGCGGAGTTGGAGTTCCTCTACACCGCCGAGCCCACGACTGGGTTGCACTTCCGAGGCCCGGGCCCGGACTCACCCGATCGCTATTTTGAAGCCTGGTCCCAGGGCGAGGACATCGACAATCGACACTGGTTTCCGTCGTTCGACGATCCCCGGGACCGATTCACCTACGAAGGGCGCTTCACGGTCGAGAAGCAATTTACGGTGGTCTCCAATGGTGTCGTAGAGGAGCAACGCGTAGGTGAGGACGGTTGGGTCACCTGGCACTTCAACTTCCGAGACCAGGATCTCGTGAACTACCTGGTGGCTGTCGCCATCGGCCCATACCGGACTGTGGAAGAGCAGTGGCGCGATCGTCCTGTCTACTATCACTTGCCGCCCGACGTAGACGATGAGACGGCGTCAAGAGTCGTAGGCGAGACGGTCGCCATGCTCGACTATTTCTCTGAAGTGACCGGGGTGGAGTACCCCTATCCCCTCTATCGCCAGGTCTTTGTGCAGCGCTTTATCTATACGGGCATGGAGAACACCACGGCGACGGTCATGGATCGTGGGCTGTTCCACCCAGAGCGCACCCGGGAGCATCGACGCTTTGGCGAGGCCGTAGTGGCGCACGAGCTGGCTCATCAGTGGTATGGGGACCAGTTGACCTGCCGCACTTGGCGCCACATGTGGCTTAACGAGGGCTTTGCCACGTTCTTTGAGGGGCTGTGGTGGGAGAACTCGGGCAAAGCGGGCGCGGACGCGGACGCCCGTCGGATCCGAAACCGCTTTCGAAGCGTGATCCGAAGGGATAAGACACAGCCGCGGCCTCTTGTCTTACGTTTTTTCAACCGTCGCGATAGCGATGCTGTCGCGAACCCCTACTCCAAGGGGGCCTCCATTCTCCAGATGTTGCGGGTGATGCTCGGAGACGAGGTGTTCTTTCGGGGCATCCGACGGTACACGCAGGTTCATCAGCACTCGTTGGTGGAAACCGAAGACTTCCGACGTGTGATGGAGGAGGTCTCGGGACAGCCCCTACGGTGGTTTTTTGATCAGTGGGTCTACCTGGCCGGTCACCCCAAGCTGAAGGTCAGTCAGCGCGTGGATGATGGCGATGGCCGCTTGACCCTTACCATTGCTCAGACTCAGGAGGTCCAGGGCTTGGTGCCTCGCTTTACCCTCCCCATTGAGGTGGATGTGGTCACGAGCGAGTCCTCTCGGAGAGAGGTCATCTGGATGGATGGCTTGCAGGCGTCGATCGTGCTCCCTCTTGACGGCACGTTGCGTTATGTCGCAGTCGATCCGAGGGGCGGGCTGTTGGCCGAGGTCGAGCAGGTTCAGCCGCCCGCTCAGTGGGTGGCGCAACTGGAAAGCCCGGCTGCTTACGCGCGCCTCGTGGCCTTGGATGCGCTCAAGGCTCGTGAGGGCAAGCCGACTGATAGCGAATTCTCGGCCGTTCGCTCCATACTCGACGATGGCTCTGCCAGCGCCGCTCTTCGCGTTCGTGCCACAGCTGTGCTCGGTGAGTGGCGGGACCGACGCTCAGTGGATGCTGTTGTCGAGGCGCTTCGGCGGGAGAAGCGAACCAGTAATTCCTCGTCGGAGGTGCGACTCGCCATGACGCGGGCGCTGGGCTTGGGACTTCCGCGTGAGGCAGTGCGCAGCGCATTGACCTCGGTCTTGGCGCACGACCCTGTGGAGCACGTACGGGCTCAGGCCTTGCGCTCTCTGGCCCGACTTGAGGAGGAGGCGGTGCGGCCTCGCGCCCTGGCCGCCCTCCGAGCTCCGGCCACAGATCAATGGGTGCTCCAGCGAGCGGCGGCCGAGATCCTGGGTCGATGGGGACGGTCTGATGAACTGGCTGCGCTGGAGCGAGTCTTGGTTCCCGGGACGCCTCACAGGCTGCGGCACACGGTTCTCCACGCGGCTGCTCGGCTGGTGGGTCGTCAGGACCCCGGGGAACAACGCAGGGACCTTGCTCGTCGTGTTGCACGTGCGGCAGAACCGATGCTGGACGATCTCTACCTGAGAACCCGCCAGACGGCCGTGGCCGTCCTCGATGCGGTAGGCGATAGTCGTTCGATCGCGGCGCTTGAGGCCTTGAGGCGAAGAGACAATTTCCGCCCGCTCCGAGAGCGCGCGCGTGTGGCGACAGAGCGGATCCGGAGTCGAGACGACAGCCTGCCGGCCCCTACAGAAGGGGAACTCAAAGCGAAGGTGAAGACTCTCGAGGAGCGTCTGGATGAACTGGAAAAGGAGCTTGGCCGACTTCAACAGCGTCGGTGACTGTGGGCATCCAAGGAGCACTCGAACTCCCTTGAATCAGTCGTCTTTTCCGTCCGTAGCCTCAGCCTCTTGGGTCGCTTCGGCTTCTCCGCCCTCGGCTGCTGCCGCCTCGGCTGCTGCAGCTTCAGCTGCCTTTGCTGCCGCCTTCTCAGCCGCCTTACGCGATGAGTTGGTTATTGGGCCCTTGAGTGCTCTCAAGTCACTACGCGGGATCTCTAGTGTGCTCAGCGCCATGGGCGAGGTCACGAGAGGAACCCCAAGAAGGTTCAGAAGCGAGTAAAGGTGCCGCGAGTGGTTTTCGATTGTGTCGCTGGTGACCTTGGTGGTGATGGGTACGCCAATAGCCATCTGTCCGTCATAGCCGCCGACAAGAATGCGCTCCCACAAGGGCCTCAGGTGGGTCGCGTGCGGCAGTGCCGCCTCGATCAAGTCGACCGCAGCCTGTTCAGAGAGCGCAGCCACAAGCACGACGACATCGTCGTCAGGTTGGGGTTGACTTTCTTCAACGGTTTCTTCGGTCACAGCCAGCCGACGGATGGGGGGCGCAAGATCTTCGCTGGAGCGAAGCATGCGATTTATATCACGGAGGGCTCTTGCTCTCAAGCAGGGCCCGTCGGGGGCTCTTTTTCGTAGCTACTTATCGTGCTCGGTGGCCGCAGGCCTGCGACGGTTAGCGTGCTGGCGGAGTGTCCTGGCTGTCGGCCCAGAGGGCGTCGAACCACTGTTGGAAGTCCTCTCGCACGCTGGTCTCGGTGACCCAGGCTCCAGCTTCGTGGTTGTAGGCTAGGCCTCCGCTGGAAACATTGGCCGTCTGGATCTGGAGGCCGTCGTCGATTCGAAATGCTTTGGCGTGGGTCAACACGTCGGGCTGCTCCCAGCGCATGTCGACTCCCCGTGTTTCGAGCCAGTTCACGGCATCTTGGTTGGACTCGTTGTTGCCCGGGTTCCAGTCGCTCCAGTCAGCAACTCCTCGTACGAGCACACCCCGAGAGGCTGCGGAGGCTAGCGCCGCGAAAACTTGCATGGCGGGAGCGCTAGGATCACTGGGCTGAAGGTATGTGGCGTACATCGTGAAGTCGATGCTCTCGGAGGCCGCCTCGATGTGCTCTAGCAGGTGTGACAACAGGCCATCGTTCACCAGGGCGCGATGCCTGGCGTCGTTGCTCTGTTCGAGGGCTGGGGGCTGCCTTAGGCTCGAGTCTTTCCAGAGCTGGTCAATCCAGGCCACGAGGTACGAGGCTGAGCCGGAATTCTTGAGCTTCACGTTGCATTCGTGGTTGTAGTCGATGGAGGCGGTGGACCAGTTGGTCGACCCCAGAAGCGTCTGCTCTCCATCGGCTACGACCATCTTGGCGTGCACACGTACGCTCGCGTTGTTATCTAGCTTTGCATTCACGCCACGAGCCAGCAGTCGGTCGACCCCAGTGTGATTGTCCGAGATCTCCTCGTCCAGAAGGACACGGATGGCCAGACCTCGGTCCGCTGCGGCCCCCAGGACCTCGATAATCTCGTCCGTGGCGACCCCGTCGAGCAGCTCCCACTGGACGATGTCGATCCGTTCTCTCGCGCTGTCGACGAGGTCGACGAATGTGGGCTCATAGGCCCGGTCGCATACAAGTATCGAGTCCGGTGCCAACGGTTCCCCGGAGTTCGATCCCAGATGGGCTGCACAACCAGCGAGCGGCAGAGCAAGTCCGGCCAAGAGCGCCAGCACGGGGGCCCTCGTGTTCAGCCTCAACGTGGCTGTCTCACAGGTTGTCGTCGTTGCCGGAGCCGGGCCCCGGCTCCTCAATCGAGGAGTCTGCGTCGATGGGTGCCGGTGTGCTGTGTTGTGTTGCTACGTCGCCGAACACGGGACCGTCATCGATGGACAATGGACTAGAGAAGTCCTTTTCCCCTTTGGGGACCTCAGAACGCTGGATTGACGTTGTTTCGTCGTCGTCCGCGTCATCCATGAGCGAGTGCCCAGAGGGGCCTGCGGCCAGCTCTCTACGTAGTGCTTCTTCTTCTGTTGCTCCTTCGACCAACCTGGGCGCAATCTGGTCGGGTTCCCCGGAGCCTGCAGGCTCCGAACACAACTCGATCGCTTGTCGAGAGGGGTGGGTGAACACATCCATGTAGGCCTGAACGAGCGCCGACAGCGTCGCCTCAGCCAGGGTGATCACATCACCGTTGCCAGTCTCCAGTCGGGCGCGGATTGACGAGACCTCTCCTTCGGGGACCCCGACAATCACGCGGGAGACGCCACGGTTACGAAGCAAGAGGTCGTAAGTCACCGGGGTCCTTCCAGTGGTCCGGCTACCTGGGAGCGCAGGTGCAGAGCGCCCTCTAGTTCTCCCACTGAGTCTTGCCTCGATACCTCATCGTTGCCTCTCGGAGCGCGCTCATTTGCTCCGCTGGAACGCCGGGGTGGGTTGCTCCCTTGAGGTTCTCCTCCGTCCAAGCGGGCCCACCAGGCAGCTTGACTCCGTTGGCCGCACGTAGGTGACGCTCGGTGCCGAGGATGGAGCTCATGTTGTGTTGTACGAAGTCATTCCGAATGTTCGGATCCGTGATGCCACCGCTCCAGCCACCGAACGTCTTCTTCCGGTTCTTCATCCAGAAGCTCATCTGGGGATCGTACTGACTGAGATTCTCGTGTCGGACGGTCTCCATGAGCATCTCCTGGACCCACTCACAGGCCTTGCCTGCAATCTTGCAGGTGTCCAGCACGGCCACCAGGCCTTCGCCTCTCGTGGCTGCTGGAGTGGAGCGCGGTGGATCGTAGTAGCCCCCTCGGTAATCCCTGTACTTCTCAGATGCGGGGAGGTTCTTCTGGTACTGGTGCTCCACGGATCGCGAGAGCGCGAGGGAGTGGAACAGGTAGTCCTCCCGTTTTGTGTACTGGTACAGGTACGAGAGAGAGATCATCAACCAGTGGTCATTGGCGAGACGCTTCTCAGTCTTGCCCTTGTCGCGGACGTGGATCAGCCAGTCAGCCGCCCGAGTTGCCGTGTCGAGCCACAGCGGGTTCCGGTCCCAGGAGTACAGACGAATCAGGCCGAGGATGGCTTCTCCGGGGTAGTACAGGGAGGTCTCGTCCTTTGGCTTGCCCCCGACCTTCATGGGAGCGAAGTAGACAAACTCCCCATCTTCCTTTTGCTGCGAGACCAGGAACCGAGCATAGGCACGTGCCTCGTCGATGAACGACTCTTTGTCTCCTGTTGCCTCAACGTATTGATCGAGCATGACCAGGCCCAGCCCTGAGCCCCCAAGCTTGATGAAGGGGCTCTCCACCACGTACATGGAGTCACCGCCTCCATAGGGTCCAACACGCTCTTCGCGACGAGAGTTCTTGAATAGGTAGCGGATGGCCGCCTTGGAAGCCTCGAGATAGGGCGCGAACTTCGTTCGATCGTAGGCCTGAAGAATCGAGTAGGTCGTGCCGCCGTGTCGCAGGAGGTTGTAGGACGAGGAGTCCTTATTCGTGGACGGGTTGTACCGGTAACGGATCTTCCCGTCGGCTGCGATCGACGAGATTAGATAGTCCGCAGCCCAGACCGTACGCTGCAAGAGCAGATCCGGTGTGATGGTGTCGAACTCATAGTGGTGCAGACGGTAGAGGCGAAAGATCCCAGGGCGCCCCGGCTCGGCCTGGTCGTCTTCTACCCAAGCTGTCGTACGGATCTTGTCGTATGCGAACTCTTCGGGGAGCTCTCCCAGCCCAGGATTCCGCTTGGCCAACGCCTTAATGACCCTCCGTCGAGGTATGGCCCTCTTGCCCTTCCTGTCATCGTAGAGACCCATTTCCAAGACTTCGGTGGGCAGGATCCAGGACACCTCAGAGCCTGAGTTGACCCAGTAGCCATACATGGCGATCTCACGCTTCTTGAGCTTCTCCATGCTGCGCTTGAACGTGGCGGAGGAGGCGTTGGTGACCACGTCAATCTTGAGTCGGATAGAGTCCTTGCGGTCCTCGCCCACCACCTCGGCGGCGCTACTCTTGAGGGCCTCGGCGGCTTTGCGGACGGACTGCGCTAGATCCGAGCCGAAGTCCGTGGCGCAGATCGAGCGTGGCTTGTCTTGGTAGGCGCAGATAAAGACCCGTCGTCCGGGCAGCGCTGCGAGCTTGCTGGTGTTGCCAGCGGATTCGCCGTAGAGCACGGAGCGGGCCACCGAAAAGGCTTCGGTCATCGTGGCCTCGTCGCCTAGTCCACTGAGGTCTCCTTCTGCATCGTCATCGCTGGCAGAGGCGGAGCCGAGTGCTGAACCTGGATCGCCCGATGGTTCCGGGGCGCTCTGGCTACATGCAGAAACCGCTAGGACCGAGAGCAGGAGGACAAAGAGACGGACGCTGAGAAAATTAAGTGGTTTCATCATGGGGCAACCATCTACACCTTTGTGACTTGCGTGGTCAACCATTGGGGATGCCCAGGCCGTCCAGACACGGCCCCATGAATGGATACGCAGGCTGTCTATACCCGGTCCCGAAATACGAGACGTCTGCTCTTGTCGTCAGTCGTCCCGGACACCCATTTAGCTTGATGTGTTGCCGCGGACAGGAACGTAGATCTCGCCTCCGCCCGCCCGGAACTCTTCTGCTTTTTTCTTCATTTCCTCGTCGAGTTGGTCTCTAGAAAGAGTGTCAGGACTGGCTGCCGTTGGTGCTTCAGGTTGCGTTTCTGCATGCGGATTGCCCAACTGGGTGAACTCCGGTCCGGTTGCCAGCTCATTGACTTCCTGGCTGATTCGGTATGCGCAGAACGCTGGCCCGCACATGGAGCAGAAGTGAGCGACCTTTGCTCCCTCGTGGGGGAGCGTCTCGTCGTGAAATGCTCGAGCCGTGTCCGGGTCGAGACCGAGGTTGAACTGGTCTTCCCACCGGAATTCGAAGCGGGCCTTACTGAGCGTGTTGTCCCGTTCCTGGGCTCCGGGGTGCCCCTTCGCCAGGTCCGCTGAGTGTGCCGCGATCTTGTAGGCGATCATTCCTTGCTTGACGTCGTCCTTGTCCGGAAGGCCCAGGTGTTCTTTCGGCGTCACGTAGCAGAGCATGGCCGTGCCGTGCTGCGCGATGATCGCTGCGCCAATGGCGGACGTGATGTGGTCGTAACCGGGCGCAATGTCGGTGGCCAGCGGGCCCAGTGTGTAGAAGGGCGCCTCGTGGCAGACGCGCATCTGTCTCTCTACGTTCTCGGCAATCTTGTGCATGGGCACGTGGCCCGGTCCCTCGATCATCACCTGGATGTCGTGTTCCCAAGCGCGCTTGGTGAGTTCTCCCAAGACCTCCAGCTCGAAGAACTGTGCGTCGTCATTGGCGTCTGCGATGGAGCCTGGCCGCAGGCCATCCCCCAAGCTGAAGGCCACGTCGTACTTCTTCATGACCTCGCAGATGGCGTCGAAGTGGGTGTACAGGAAGTTCTCCTGGTGATGTGCGAGGCACCACTTCGCCATGATCGAGCCCCCGCGGGACACGATGCCGCAGGTGCGCTTGACCGTGAGTGGAATGGCGCGTAGCAGCACACCTGCGTGGATCGTGAAGTAGCTGACTCCCTGCTGGGCTTGCTCTTCCAGTGTCTCGAGGTAGGCCTCAATCGTGAGGTCCTCGACGACTCCGCCCACCTTCTCGAGAGCCTCGTAGATGGGAACAGTCCCGATGGGAACCGGGCTGTTGCGCAAGATCCACTCCCGGGTCTCCTTGATGTTCTTCCCAGTGGAGAGATCCATCACCGTGTCTGCACCCCATCGAACAGCCCACTGCAGCTTTTCGACTTCTTCATCAATGGAGGATGAGACGGCGGAGTTGCCGATGTTGGCGTTGACCTTCACCTTGAACTTTTGGCCAATGATCATGGGCTCCAGTTCGGGATGGTTGATGTTGGCCGGAATGATGGCGCGACCCCTGGCTAGCTCGTCACGTACGAGCTCCGGGGAGCAGCCCTCTCGAGCCGCGACGAAGGCCATCTCCTCGGTGATCTCGCCTTTCCGAGCGCAGTGCATCTGCGAGAAGTTCGTATCGCCTCGCTCGACGCGTCGTGCAGTCCACTCAGCGCGCCGGCTTGGGAGTCCGTCGGTTGGGGAGTGCCCCTCTGGCCCCCATGTCTCATAGGTCGAGAAGGTGCTTCCGTCGCTTAGAGAGATCTCAGTTCGGGGGACTGCAAGGTCTCCGGACTCGATACGTCGACGGGTATTCTTACTGGCGGGATCAGACATCGTGCAGGGCTTCCTTTTCACGATTTCGTTGCCGGCGGCCGACCGGAAAATTATCGAGGAACGCAAGAATAGCGACTTTCTCTGAAGGATCGAGGCCGATGGGTATATGGCGCCTTATTGAGTCACTTTCGAGCTAGGATGCGCGGCCATGAACAACATCGACTTGAGGTCAGACACCGTCACTCGCCCCACTTCAGCAATGCGTGAGGTCATGGCCACTGCGGAGGTGGGGGACGACGTCTTCGGCGACGACCCCAGCGTCTTGCGTCTGCAGGAGGCCTCAGCTGCCCTTCTTGGGAAAGAGGCCGCGCTCTTTGTTCCATCGGGAACCATGGCCAACCAGGTGGCGCTGCGAACCCACACGGAGCCCGGTGATGAGGTGGTTCTCGAAGCCACGTCCCACATCTACCTCTACGAAGCGGGCGGCTATGCCGCTCTTTCCGGGATCTCCGCCTGGTGTGTCCAGGGCGACCGGGGCTTGTTGACGGCTGAGCAGGTCTCGGGCGCTATTCGTCCTGAAGGGGGCTTGTCGCATTTCCCCAATACGAGCCTTGTCTGCCTAGAGAACTCGGCCAATCGGGGGGGAGGAACCGTCTATTCTGTCGACCGTCTGGCTCAGATCGAAGGGGTCGTGAGGGCCCATGGCCTCAGGTTTCATCTGGATGGCGCGCGGGTCTTCAACGCGGCAGTTGCCCAGGACGTGGATGTGGCGACACTAGCTGCTCCGTTCGACTCGATCTCCTTTTGCTTGAGCAAGGGACTCGGTTGTCCCGTGGGCAGTGTGCTGGTTGGGAGTCGAGCGTTCATCGACCGTGCGCATCGGTTTCGCAAGATGTTGGGTGGGGGGATGCGCCAGGCAGGCATCCTCGCCGCCGCAGGTCTTCATGCCCTGGAGAACCATGTGGCACGTTTGGCAGAGGACCACCGCCGAGCACGCCGAATAGCTGAGGAGTTGTCCGACGTGCCGGGGGTGGACGTTGACCTGAGTTCCGTGCAGACGAACATGGTCTATATCGATGTGACGGCAACCGGCCTTGCCGCCTCCCACTTTGTCTCCAGCCTCGCGGAGCAGGGCGTGCACTTGACAGCGGTGTCTCCCACAGCGCTTCGCGCGGTGACCCACCTCGACGTCGACGACGCGGCAATCGAAGCGATGCTCGCTGCCTTCAGCGTTGCTGCTGAAGCAGCCTGAGCCTGGGGAGAACGTGCCGCTGGCGCCACCCCTGCAACGTCGCTTTCGCGATGTTCGTACGGGACGT